>CAYUXO010000011.1:0-45439 GCA_964448865.1 uncultured Anaerolineales bacterium
CTAATCCTTCATTATTAACCGCGCTTAATAATTCATCCGCCAGTCCCTTGGTAAAGGATTGACCTTTCCGGGACCGGGCGGCTTCTAGAAGCCAGCGTGTTGCCAGTGTAAACTGGCGATGTATCGGAACTTCCATAGGAATCTGGTAAGTCGCACCACCTATCCGGCGGGGGCGAACTTCCATCCTCGGGGATGCATTTTGAATTGCCTTCTCAAATAATTCAACCGGATCTTTTCCGGTTTTTTCGGCCATAATATCAAATGCGTCATAAACCAGTTTCGAGGCTACATTCTTCTTGCCTTTTTTCAGGACATGATTGATAAAGGTCTGTACTTTTACATTGTTGTAGCGTACATCCGGCTCAATCTTTCGCCTGTCAGCTTTTCTGCGTCTCATCAGTAATCTCCATCAAGCTAATGCTTCAATATTGCGGAACGCTCAAATCAGGAAGCTTTTGTCCCGTATTTCGAACGGCCCTGTTTCCTATCTTCCACTCCACTAGAGTCCAAAACTCCGCGGATAATGTGGTAGCGAACACCAGGCAAATCTTTCACACGTCCACCACGGATGAGAACAACCGAGTGTTCCTGAAGTCCATGTCCTTCACCTGGAATATAAGCGGTCACCTCTATACCATTGGTCAGCCGGACACGGGCAATTTTCCGCAGGGCTGAGTTTGGTTTTTTAGGGGTCATAGTTCGCACCATGGTGCAAACACCCCGTTTTTGAGGAGCACCCTTGTCCTGACGAATCCTTCGCTGCTTCATCGAGTTAAAGGTGTAGCGCAGCGCAGGTGCTTTGCTTTTGGTTTTCTTGTCAGTGCGTCCTTTACGGACTAATTGATTAATTGTTGGCACATTCTCCTCCGTACCTAATTCAATTCACTTTTCAAATTTCAAGGCCATCGATTTTACTTGATGGCCTTGGATCGCTCGTAAACCGTTATTCAATCAATCGTTCTTGGCCCATTTCTATTAGTGGGCAACGAGAAGGAATTTTAGCACGCTCAGTTATGAGCGTCAAGCCAGTCCATCATTTTAAATCAATGTTCTTTCTGCCGAATTAAGAGTCCTTAGCGATCTCCTAACCCCAGCAAACCTGTAGTCATGCGCGGAATTTGCGCCCGCGCGTCTTCCTTTCCAAAGCTGATGATATCACCATCTTCAGTTACTGCTTCGATCGCCAGACCCAGACTCTGCATCTCTTTTACGAGCACGCGGAACGAGGCCGGGATACCCACATCTTCAATAGGTTCTCCCTTAACGATTGCTTCGTATGCCTGGACCCTACCAACTACATCGTCTGATTTGACTGTCAGCATTTCCTGAAGGATATGGGCAGCGCCATAGGCTTCCAAAGCCCAGACTTCCATTTCTCCAAATCGTTGGCCACCAAATTGAGCCTTGCCACCCAGAGGCTGTTGAGATACCAGACTGTATGGACCAGTGGATCGAGCGTGAACTTTGTCCTCAACCAAGTGATGCAGCTTAAGGACATTCATCACACCAACGGTCACTGGGTTGTGATATGGCTTGCCGGTTTTTCCGTCAAAGACGATCTGTTTTCCGAATAATGGAAGCGGTACGCCTGCTTTTGCGCCCAGCTTTATTGCCATTTCTCGCAAATCATCGATGTCCAGTTTTTCAACTTTCTTGGATTCGTCTCCGGAAACGTGTTTGATCCACAATTTCAAACAGGCTACCACCGCTCTATCGTCCTGGGCATCTCTTTCGTTGAAGGGAATTTCCTTATCTTCGAAGAATAATATTTCCTCCGGGATAATTCCTTTATCTCGCAGCCACTCACGAAGAACCGAACGACGGGCATAAATTTCATTAGATACCAGTTTGTAAATGTCATAGCCACGGTCGCCCAGCCAGTTTTCCAAGAAAAGGCGGCGAGCTTCGTTATTGTCCAGGATATCGCTGGATTCGTAATCAAATCCTTCCAGCCACTCCCAGGCATTTCTTTCTGCATCAGCCCAAGCCCTTTCTATCATCCAGGTCCGAGCCAATTCCGCTTCAATCTCACTTTCCCGGGCACCGTCAAACACTGGGGTCACAGCCCGGAATCCAAGTTTACTGGCTGCCCATCCCAGGTGGGCTTCCAATACCTGGCCGATATTCATACGCCCAGGAACACCGGTCGGGCTCAACAGCAGATCCACAGGAGTGCCATCTAACAGATAGGGCATATCCTCAACTGGTACAACAGTTGATATCACACCTTTATTACCATGGCGTCCTGCGATCTTATCACCAGCGGTAATGCGCCTCTTTTGGGCAACAAATACCCGGACCATCTTTTCCACGCCGGCGGAAAGATCAGCGTTCTCCTCTCTGGTGAAGACATTTACTTCGATGACCTTACCCCGCTCTCCGTGCGGCATGCGCAGGGAAGTGTCTTTTACGTCACGGGATTTTTCACCGAAGATAGCTCTCAGCAGCCGTTCCTCAGGTGACAGTTCTTTTTCGCCTTTGGGTGAGATCTTGCCCACCAAGATATCATTAGGTCCAACCACAGCGCCGATTCGGATTACGCCGGTCTCATCCAGATCTTTCAAGGCTTCTTCACCTACATTGGGTATATCCCGGGTAATTTCTTCCGGACCAAGCCTGGTGTCCCTGGATTCAACTTCGTGTTCTTCAATATGAATGGAGGTATAAACATCATCTTGGACAAGGTGCTCGGAGATTACAACCGAGTCCTCAAAGTTAGCGCCCTCCCATGACAGGAATGCCACTGTGACGTTTTGTCCCAGGGCCAGTTTACCATCCACTGTTGAGGAGGAGTCAGCGATCACATCACCCTTTTTCACAAGTTGGCTTTTACTCACAATCGGCCGCTGGTCAATACAAGTGCTCTGGTTAGAGCGCTCATACTTCCAGAGTTTATATTCTTTGTTTTCATTATCATTATTACGGATGATAATCTTATCTCCTACAACAGAGATCACCTCACCATCTTCCTCAGCAAGCAGAACCTGGCCGGAATCAAGCGCAGCCGGTTTTTCCATACCGGTTGACACGCGGGGAATTTCCGGGCACAGCAAGGGGACTCCCTGAGCTTGCATGTTCGAGCCCATCAAAGCACGGTTGGCATCGTCATGGGACAGGAAAGGAATTAAGGCGGCACTGATACCGACAATCTGGTTCGGTGCCACATCGATGTATTCGATATCTGTGGGTTTTACAAACAGAAAGTCTGAGTCGTGTCTGGCAGAAACCCGGTCCTTCACAAATTCGAAGTGATCATTAATTTCTGCGTTAGCCTGAGCTATCACAAAACGATCTTCTGCATCTGCAGCCAGGTACTCCACTTCTTCGGAGATGAATGGAGTGATCAGCACATCACCAATTTTGGCTTTTTTCATTGCTGCAGCCATTTTTTTAGTGATGCGTTCGCCAGCTTTACCCAGCACTTTTTTGGAGCTGGGATGCAGAACATCTTCTCTGAGTTCCGCATCAACAATTTCCGGATCAGAGGGCGTTACTGCCTGGCGAACCTTTCGATATGGGGTTTCTATGAACCCATAATCGTTTACCTGAGCATATGCTGCAAAACGTCCAATCAAACCGATGTTGGGGCCCTCAGGTGTCTCAATGGGGCAAATGCGTCCATAGTGGGATTGGTGAACATCACGAACATCAAAACCTGCCCTCTGCCTGTGCAATCCACCTGGACCCAGGGCAGAAAGGGTTCTTTTATGTCTCAATTCGGAAAGCGGATTGGTTTGGTCCATGAATTGTGATAACTGGCTGGAACCAAAGAACTCGCGCAAGGATGCTACCACCGGCCTGATATTTACCAACGTCACCGGGGACATTTTCTTCTTGCCGCGGATGGACATCCGCTCACGGATGACACGTTCCATTCGGCGTAAACCCACTCTCAATTTATTCTGAATTAATTCATCGACGGTTTTGATCCGCCGGTTACCAAGATGATCGATATCATCTGGATCCTGCATATTATTGTTAATTTCAATCATGCGGCGGATCAAGTAATAAATATCCCACTTGGTTATGGTTTGATGTTCTTCTGGAACTTTTCCTTCCAGGTCATATTTCTGGTTCAGCTTATATCGCCCTACCCGCTCCAAATTGTAGCGCCTGTCATTAAACAACTGGTCTTCCAGGAAATCGCGGGCATTTTCTACAGTTGCCGGATCTCCGGGGCGCATACGTTTGAAGAAATCAATCAAAGCTATTTCTGCGATAGTCATGCCTTTGGGTATTTCCCAATCGGGTTCCTGGGCAAAACACGCCGGAATGAACATGCGGTCCGGGTTGGTATCGATATCCTCAAAGAGGGAGATCAATTCCTCATCGGTGCCTTCCTTAATGGGGGAATCATCCAGACCGTCATCAACTGCGGCCAGGGCTCGAAGGAAAATTGTTACGGGAATAGTGCGCTGCCGGTTAAAACGGATGGTAAGGTAACCTGTCTTCCTGGTTTCAAATTCCATCCAGGCACCACGGTCTGGAATGAGTTTAGAAACAGCCAGGCGGCGACCTGTTGTCCGGTCAACTTCAGCTTCGAAATAAACTCCCGGGGAACGGATCAACTGGGAAACAACTACTCTTTCTGTACCATTAATGATGAAAGTTCCCTTTTCTGTCATCTCCGGGAATTCACCCATGAATATTTCCTGCTTGATCGGTTCGGGAATCTTGGCGCCAGCAAGCAATACTGATACATATAAAGAAGATGCATAGGTCAAATCGCGTTCTACACATTCCTGAACAGTATATTCACAGGGTTCAAACCGGAAATCCAACCCCCATTGCTCTGATTCCGGGCTTTTACTTGGGAAATAAAGCTTCATTTTGCCATTATATGATTCGATGGGTGAAATCTCATCGAACAAGTCTCCAACCCCTTTGTCCTTTAAACGATTAAAGGATTCAAGCTGCATCTTAATCAGAGGGGGCAATGGAAAACGATAACTGATCCGAGCGTAATTCTTGGCTTTTTCAACTTGAGCCATATACTCTCCCTATACCTTTCTACTTGACCAAATTGCCAAGTAGCGGTTACTATACGCGTTAATATGCCCCGGTTTCAACCAGGGCAACGAGAATGTTATTAAATCTAAATTTGGATACTGTTTCCAATAACAAGTACCCTTTGTGTCTGGATTTAATCCAGACACATTATTATATAAAATATGCCGGAATCGGTCAAGGTATGGACAAGGCAGTTTAGGACCAATTTCTAGAACTGATAAAAGGATAAGAACTATGCCGGAAAAACATAAATCAGGATTTATTGCAGTTATGGGGCGCCCCAATGTGGGCAAATCAACCCTGTTAAACCGCTTGCTGAAACAAACCATCGCCGCTGTATCTCCAAAACCTCAAACTACTCGATTGCAGCAGCTGGGAATTCTTAGTCTCCCGGAAGCCCAGATGATATTTATTGACACCCCCGGCCTCCACCACCCCAAACATAAATTGGGTGAATACATGAACCAGGATGCCCTCCAGGCATTAGAAGATGTCGACCTGGCCTTATTGATCCTGGATGGCAGCGTTCCACCAACTTCAGAGGACTATCTCTTTGGTGATGCCATCTCCGCTTTGAAGAAGAAACCCCCAGTTATAAAAGTTCTCAACAAAACGGATAAAATCTCAGCCCAGGATTTTAATAACCTCACACAGCAGTATCAGGAATTAGAACCGGATGCACAGATTATTTCCATTTCTTCGGTCACTGGGGAAAACCTGGATGGATTGCTCGAGGAAATCACCAAGGCTCTGCCGGAAGGACCCCTGCTCTATCCAGAGGACCAGGTCACTGATTTATTCGAAAGGGAGATCGCCGCGGATCTGATCAGGGCTGCAGCCATGAATCTGCTCCAGAAAGAACTTCCCCATGTAATTGCTGTCAGGATTGATGAATACCAGGAACGCGGGGATACGGGAGCTTATATCGAAGCAACTTTATTTGTGGAAAGGGATTCCCAAAAGGGGATTTTAATAGGAGTTGGGGGTGATATGATCAAGAAAATTGGGTCAGCCGCCAGGAGGGATATTGAATCCATGAGCGGGCGGAAAGTTTTCTTGAAACTTAGAGTCAAGGTGAAAAAGAATTGGCGAAATAATGAAAATACCCTGCGCCTGTTTGGATTTAAAAAATAAACCCGCTCAACTTTTCATTTTATCCCCTGCAATTTAGACGGTTTATCAATCTGCCAGAACAATAAATTCCACGCTTAACTCAGATTGATTACCAGCCTGGTCGTAGGCCTTGACACCTAATTCATAACTCCCAGGCTGCATCTCCCAAGGATACAGATATGGATTTATCTTTCGTGAGCTGAGTAAATTACCGTTAAGAAAAAAATCAACCCTTGATATTTCAAATTTATTTTCAAAACCAACCTCGAAAATCAAATCCTTTCCCCGTTCATAATGCAGGATTCTTGTCAGATCTGTTATAAGAGAGATCTCAGGCGGAGAATTATCCACTGAAACCACCAGTGAAACCTTGTCAATTTGCTGATTATCCCGGATCAACACCAGTTGAATGGCGTACACTCCATCTTCAAGATCAGCGGTATTCCAGGTTCCAAGGCGGATATTATCTGCCGGTGAAGTGATCTCCGGACCAATCTGGAGCCAGGATCCTGGGTTCATTCCAAAACCATATTGTAAACGGGCGGATCTAAATCCATCTTCGGGTATCGATCCGATGATCCTGACCCGTTCATTAATAAAGGAAAGATTATCTGGAGTTGAAATGGAAAAACCTTCTATTTCATTAACCCTTGAATCCAAATCATAAAGAGTCGGTGGGGTGGATATACCTGCACCCTCTGCCCAGCTCAAAGCTTCGGGTGGAAGATCTAGGTAGACCCTTTCTTCAATAAGTTGTCCCGGAGTAAATACCGAAGCCAACAAACCAGTTTCACGATTAATTTCCAAAGCCTGGTAAAGCGTATCGACTCCCTGGGGCTCATTGCCTTCAATAAATACCTCCCTGACTTCTCTGGGGCAGTTTTCACCGGGCAGCATTCCCGATGGATAACAAACGTCAAGCGTTGAAATTCCTGCAGGCATGACCCAACCACTGCTTTCCTGGCCCCGGGAAAGCTGTTGAGTAATGGCTCTCCACAGAGCAGAGCTGATCTGGATGTAATCTGCCTGAGCTTGATTTTTCGCAACGGGATTTCCAGCCCAGATCGCTGTGACTTGTGATGGTGTGTAACCTATCACCCAAGCGCTTTCCGATTCCGGGACAAAACCTGTTTTCACCCCGGCAGGTCTGCCAATTTTAAAAATATCGCCATTTTCCCGGGAAATTTCATCACTGAGGATATGATTGACCATATAGGCCAGTTGTTCATTGATTATTTTGTTTTCCACAAAACCTAGATCATAGAATGATGACCAACCTGATTGATCCTCAATATTCAAAATTGCAGCAGGCTGAACATCCAATATTGACCCACCAGTGCTTCTCCCCCTTAAAAAGCCCTGGTTTACAAATACGCCATATCCCTGTGCCAGATCAATAATATTCAGCTCGGGACCGTCAGAAAATATTTCGCAATCCAGGCATATTTCCTTTCCCAATGAAAAACCAAACAAAGTCAGGGTATTCTCAATTTGATTATTTCCCTGAGATTCCCAGAGCTGTTTTGCAGGAGATAAATAATCATTGATCATTGCAGTCCTGATATTTACTGGCCCTTTGAATTCACAATCTTGTTCACAACCAGGATGCAATTCCTGTTCGGACATGCTCACATCATCCAGAGGAATATCCCAGACCAGGGAAGCAGGTTCAAAACCCTGAGTGAAATAGTTAAGATATAGAAATGGAGTCAAAGTGGTTCCTGGATTCCGGGGAGTATTCAGGTTGGATGGTCCCACCATGGCAAGCAGCTCACCGCTGAGTGGATCCAATAAGACCAGACCAATTTCCAGTTGATCCGATCCGTTCAAATAAGGACCGGAATATTTAGGCAGAAGTCTGGCCGCCTGGCAGTTGGGATCAAGATCCGGGTCGTTGCCATAAACCCTATCGGTCATCAACTCAGCTGTACATTCAAGTTCCTGCTGTAGAGCATAATCTAGAGTTGAAATGATCCGGTAACCTCCCCTAATCAAGCGATCCCGGGGGATAAATTCGTCGGCTTCTTTCAAAATATAGGCCACAAATGCAGGTATATAATCGCCAGCTGCTGTTTCAGGATCAGGGTAAATAAGTTGTTTTTGTATAGCCCGTGTCTCTTCTGTCCTGGTAATCAACCCTGCTTGGGTCATCAAACCAAGAACGATTTCTTGATTTTCCTTGGCCGCTTCCTGGGAGTCGTAAGGATTCAAAGAAGGATAATTGGCAACTGCTGCCAGCAGCGCTGATTCTGCCAAATCCAAATCGGCCGCTGATTTTCCAAAGTAAATCAGGGCAGCTTGATTAACACCATAGATCTGATTACCAAAATAAGCATTATTCAAAAACCATTCAAGAACTTTTTCCCGGCCATAACGACCGACAATCTGGTCAGCCAATAAATTAATTCTGATTTCCCGATATGGGTGATCTGTTTCATTCCACAGGAGCAATTCCTCGACCATTTTTTCAGGAATGGGATCTGCTTGATTATCCCAAATACCAACCAGGAACGTCTCTGGTTTATTAAAATATTCAGGATCCTGAGCTGCCAGGAAGGCATTGATCAAATTCCGGGAAACTTCCTGATAAAACAGCATGCTGCCATCCGTTATGTTCAGATATCGGCGATACTCAACCAGCGGATTTTCGAATTGCCACAATACAGCCTCTCCGGTTTTATCGAAAATTTTGGTTGGTTCAAGCAGGGATCCATCGGGAGGATCTAACAATCGCTCCAACATAACTGGAGGTGGTAGGTTATCTGTGATTTCTGAATACAGGTAAACACCGAAAATTACGCCACCGGCAGCGATCATGCTGATCAAGAGGGCAATCAATAAACCGATCATACCCAGAGGATTCGATCGGTTGTGATTTTTTCGATTGGTTCTGAACCGCATAATATGCGATCTGATATCCATAATTAGATTTTATCCTAACTGATCACCCCGGAGACATAATCCAGCAGGTCTCGGGCTGAAGCCAGGTTCTTTTCGCTCGCTCCTCCCAGCATGGTTGCCAGTTCTTCAACCCTCTCCTCTCCATGAATCTCATGTACCTCAATAGTTGTCCGCCCACCCGAAACACTCTTTAATACCTGATAATGCTGCTGTCCAAATCCGGCCAACTGGGGTAAATGAGTGATGCAGATCACCTGGTGTTCCGGTGTCAATCGGTATAATTTCTCGCCGACAACCGCTCCAATTCGCCCGCCAATTCCCTGGTCAATTTCATCAAACACCAGTGTGGGAATCTGGTCAGCCTTTGCGAGAACATTCTTTATTGCCAGCATTAACCGGGCAGTTTCTCCCCCGGATGCAGTTTTCACGAGCGGCTTTAAACCCTCGCCGGGGTTGGTTTCGATCAGGAATTCAATCTTTTCAAGGCCATCCCGGTAAAAACTGATCTTCTTTTCACCGCCGGTGGGAATTCCCGCTGGATCTTCAGAACGAAGGAAGGAAGCTTCAAACCTAGAACCTGACATTTTAAGATCATCTAATTGAATTTCCAGTTCAGAAGCCAGTTTTACTGCTCCTTTTTTCCTGCCCTCAGTTAGGGCTGAGCCACGTTCATATAACTCACCAAAGAACTTTGTTTCAATTTCCTCAAGTTCCTGGATACTTGTACTGCGGTTGGATATTTCAGTCAGTTCATTTTGAGATCGCTCCCGGAAAGCCAGAACATCCGGAATATTTTCTCCATACTTTCGCTTCAGTGAGTGAATCAATTCCAGGCGATCCTGAACCTTTTCAAGTTCTCCTGGGTCAAACTCAAGATTGTCCAGATAAGACCGCAGGTCTTTGCCAATATCAAAAAGACTGTCATTCAAGGCGCCAGTGCGTTGATTGAGCCCTTCGAGTGCGGGATCAGTTTTGGATAATTCCTCTACAGACCCGGTCATCTGCCCCAATAGATCCATGATAGTGGGCTGATGACCAGGAGCATCATCCAATAAAATCAGGATTTTCTGACTCAGATCTGCCAGCTTTTCAGCATTGACCAATCTATTTCGGCGTTCGATCAAGGGTTCTTCCTCACCTACCTCAAGATCAGCTTTTTCAATTTCATCCGCCTGGAAGGCCAGTAATTCCACTCGCTGTTCGGCTTCCAGATCCGATTGTTTCAGTTTTGCTAAATCGGATTGGATCTTTTTCAGTTGATCATATACCTCGGTGTAGGCATTAAGCAAACCGGTTGTACCTGCGAAACGATCCAATAACCCCCGGTGCTGTTTTACCCTCATCAAGGAAAGGTGTTCAGATTGTCCATGAATGTCAACCAGATACTCACCCAGTTCAACCAGGACAGCAACATTGGTCCGATGTCCATTTACCCTGGCAGTATTGCGTTTGTCTTTACGAAGTTCCCTGGTCAGGGTCAGATATTCATTACCATCCAGAATTTCTTCTTTCTCAAGCAGCTTGAGAACAGGTTCCTTAATATGGTCGGGAATCTTAAAAACCGCTTCAACACTGGCAAAATCGCTCCCTTTTCTCAAGGTGCCCATGTCAACTCTCAAGCCAAGCAGCATGTCCAGGGCACCCATGATGATTGATTTTCCAGCTCCGGTCTCACCGGTCAGGATCACCAACCCGGGATCAAACTCCAGGTGAAGCTCATCAATGATGGCAAAATTGTTGATCCGTAATTCAATAAGCATGTTAATTCTTAAGTTGATAAAAAATATTACCCGAGGCAATTACAGCATAGGCCAACTTCCAGATTATAGAATAATAATCGAACACAAACCCATAAGCCTGGATCTGCTGAAATGCCGCATATGGAACTAGAGCCAAACCGATAATCAATGCAGTCCCACTCATGACGTATTTCAGCAATGGTGACCGCCTATTCTGAATGGCTTTTTTTACTATCCAAACAGCAGCAAAACCAGTACCCAGGGCAATCAAGATAGAGATAAAACCCAAGAAAGTAAAAAGGCTCCCCAAATAGGAGATCACAGCAGTGATCACTCCCGCAATCACCTGGTCAAACCTTTTGGTCGTTACAAACACCTTCTGCTGGGAGCGAATGCATTCCGGGCACCGGTACCCGGTTGGTGTATGGTTAGCGCACTTAATACAAATCGGACGATCACAGCGATTGCAGCGTAGCTGAGTTTCCCGTTTGGGATGAAAGGTGCAAATCAGTGAGTTGTTATATTCAGACATAGGATTTTTTTACAGATGGATTCTGGTCCATGTATGGTATCAGGTTCCGGTAAAAGTATCCCGGATCCTGAAAACGGATAAATTTCACAACATCATCGCTAGCAGTGATCTCGACCTTGTCGTCTGTCACTAAATCAATAGGGGGCTGCCCATCAATACTGATGACTGCCTGATGGGAAGTACGAACTAACACGGAAACAACAACGTCCTCGGACAAGACCAGGGCTTGTTCAATGGATAAATGCGGAGCAAGTGGAACAAGGACTATATTTCGCAACTCGGGTGAGAGAATCGGTCCTCCAGCTGCCATTGCATAAGCAGTTGATCCGGTGGCAGTAGAGGCAATGATCGCGTCAGCAACAATTGTGCTCAGATGTCGGGTATTGATGAATATACCCAATTTTACCGGTCGAATGGTTTCTCCCCGACTGATAACAGTATCATTGAGAGCATTCCACTGTCCAATTTCCAGATCATCTCGGATCAGCACTGTCTTCAACATCATGCGCTCTTCAAGCCAATAATCCCCCTGCAAAACTCTAAGCAAGGCATCCTGCCAATCATCGCGTTTAATTTCAGTCAAAAAACCAAAACTTCCCAAATTTATGCCAAGAATCGGTACCTTGGAAGGAGCGCTGATATGACCTGCCCTTAACATAGTTCCGTCACCACCAAGGGCAATTAATAAGTCCTGGCTGCCTCCGTTGATTCCTTCCCTGAGCTCCTGATCATCCATAGTTCCCAGCAAGATCGATTTTCCCCGGTCCTCAAGGAATGCTCCGATCTTTTTTGCCAGGACATATGCTTCCTGGTTTTTAGGGTGAACTGCAAGGGTAATTTTATCGAATTTCTGAATATCTTTTACCATGTTTGTTTCTTAATAACATTCAATAACCCGTGTATTTTACGGTGGATTGATTTTTCAATCTTGAGGTGATGGAAATAAACTATCAGCCAGGGAAGATGTTCCTGGCAGAGATATTTTCCCATAACTTGATTCATATTTAGTCAGGTTATCTCCCAGAGCTTTATAAATAAGTTTTGCGGTCAGTGGACTTAATAAAACCCTTGACTTAATGGAAGGTCCCTTCAAACCGGGCAGCATCTGAGCAAAATCGAAAATAAACTCTGAAGGAGAATGTGTGATCCTGGCCAGATTGGCGTACACAGCCTCCAGATCAGGCGGGATGGTAATTCCCGGTATTTTTTGTTCGGGTTTATCTTTACTCATATTATTGCTCTCAGGTGAAATTCCAGCTCAACCTAAAACGGGATATCATCCTCATCGACTGGTTCAGAAAATCCTCCCGAGTCGCTGGATTGGTAAGATTGATCTTCGGACTTGGAGGATAAAAATACCACATTATTGGCGGTCATTTCAAAACTGGCCCCAGTGCTGCCGTCGTTGCGGGTGAATACTCTCGGACCCCCAGTTTCTGGATCAGCGTTTATCCGGCCTTCCACCAATACCTTGCTGCCTTTTTTAAGATACTGATTCACAGTCTCACCCCGCGCTCCCCAAATAGATACCCGAAACCAGATGGTTTCGGTCACTTTCTGTCCATTGGAGTCGGTATAGACCCGATTGGTGGCAACATTGATATTGGTAACAGCCTGCCCACTCGGAAGGTAGCGCATTTCAGGGTCCCTGCCTAAATTTCCTACTATTATAAGTTTCTGATACACTGTTTTTCCTCCTTCAGATCTTCCTTCCAATTGTTAATTGATTGTGGGAATTATTATCCCATAACGCGTATTATACACTGTCTCTTTTTCCAGGAGACCGGATGCTTAACTTCATCCTGTATTGTTCCTACAAGTGAGAAATATATTTACTGGTAACCCCCGTATCACATTATTACTTCTGGAGTACTTCCCGAACGATGAGGTCGGAAAAACTCACTGTCAGAGCTGAATCCCCTGCAGATCTGGCAAAAATTCCAAAGGATCCAACTACCAGCTGGTGATCGGTCACGCTTGTTTGGTAATCACCATTGATGAATAAATGCAGCTGGTTCCTTTCCGCCAGAACTGCGATTTTAGAAATACTGGGGGCGCCAACGGGAACTGAGGCACTCCTGGTCAAAGGATAAAGGATCGTTCCTCCCCCTGGTGTGATCTTATCAAGTCGCAATTCTCCATCACATGTGATCGCAAAACGGTAAAACTGACTCCTTCCATAAACCCTGAACAGTAAACCATATTCATCTCTGCCATCACAGAGGATCGGATTTGCTGTTATCTCAACGTAAAAACTTGTCAAGTCTGGTTTTTCTCGCGTCCCAACCAGGTATATTTTCGGTTCGTTGATGATTATATTGGCTTCGCCATTGGAAATATTGATCTGTCCCCGATCAGTTTGAGGTAATATCCATTGCTCTGGAGCATTAAAGTCATCCCTGAAAATTACTTCACCTAATTCAGAAAAGACGGCCTGGGTTGGGATTATCTCAGACGTAGGGATGATCTCTGGCGTTGGTGTGGGGGGAAACCATTCCACTGTCGCCGAAGGAGAGGGTGTCACTGTGAGTGTCTCTGTGGGGAGAGACGGAACAACCACAGGCATACAGGCATTAAGCGAGAAGATTATAACCAAAATCCAGAATCTCTTCATAAAAAATCAGCGCAAGATTACCTGAGATCGCTCAGGTCCTACAGAAATAAGTTTCACTGGTAGATCCGTTAATTCTTCGATCCTGTTGATATATTTTTGAGCCATTAGGGGTAGTTCCTCCCAGGAGCGGATCGATGTGATATCTTCATCCCAACCAGGAACTTCCTCATATTCTGCCTGGAAATCGCCCAAGGAAGCTGGCCCCAAAGGTAGATCAGAAAAAGTACTCTTGCCTTTCCGGTAACCGGTACAGATTTGCAGGGTCTCAAATCCGGAGAGAATATCAAGTTTTGTCAGAGCGAGATCAGTGATGCCGTTGACCCTGACCGCATAACGCAGCAGGACAACATCCAGCCAGCCTACCCTCCTTGGCCTGCCAGTTGTGGTGCCAAATTCATCCCAATCATTCTCCCCTGTTCCGCGTAACCGCAGAGCAAGATCTCCTGTCAATTCAGTTGGGAAAGGACCTTCACCCACCCGGGTTTGAAAAGCTTTGACTACACCAATAACCCCGGTAACAGATCCAACGCCCAGTCCCAACCCAACCAGAGCACCCGGTGCGGTAGGAGTGGAGCTGGTCACGTATGGGTAAGTTCCATGATCAAGGTCGAGCAGAGTGCCTTGAGCCCCTTCTGCCAGGATGGATTTACCATTAACTAAAGCCCGGTGGGCATAGTCACCGATTTCTGTAATATACGGACGCAGCTGCTCCGCAAAATCCAGGTAATCTTGGATGATTTGCCCTTGATCCAGCTGCTCTTCTTGATATAGATTCATTAACTGGAAATTAACATCCTCAAGATGATCATTCAGAGCAAATTCAAATATATCTGGGTCCATTAACATTTCAAACCGCAGTCCCGACCTACCAACCTTAGTTGTATAGGCTGGACCGATACCCCTTTTGGTAGTACCAATCATCTTTGAGCCTCTGACTTTTTCCCTGGCGCTATCAAGGGCAATATGGCCGGGAGTAATCAGATGAGCTGCATGGGATATTTTCAAACGTTCCGGATTAATTACCAGGCCAGTTTGGCGAACTTCTTCCATCTCTCTCAGTAAGGTTTTGGGATTGATAACCATGCCGTTACCTAATAATCCAACCGTGTGTTCATGAACCAGACCCGATGGCAAAAGATGCAGCTTAAATGTTTTCTGACCTACAGTGACTGTGTGTCCGGCATTATCCCCTCCACAATAGCGGGCGACAATGTCTGCATCCGCTGCCAGCAAATCCACAACTCTTCCCTTTCCTTCATCACCCCATTGGGCACCTACTATTATGGCAAATGGCATCCTACCTCCCCTTGAAACTTATGATTTCCTTCACTGGAAATACAATGAATAATTCCTTATGGTAAAGTATCTTTAAACACTAAAATCATTCTAGCACACAAGTTAGAATGGTAATGTGATTAGTCAGATTGAATTTAAAGGAAGGTTATTAAAGGGAGAAGTGTATGCCGGAAAAGACGGTATTGGTTACAGGGGCAAGCGGTGAAATCGGCCAGGCTCTAATCCATTCGCTATCAAATGAAAAATCTCTCGATGTTATCTCGGTTGATTTAAAACCTCTCCCCGATGAATTTGAGGGGAAATCAACCCACATAATCGGGAATTTAGTCGATAAAGATTTATTAGCTCAATTAGAAAAAGAATACAGCTTCAGCCAGATCTATCATCTGGCAGCGGTTTTATCTACCACAGCTGAGTACAATCCTCTACTTGCTCACCAGGTGAATACTTGCAGCACTATCGACCTGCTGGAAATTGCCGCCAGACAATCCCAGGTGACTGAGACATCGGTCCAATTCATTTTCCCTAGCTCCATAGCAGTGTACGGCCTACCTGATCTTAAAACAAAATACAGTGTGCCACCTTTAACCGAGGATCAATATACCGATCCCACCACTATGTACGGGTGCTCCAAACTCTACTGCGAAAAGGCCGGTGTCTATTACAGTCAGCACTATCTACAGCTGGCTGATGTAATCCCTACCCGGGTGGATTTCCGGGCTGTACGTTTCCCCGGGATAATAAGCGCTTTTACTGTTCCTAGCGGAGGCACAAGCGATTTCGGACCTGAAATGATCCATGCCGCTGCCCAGGGAAAACCCTATGAGTGTTTTGTGCGTCCAGATGTTAGGATTCCCTTTATGTTTATGCCGGATGCGGTCAAAGCGCTGTTGGATCTCGCCCATGCACCTCAAGAGACCTTGAGCCGGCGGGTTTATAATGTCACTAGTTTTAGCTTCTCTGCGGGGGATTTTCAAAAACTTGTTCTGGAAGGTTTTCCTGAGGCTGAAATCAAATACATTCCGGATCCAAAAAGGCAAGCAATCGTAGATTCCTGGCCGGCAGATATCAACGACCAGGCAGCAAGATCTGACTGGAACTGGATCCCTGCTCAGGATGCTGATCAGTCCTGTCAGGAGTATTTGATAAAAAATGTGATTAAACGCTACAACTGAGAGAAAGATATTCTCGTTTCCAAATGATCCGTGACCAAAATAAACACGGATCATTTCTATTAATATATTGTAGTATTATGGTAAGGTATTTTACTCAAAAGAATTAATCTTACAGGTTGACGGTTATGAACACTAAGAGAGAATTTATTCCAGGACCAATCGCACTATTCGGATCTGGAGAAACAGCCCCCAGTGGGCAAAAAATATTTGATTTTTTATTCAAATTGATACCGGATTCGCCGCGAGTGAGCATCATCGAAACCCCTGCAGGGTTTGAGCTGAATTCAGAGCAGGTAGCTGGGAATGTGGCCACTTTCATCAAGGATCACTTACAGAACTACAAACCAAACATCCAATTAATTCCGGCCCGGAAGAAAGGCACCTCGTTCAGCCCGGATGATCCTGATATTGCCCGCCCGATCCTGGAGTCCGAGTTGATTTTTATGGGACCGGGCAGTCCTACCTATACTGTTCGACAGTTGGAAAATAGCCTGACCTGGGAATATTTGCTAGCCCGGCACCGCCTGGGTGCAGGACTAGCACTCTCTAGCGCCGCCACCGTGGCTATCAGTGCTGCTGCCCTACCGGTCTACGAAATCTATAAAGTCGGAGAAGACATCCACTGGAATACCGGGTTGGATTTCTTCCGCCCCTACCAGCTGCCTCTGGTATTTATCCCCCATTGGAATAATCAGGATGGCGGGGTGGATCTGGATACCAGCCGCTGTTTCATGGGAAAATCCCGTTTCGAGAAGCTGGTAAAAATGCTCCCGGAAGACCAGATTGTGATTGGCATCGATGAACACACTGGATTAGTCATTGATTTCCAATCCCAATGTTTACAAGTGATCGGCCTTGGTACTGTCACGATCATCAAAGGAGATACCAAAAAGGAATTCCGCGCCGGATGCTCGGTGGATTTAAGCAAATTGGGAGAGTTTAACCTCTGTGATCCCCTGGAAGGCATCTCGGAAGATAGTTGGCAGAAAGCACTTGAAGTTCAAGAGCAGAAAGGCACCCCGGTGAAACCTTCACCTGAGGTTATCCAGCTTGCTGAAGAAAGAGAAGCTGCCAGAGGGTTAAAAGACTGGGATTTAGCAGATCAAATTCGAATCCAGATCGATTCTTTAGGATGGACCATTCAAGACAACCCGGATGGTTATCAACTGGATAAAAAAGACTGATATCTGATCCACCTTGATGGAGGAGCTAAAATTATGACTGGAAAACCAAAACTGGGATTCATTGGACTGGGATTAATGGGAAAACCCATGGCCTTGAACCTGCTTAAGGCAGGTTATCCTCTGGTAGTTCACAACCGCAGTCGGGAAGTCGTGGCTGCACTTGTTAAAGAGGGTGCCGAGGAAGCTCAATCCCCTCGGGAAGTTGCCTCCCGGGTTGAAATTATCTTTACCAATCTGCCGGATTCCCCCGATGTAGAAAAAGTTACCCTTGGTGAAGATGGCATCCTGGAAGGCGCCAAAAAAGGTCTGGTATATGTCGACCACTCCACAATTAGACCTTCTCTGGCCAGGGAAATTGACCAGGCGTTCAAAGCCATTGGAGCATTTGCCCTCGACGCCCCTGTCAGTGGAGGTGATATTGGAGCTCAAAATGGAACCCTGGCAATTATGGTGGGAGGTTCAGCCAAGGCTCTCGAACAGGTCAGGCCTCTTTTTGAGGTTCTCGGCAAATCCATCACCCATGTAGGTGATGCTGGTTCCGGTCAAATTGCCAAGGCAGCCAACCAGATAATGGTCGCTGCCCAGATGATAGCCATGGCTGAATTATTAATTCTAGCTAAAAAATCCGGAGCAGATCCCACCCGAGTTGTCCAAGCCATCCAGGGAGGAGCAGCCCAATGTTGGACTCTCGATGTTAAACCTGAACGCCTGTTTGCTGGAAATCGCCAACCAGGATTCAAAGCATATATGCAGGAAAAAGACTTGAGAATTGTCATGGATACTGCCAGGGAATACGGCGCTCCCCTGCCAGCCGCCAGCCTGCATACTCAGCTATACTCCGCTATGCTGCAAATGGGGATGAAGGATCTTGATAATTCCGCAGTGATCGGGGTGATCGAAAATCTGGCTTCAACATCTTTATTGGAATAAACGGCGGCGAGATTTCCGAAATCGAGACTCCCGGAGCTTTAAAAGCTCCGGGAGTCTTTATTAACAACAGGTATAATTTCCGTTGAGCTGAAGAAACAGGATATATTATGAAAAAACTTTTCGGACATATCAAGAATATCAAGATCGATAAAATCACCCTGCGTGATTACCTTCTGATTCTGTTAGGATCCATCTTGCAGGCAACAGCCTTGCGGGGGTTTTAAATTCCAGCTAAACTTGCCAGCGGAGGGGTCAGCGGCCTGTCCCAGATCATCAATAATTTTACCGGCTGGCCAATTGGTGTCATGGTGCTGCTGGGAAATATTCCCCTCTTAATCCTTGGCTGGCGGTTCCTCGGTGGTCCAAGGTTCGCCGCCAGGACTGCTTTCGCGGTCATATCATTTTCGATTCTGATAGATATTCCCTTAAGTTTTTTGCCCTCTGAAGGTATTACAGGTGATATTGTGCTGAATTCACTCTATGGCGGGGTGATCAGCGGAATTGGTTTTGGATTGGTTTATCGAGGTCGGGGAACCAGCGGTGGGTCAGATATCCTGGCAAGAATTCTCAGCAGCTGGAGAGGCATTCCTGTCACACAGAGTTATCTAATAACCGATGCTGTGATCATTTTCCTGGCAGGAATAACATTCAGCTGGGAAAACGCGCTCTACGCCCTGGTTATGCTATACATAAGTGGTATCGCCGCAGAATCGATCAGCCAGGAATCCAATATACTGCGCACAGGGATGATTATCACAGCCAATCCGGACCCCATCAAGGAAGAGATCTTCAACCGTTTACACAGAGGAGTAACTATCATGGATGTCAAAGGGGGGTATTCAGGGGAAGAAAAAACCATCCTTCTTTGCGTGGTCACCCGGGCAGAAATCCCCCACCTAAAAGCGCTGACCAGGGATCTTGATCCCCGGGCATTTTTAATTATCGGCCATGCCCAGGAAGTCCGGGGCGAGGGATTTATGCCCATAGGTGATGACTGAAGAAAAGAAATCAAAATGCCCTGCAACTTGTCCTGGCTAACTCCGTATATTTGTACTAGGCAGGACGCAAGGAGAACTTGAGTGTCGAACATCGAAGCACAATGGATTGCTGAAGCAAAAACCGGCGATAAAGACGCGTTTGCAAAACTAGTCGAAAAATACCAAAGACCGGTTAACAGTATCTGCTACCGGATGCTGGGTACACCCACGGCTGCGGAAGACGCTGCTCAGGAGGCTTTTATCCGGGCATATCAGGCCCTTGATCGTTACGATTCAAATAGATCGTTTGCCACCTGGATCCTGTCGATAGCTTCAAATTACAGTATTGATCAGTTAAGGAAAAAGAAGGTCATTGTATTATCGATGGATAACGAAAAGTACGGCTGGATGGCACCTCCCGATCCGGGACCAAGTCCAGAAAAAGCCGCTTTAGATAAGGAAAAGAATGCCCTGGTGCAAACTATCCTGTCTGATTTACCTGAGACAGATCGGGCTGCCGTCATTCTTCAATTCTGGCACGATTATTCGTATGATGAAATTGCTGAGACTTTAGGGCTCAGCAGCAGCGCCGTAAAAAGCCGTTTGTTCCGTGCCCGGCGTGTAATGGCTGAGAAATGGCAAGAAATGCAGTTGATCTCAGCACCACCTCAAAACTCGACTGCAAAAAGGATCGCTCATGAAACATCAACAATTTGAGAACTGGATTCTTCAGGATTCAATCCTGGATCAGGAACACCACCGAGAGCTTCAAACTCATTTGAAACAGTGCTCCCAATGCCTGAATCTACATCAAGCAACCCATCAGATCAAACACATCTTCAAAAACGCTCCGGTCCCTGAATCGCAGCCGGGTTTCAGCTCACGCTTGATGAGAAGGATTGAGAAATTGGAAAGGCGAAAAAACCGCCTGATCCTTGGAATAACTTTAGGAGTAATCTCGCTGGCGACATTTACAATGCTTGTCAGTGTGGGATTTCAACTGAATTCTGCGGCTGCTGGTTTTCCACAAATGCTGTTGGAAATGATTACGTTAGTGGCAAACTGGTTTGTATTTCTAAATCAACTAAATAATATCATCGCTCCCCTCTTCAGGGTCAGTATAAAATTAATTTCCCCTGTTTGGCTCTATACTATCGGAATCAGCATCAGCGGGATTACTGCCGCCTGGATCTTCGCCATATCACGATCCAGGACTTTGCATAAGGAGCTCGAATCATGAAAGCTATTAACCGTATCCTCATTTTCATAGTGCTCATCAGTGTTATATTGATCCCCACTACAGCCTCTGCGTCCGGTTTTATGGACGACAAAGTAATATTCGGGGGCAACTTTACCCTGGCCAGTGGAGAAACACTGGATGGAGACCTGGTGGTCTTCGGTGGCAATATTGTCCTGAAAGAATCCTCATCTGTCAATGGAGATGTTGTGGTGATGGGAGGAAATGTGATCTTAAACGGCACCATCAACGGAAACCTGGTTTCCCTTGGAGGAATGGTGGAGCTTCAGCAGTTTGCCCGGATAAATGGGGATCTGACTGTGCTGGGCGGTAGTTTTGAACAGGCGGACGGCGCCCATATCACAGGCAACATTGTCACTGAAGAGAACATTCCTTTTAAGTTCACCCGTCCAGATAATGTCGGATTATTCAATGGTGATTTTTCTGCCCTCAGATTTCAGCAACTGCCCTTTGTCTCAGCCTCATGGTTCTTTTTCCGAATCCTGATCTGGACCGGGTTAGCAATCCTGATTGCCCTGTTCATCCAGGATCAGGCAGCGGTTATCAATCGGGCAGCCTTTGGAGAACCAGTCATGTCCATCCTGGCTGGTATGGGGGTGATAATCGTCGCTCCCCTGGTTCTAATCGCCCTGATCGTCACCATTCTACTTAGCCCAGTCAGTTTAATAGGCATATTTGCATTGATCGCTGCCTGGGTGGTAGGTTTGGTTGCTGCAAGCATCGAAGTAGGCAAAAAACTGGCCGAGTCACTTAATCAAAGCTGGCCAATTCCCATCCTGGCCGGAGTGGGCATGTTCATACTTTCGCTGTTCTTTAATGGTTTCAGCCAGCTGGTACCCTGTGTGGGTTGGCTTCCCAGATTTGTCCTCGGAACTTGGGTCATGGGCGCAGTGATACTGACGCGTTTTGGCTCCCGAGAATATCCGGAAAGTGATGGAATCGATACCCCACCACTGGAAGACCTGCCCCCACCTTTCGAATCTGAAGAAACACCTGTCAAGGTTGCTGTATCCTCCACCAAGGCAGCCGCTGAGCTGGCACAACAGGAAGGTCTAGATCTGGGAACTGTCAAGGGAACTGGAGCTGAGGGCAAGATCACCATCAATGATGTCCGGAAAGCCCTGAAAGGATGAAATTACAGAAGCTAAAAGGGGCTGTGCCAGTTACTTTTGGGACAGCCCCTTTTTTTTGTTGGATTAGTATCTATTCCAATACAGGACTCAAATTTATTTCGAGTCCCTCCGTTTCAATACCCAGGCTGCCGCACCAAAGCCAATGATCCCCAGGCCAAAGATAATTTCCAGAATTCGCAAGGTTGATATCGGTTCGCGCTGGATTTCCCATTGGGATGGTTCATCAGAATAAGTAACGGCCTGGGTTGTCAAAGGCAGGCCTCCGACCGTTGGAGATGGTTCCGCCTGATTTGCCTGGGCTTGATCGTCGTGCTGTTCTACCAGGGTATCTCCTTCCGCTGTTTCTTCTTCGCTGGTAGTTTTTGCTTCCCCTGGACTTTCCGCACCAACAGCCGGAGCTGTCTCAGCTTCCTCTACTGGCACCGATTCTTCCTCAACCAAGGCTTCTTCCGTCCTTGCAGCTGATACAGCAGCTTCTTCCTTTACTTCAACTTCCGCATCCGCAGCCTCAGCTAGTGCAGACACTTCCTCTGCTAATTCACCCTCAACCGCTCGATCGTTTTCGGCTTCAGCAGCCAGTAAGGCAGGTTCTTCCATTTCATCAACAGCAGACTCAGCAGCGGCATCGAACATAACTTCCTGGGATTTGGGAGCCATGGCCGGAGAAAATCCTCCCCCCAGGAAAATCCCCCCAAAATCCAGGATCAAGACACCGATAAAGACAAAACTCATCAGCGCTGCTACCAGGCGGTATCTCGTGTACACTGGCTGCCTGATTTTAATTCCGATCTGAGCCGGGGAAAGTATAAAATTTCGGGGAACCGGGATTCGGGGAGTCTTACTTAGAATTTGTTTGGTTATTTTCAGCTCTTCCAAGGCAGCCTGAAGATCAGAATTCGCCTTCATCCTTTTCTCAAACTGGATCTTATCTCTTCGGCTCAATTCGTCATCCAGGTAGGCGGATAATTGAACCCAGTCCCTGTTAAGAATTTTCATCGATCTTATACCTCACCTACATGACGCATTCCAGCCGGTAAAAGTTCCTGAAAACCCTGCAAACAATCCTTCATACTCTTCCTGGCCCGAGCAAGACGGCTCTTAATCGTACCCAGTGGCCGGTCTATAATACTGGCAGCTGATTGATAATCCAGTCCCTGAATATCAACCAGCACAACTATGGTCCTGAATTCGAAATCAAGGCGATCCAGGCAGAATTGAATGGCATTAGAGAGTTCTCTGCGAATGGTAATATCCTCTGGTTTTTCATTCTGATCTTCCATCCAGGCAGGAGAATCTACATCTTCTCCATCTTCGTTTTCTGGAAATAAAGGCACGACTGGTTTGCGTTTCCTGCGGCGATATTCATCATAACAAGCGTTGCTGACAATTCTTAATAACCAGCTCTTAAATGAGCCGCCACGGTATGTGTGCAACTTTTTATAAGCTGATATGAAAGTTTCCTGGGTGGCATCCTCGGCTGCATCCGTCTCCCCCATGATCCGGTAGGCCTGGTTATAAACCAGGGACTGATATTCCAGAACGATCTGGTTAAATGAATCTATATCACCTGCCAGTGATCCTTTGATCTGATCCTTTAGATCCATAGGTAAACCAAAAGAAAGTGAAGACCTCTGAATTTTTTCAAATAAAACCCGGGATATTAAGCTTGCAGTTGACCCAGTAGTTTTTGATAAGCCTCAATATTCGGTGGATTCAGGTTGACAATTTCCTGAATAACCTCTACCGCCGCTCCCTTGTTACCTGCTTCCAGCAACATATCTCCCAACCCGTCGAGTTCGGTGATAGCCAGTTCAGTTTGTCCCAGCTTTTGGTAATGCGCTGCAAGCTGCCGGAAAATATAATCTTCATTAGATACTTCTTCTTTGAGGAGGATCAAATAGTCTCGAACGTTATCAGCTTCTGATTCCGGATCAAACAACATTATATAGCGGCTGATTTCTTTTTCTGCGGGTGTTTTATTACCCAGCCGGAAATTCAGGTCAACAATGGATACGCTGGCTTTTTCATAACGAGGGGATATATCGCAAATTTCTTCAAAGGTCTCAATGGCAGACTCCCAATCCAACCGCTGGATATCAATATCAGCCAATTTAAGCAGCAGCTTCATGCGCCAACCGCCATCATCCCCATCATCAGAGATTGTTTTTGCGAGTGCAAGTGCCCTCGAATAAGATGTTCTGGCACTATCCAACTCCGCTAACGGGAAGAAGACTTCTGCTAGATTAATGTACTCCTGAATGGCTTCTTCTTTTTTACCGAATTCTTCCAGCAAATCAATCTGTCGCTGTCGGATTTCAATATTCATTGGCTGGAGGTCAATCACTTTGCGGAGCATCACCAGAGCCCGTTCTGTTTTTCCCTGCACCGCATAAACATCGGCAACCGCCAGATACTTAGTTACTGCTCCAGATAGTTTGTTCTGGTCTACTAAGATATCACCTATTGTCACATGCAGCGGGAGGAAACTGGGAGCACTGCGCAAGGCAAAAAAAGCTTTTTCCATAGCAGCCCCATAATATCCATCTTTGGCTAAATTCTGGATATCTCTATGGACACTCATAATCTGACTCCGCCGGTCATCCAGCAGAGCGTCTATCTGGGGAAGCAGTACACCGTCTTCTAGGCTTCCTTTGGCCCGCAAATCCGTTAAAGTTTCCCGCCAATTCGGTCGGAGCAGCATATCCTCAATGTGTTTACTCATTTCGATATATGCTTCATCGCCTTCTTGCTGCTCAAGATCATCCATCATAACTTCGTAAAGATGAATTAGATCCTCAACATCGTCCTTGTCAACCAGAGATGTATCAGCAATTCTCAAGGCTTCAAGGTATTCTTTACTGGCTTCATTCCACATATCCGTGCTGCTGTAATAATTCGCCAGCAACAGCCGGGAAGCCAAGGCATAATCCGCATGGGCTACTGATTTGGTCAACCAACGAGAAGAACTTTCCATACGACCCAGGTTTGTAAATAAAAAACCTAGAAGGAAATATGCAGCTGGATTGGAATATCCATCATCAATAGCAGACTTAATATGACCCGCCGCTTCTTTTTCATTTCCCGTTGAATAATGTTCAATGGCCTGGGAAACATGCAGTTTTACCATACTGTCATCAGTCAAGCCTGGATCGCCTTCAGCATTCCAGCTTAATGCAGAATCCAGATCTCTGCCCTGGTTAACCTTTTCACCTTTGACTTGGATTTGTTCCTCAAATAAAGCTTCTGCCAATTCTACCATTGCCTTATCAACAGCTTCAACAATAGGATTTTCATACACTGTAGGTTCCGGCGGTTTGGGTGCCTCAAGTAGGTCTGCTCCTGGAATAATTTCCTCACCTGGGTCTTTGACAATCGGTTCAGGTAAAGGCAGCTGCCTGCCTTGATGCAATATCTCCTTTGCACGCAGAGCAATAATATTATCAGGGGAACACTGCAATGCCCGCTCAATTGACTCAGCAGCTTTTTCATTATTACCTGTAAATTGAAGCAAGCTGGCAGTGTTAATATATTCGCTTACAGCTAATTTAAATTTACCCAAGCGCTCATAAACCATGCCCAGCCGGGCGTGGGCTTTGATATTCTGGATATCAATCTCATTCACCCGCTTCCAGTTCTCAATTGCTTTTTGAATATCCTCATTTTTTAAGTGGGATTCAGCTGCTCGCAACGCATACTTAACTGCGTCGTCCGACTGACCCATGTCCTTAAATATCAAGAACATCTTTTCATATGGGGCTGGATCATCTGCGTCTAAAGACACTGCCGAACTATAGGCATTAAGGGCTTCCTGGAATTCCCGCATTTCATAATATGCAAGACCGATATTGGTTAGCGCCTTAAAGTTATCGGGGGCGATATCAAGAACCTGCTGGTAATATACCGCGGCATCATTCCAGTTCTTATCCCAGGCAGCGGAGTTACCTTTTGATAAGAGTTCTTTTAGCTCCGGTTTATGTTCAGTCATATCTACTCTCTTCTCAATCTACCCTGCAGGGTTAACCGGTTAAGGATCCCCAATCCAATCCGGATTTTGCATCTGTTGTGAGAGGGATCTCCAGTGAGTATACTCCCTCCATAGCGGATTGTACCAGCGCTATTACTTCCTGGATTTCTTTTTCAGGAGCCTCAAGCACCAATTCATCATGCACCTGAAGCAGAATCCTGGCTGATAGCTTAGAGGTTTTTAACTTTTCATCAACGGCAAGCATTGCCAGCTTCATAATATCTGCGGCAGTTCCCTGGATGGGTGCATTGATAGCTTCCCGTTCTTCCCGCCGGCGCTGGTTATAGTCCGTTGTGGTCGCCAAACGGGGAAAATATCTCTTTCTTCCCAGCAATGTCTCTACATATCCATTTTCCCGGGCATTTTTCCGGATTTCATCCAGGTAATTTTTAATCCCAGGGAAACGTTCAAAATAGGTCTCTACAAAAATCTCGGCTTCGGCCAGGGTAAGTTCTGTACCCTGGGTCAACCCATAAGCACTCATACCATAAATCAAACCGAAGTTTATGGCTTTGGCATCCCGGCGTTGGTCTTCAGAAACATCTTCAATCGCCAGGTTATAAATTGCCGCTGCTGTAGCAGTGTGAATATCCTGGCCTTCTCGGAAAGCATCCAACATAGCACGATCCCCGGACATATGGGCTGCCACCCGTAGTTCAATTTGTGAATAATCCACTGCAATCAGAGATTTCCCTGGACTGGAGATAAAAGCTTTTCTTACCTGCCGGCCAAGCTCAGAACGAATGGGGATATTCTGGAGGTTTGGATTAGAGGAGGCAATCCTGCCAGTCACTGATCCTGTTTGATTGTACGATGTGTGGACACGACCGGTATCTGGGTTGACTTGCTCAGGAAGCGCATCAACATAGGTTGATTTCAGTTTGGAATATTCCCGGTATTCAAGCATCCAGGCCGGAACCTGATGTTCTTCTTTCATGAATTCCAGCACATCGGCTGCAGTTGAATAATAACCACTGGCCGTCTTGTTTCCACGATTGGGAGGTGTTAAACCAAGGGTGGTAAAGAGTGCTTCAGACAACTGCTTGGGAGAATTGAGGTTAAACTCCTGTCCTACACCCTTATAGATCTGTTTCTCTAATTTGGCTAATTTATCCTTCAGCTGTTGGGACATTTCTCCTAAGAATTCAGTATCAAGGCCAATACCTTCCATTTCCATGCTCGCCAGGACTGAAACGAGGGGCATTTCTAAATTATGGAATAAATCCATGCTTCCAGTCCGTTTCAAATCTCCATCCAAAACCGATTTTAACATCAGCACCATGACTGCATCTTCCACGGCATACCTGGCAGCATCCTCAATCAAGACCTCAGCCATGGTAATTTGAGACCTTCCCCTTCCAATCAGGGATTCGATTTCGTTCATAGTTCGATTTAATCGAACCCAGGACAGCTTCTTTAATCCCAGATTACGAGAAGAAGGATTGATGACCCACTCGGCGATCATTGAATCGTAGCTGAGCGGGTAGGCTTTTAAGCCACAGCGAGCCAGGATAATGTAATCATATTTAAGGTTGTGCCCGAGTTTGGGAATTGCAGGGTCGGTTAGAGGTCCAGTTAATACCTCAATAACCTTCTCCAGCTCCAGCTGTTTGCCCTCCTGATGGCCAACCGGAATGTAATAACCTATGTTATCTGAAACAGCCAGGGATATGCCCACCAATTTAGCTTCCATCTGATCCGTAGAAGTCGTTTCTGTATCAAATGCAATCTGGGAAGCTTTCTTGAGAGTTTCTCCTAATTCTTTAAGTTGGGATTCTGAGGTAATGATCTCGACTTTGATCGAACCGGGGGAATCCCTTTCAGTTAAGAATGGTTTGTCTCCTGATTCTCCGGTCTCGTCTGTTTTCAGAAATGACATCTGCCCTTCCGGGACTGATTTTCCATAAATGTCTTCAACTGTTGACAGACGATTCAGCAGGGACCCAAACTCCAGGATCCGGAACAGCTCTCGCACTTTCAACGGATCAAACTGGTCAGGTTTGGCTTGCTCCAGGTCAATTTCCACATTCAGATCACTGACTATGGTTGCCAGTTTTTGACTGAGGTACGCATCCTCTTTACCTTCAGCCATTTTGGTTTGAAAACGTGAGGGCACTTCTTCCAAATGCTGATAAATCTCGTCCAGGGTATGATATTTTTCCAGCAAGGTGACAGCAGTTTTTTTACCTACACCATATACTCCGGGAATATTATCGGATCGGTCGCCAGTGATGGCTTTAAAATCCACCACCTGCTCAGGCCAGACACCCATAGAAGCCTTGACATCATCCCGGAAATAATCCTTAGCATCGCTTAAGGATTTCCCCGGCAAGTTGACGGTCACCCGATCATTAACCAGCTGCAGCAAGTCCCTGTCTCCGGTAATGATCTTGACTGCCAAACCTTTCTCCACAGCCCAGTTGGCCAGGCTTCCCAGGACATCATCAGCCTCATACCCTTCCATTTCTGCGCGGGGGATATTGAATGTGTCCACCAGGTTGCGGATCCGTTCTATCTGGATCCTGAGATCATCGGGCATTTTTTCCCGGGTAGCTTTGTAATCAGGATAAATATCATCCCGAAATGTTTTTCCTGTATCAAAGACCACCGCCAGATAATCTGGTCTTTCTTGTTCCAATAAACGCAGAAGCACACTGGTAAATCCATACACTCCCGCAGTTGGTTCGCCTTTGCTGGTTAGCCACCGGGCAGAATTGGTTCCCCCGCTGGTGAGAGCAAAGTAGGTTCTATAAGCCAGAGCATGGCCGTCAATTAAGTATAGGGTTGAAGTCATAATATATCCGGTAAGTAGACTTTTATAATTGAATTATTCAGGGCAAAACTATTATAGCTTTAATCGGGGAATTCTGGGTTTTCGATCAACTTCATCATTATATCTTGGTAGACATTCATCCTAATTGATAATTCAGCAAGGTACTTCAGGACTGCCCGGATCCAGAAAGGTTGGATCCCCAATAATTAGGATAACATGGTTAAAAGTACATCACAAGTCTAGCTGATTTTTCATTTTCAATTCTGAGATTCACTAAATTATCTCCTGAAGAATATTCAGATTCGGTATAATGCTTAAAGTACCTATTCATTTTATTCTCCTGGGGGAGGATATACCATGACCAAGTTTATTGGAGCTTTGGACCAGGGAACCACCAGTACAAGGTGCATCATATTTAATCAAGATGGAAATATTGTCAGCAGTTTCCAGAAAGAACATCAGCAGATCTATCCCAAGCCAGGATGGGTTGAACATGATCCTCTTGAAATATGGGAGAATTCCCTTTTTGTGATCAACAGAGCACTTAATCAGGTTCAGCTTTCCACCCAAGATCTGGCAGGATTGGGCATTACCAACCAGCGGGAAACTACCGTTGCCTGGTCAAAATCCACAGGGAGGCCATTCTCTAATGCAATTGTCTGGCAGGACACCCGAACTGACCAAATCTGCCAGGATCTGGCTGGCGACCAGGGAAAGGATCGCTATCGCTCACAGGTGGGACTTCCGCTGTCCACTTATTTTTCCGGTCCAAAAATGGTTTGGATCCTTGATAACATCAGCGAAGTGAAGGAGGCAGTTAAAAATGGTGACCTGTTATTTGGCACAATCGACAGCTGGTTGATCTGGAATTTGACAGGTGGACTTGGCGGCGGAAAGCATCTGACTGATGTGACCAACGCTTCCCGCACCATGCTGATGGATTTAGATAGATTAAGTTGGAATCAACAAATTCTGAGTGAATTTGGCGTTCCTGAATCAACCCTTCCAGAGATACGATCTTCCTCTGAAATCTATGGCGAATGCGTATATCCCTTAAAAGGATTAAAAATTGGAGGGATATTAGGAGATCAGCAAGCCGCTTTATTTGGCCAGACGTGTTTTGATCCCGGGGACGCTAAAAACACTTACGGGACCGGTTGTTTTCTGCTGCTAAACAGCGGCGAAAATCCCACTCCCAGCCAACACGGCTTGTTAACCACCCTGGCCTATAAGATCGGAGATGCAAATGCTGTTTACGCCCTAGAGGGATCTGTGGCTATAACCGGCGCTCTGGTTCAATGGCTCCGGGATAACCTGGGCATAATCAAAAGTTCCTCTGAAGTCGAAAAACTAGCCCTGGAAGTAGAAGATAATGGCGGGGTATATTTTGTGCCTGCATTTTCTGGTTTATTTGCTCCTTACTGGCAGTCAAGTGCAAGGGGTGTGATCGCCGGTCTGACTCGCTATGTCACCAAAGCTCATCTGGCCCGGGCAGTACTGGAAGCAACTGCTTTCCAGACCTGGGAAATTCTGGAAGCCATGGAAAAAGATGCCGGGATTAAACTCAATTCGTTGAAGGTTGACGGCGGGATGGTCCAGAATCAACTATTGATGGACTTCCAGGCTGATATATTAGATGTTCCTGTCATCCGGCCCTCGATCACAGAAACTACCGCCCTGGGTGCAGCTTATGCAGCCGGGTTAGCTGTCGGTATTTGGAATGACCTGGACACCCTCAGAGAATACTGGAAGGAAGAACAACGCTGGGAACCGGACATGAAAAAAGAAGTCCGGGAAGGCTACTTGAGAGATTGGAAAAAAGCTGTAGAAAGATCCAAGAACTGGGTGGATTAACAATTAACCAGGACACGGTTTCTTTAAATGATACCGTGCCCTCAATGTAATAATTTATTTCTCAATCAGAATACCCACTAACTCCAGAAACTCTTTCCACTCTTCGGCGAAAAAATGGACCGTCAGGTTGTTGAGCTCCAGGTGGTAGGTACTCTCTCCATCGGGTTCATCAGCCTGCCAGGCCAGGTAACTTTCTGTTTCTGCAATAACTTCGGTATCAATATCCTGATCGTTATGTTCTTTGCTCATAATAATCTCCTCTAAATTATAAAATATCTATCTCAGGGAGGGGGCAGGACAAACCAGGGATTTACAAAACCTCCCAGATATCGAACCTCAAAGTGCAGGTGAGCTCCAGTTGAATTCCCGGTATTACCGCCCAATCCGATTGTTTGACCCTGAACAACGCTCTGCCCACAGCCAGACGTAACTCCGGAAAGGTGGGCATAGAGAGTCTGATAACCGGTGCCATGGTCAATAACCACCACATAACCATAACCACCCGTAGCCCAGCCTGTAAAAACCACAACGCCCGAATCTGAGGCAAAGACCGGTTCTCCGATCACAAGGCCAATGTCAATTGCCAAATGCCCGGACCAATAATCGTTGCCTGATATTGTATGACCGACAGTTGGCCAGATAAAACCACCACCGCCGTATAAACCATCAAAGGGGCCGATACAGGCACCCTCTCCGTAAATGCCAGAAGACACACCAGCTGTACCCCTGGCAATGGTAGGCAGGATCCACTGCTGCAGTTCTCGTTTTCCGTCAGGCACCATCACCAGCAATCCGGGGACAAATTCAGGATTCAACAGGTCCAGATCATTTCCAATCCAATTGATTATATTTTCGGGATCTGTTTTGAGTTCTTCTGCAATGGTTTCAACCTTGTCTCCTTCCTGCCATTCATATAAGATTCCATCGATGGGAGGAATGACCAACTCCATACCAGGGCGCAGGGAATGGGGGTTATCCTGGAGTAGATCATAATTCGACCATAGGATTGATTCGGGTTTCAGATCATATTGGGCTGCAAGTCCAAAGAGCGAATCATTGGATTGCACAAGATGGTGTATCGCCCGGATATTTTTCCGTTCAGGGATGATAGTCTGGAGTTTGATTGCCCGCCGGATCGAACCCCCTGAAGATACCCGGGCAAAATCTGGAATCCTGATGTTTTCAGGTAATTGAGCTGGCCCTGCTTCTGTTGAACTAACAATGGGTTGATTGATGGTCTGGGATATTTCCTGGTTAAATGCACTCCATGTAAGATATCCAGCCCCAGCCAGGGTAATCAAAGTCATAGCCCATAAAAACCAGGAAAGCAATACACTACGATTAATCGTCACCATAATCACTCAGTTGAGATTTATTCGTTCAGCGTTGCCAGGAACTCTGCATTATCGCTGGTTTCGCTAAGTCTCTTCAAGATGGTTTCAGTTGCTGTTGATTGGTCCATTCCAGCACCATGGGGTGGATCAGAGACCATTTGATCATACATTCTGCGCATCAGCCAGACCCTGGGTGTGAGGTCAGGACCAAGCAGCAATTCTTCCCGACGGGTTGAAGATCGGGAAATATCAATTGCCGGGAAAACCCTTCTTTCCTGCAAGGTTCGGGAAAGGTGGAGTTCCATGTTGCCGGTACCCTTAAACTCCTCGTATACCACATCATCCATACGGGAGCCGGTATCGACCAGTGTAGTGCCAATAATGGTCAGGGAACCGCCATCTTCAATATTGCGGGCTGCACCGAAAAAACGTTTAGGTGGGTACAAAGCCGAGGGATCAATACCACCAGATAAGGTGCGGCCAGAAGGTGTTACGACCAGGTTATAAGCCCGGGCCAGTCGAGTTATGGAGTCTAACATGACCACCACATCCATTCCTGATTCCACAAGGCGCTTAGCCCTTTCCAGAACAATCTCTGCCACCCGAACATGAGAGGAAACCGGTTCATCAAAAGTGGAAGAAATCACTTCTGCATCCACCGAACGATCCATGTCGGTGACCTCTTCAGGGCGTTCACCAATCAAGGCCACGATCAAGTGCACATCGGTGTATTTGGTAGATATGGCGTTGGTAAGTTCCTTGAGGATGGTAGTTTTACCAGCCTTGGGTGCTGACACAATTAATCCACGTTGTCCGCGACCAATTGGTGTGATCAGGTTAATTAAACGGGTGGAGATGATGTGAGGAGAAGTTTCCAGATCAAAGCGTTCCTCGGGGAAGATCGGGGTCAAGGAATGGAATTCCGGACGCCGCTTAGCTTCGTTGGGATCCAGTCCGTTAACGCTTTCAGCTTTGAGCAGTCCATAATGACGTTCTGAGTTGCGGGGTGGTCGGACATGACCAATTATCATGTCTCCACTACGCAGATCAAATCGCCTGATCTGGGATTGGGATACATAAATATCATCCGGTCCGGACACATAATTAGCCGAGCGTAAAAAGCCGATGCCCTCGCTCATTATCTCCAGGATACCACCGCGGACCTCACGGCCATTCAACTCTGCTTTGGCCCGTTGGATTTCCAGCACAAGAGCTTCTCTTTTCAGCAACTTGGCACGGTTGACATCCAATTTTTCGGCAATCTGACGCAATTCAGCCAAGGGTTTGGCTAATAATTCATGAGTTTCCATAATTTTCTCGATTGGGATAAACCTTGATTAAGTAGATAATTCAATTAGATTTTTATTGGAGTAAACTCCAACACTATACACCAACTTATGATCGCTAAAGCGGAAATGGGAGGTTATATTTGACCTTAATGAGGGGTTTGAACTCCTGAATTATAGCACGAACATACATTCGATGCAAGCATTCGAGCATTTTGGCAATCTGTTTTCTGGAAAGATTGGCATGTAATTTTATGACATCGTGACTATGAGACACTATGACCGCCCGATTATCTCTCCTTCTCAAACTCTCTGTGTCTCATAGCCTACTTTTCTCCTCGTCTCTCAGTCACATGGTCCCAGGATCTCATCATCTCAAAGTGGTATAATTGCCCAGCAAAAGTTACAGGAATAATTAAAATTGAGTTGTGAATATGTCAATGCTTATAGAGAAACTTACTGGAATTGAAGGTCGCTATCAGGAGATCAACCAGCAGCTGCTCAGCGTGGGTGATGACTACCTGCTGGCGGCTGATCTCGGCAAGGAAAAATCCGATCTGGATCCTTTCATTAAGGCAATTGAAGAATACAAAACATCCCTGGATCAACTCGAGGAAGCTAATACATTGGCACATTCTGGCGACCAGGAACTGATGGAACTGGCAGCTCTGGAAATTGAAAACCTGACCAAAAGGATCCAGGAGCTTGAAGTTCAGCTAAAACTCATGTTGGTTCCCAAGGATCCCCGCGATCAGCGAAACGTGATCCTTGAGATCAGGGCTGGCGCTGGCGGCGATGAAGCTGGACTATTTGCGGGCGATCTGTTCCGGATGTACAGCCGCTACGCCGAACGACAGCGGTGGAAAGTTGAAGTTATGTCGCTCAGTGAAACCGGTGTGGGTGGTTTAAAGGAAGTTTCCGCCCTAATTAAAGGCAAAGGTGCTTTTTCCCGTCTAAAATACGAATCTGGCGTGCATCGTGTGCAGCGAGTTCCGGAGACCGAATCCCAGGGCCGGATCCATACCTCGACTGCGACGGTTGCTGTCTTGGCAGAAGTAGATGATGTGGACGAAATTGAAATCCCACCGGGCGATATTCAAATGGATGTCTATAAAGCTGGGGGAGCTGGCGGACAGAGCGTGCAAAAGAACTCCACAGCCGTCCGTCTGACCCACAAACCAACCGGGATGGTGGTCCAGTGTCAGGATGAAAGGTCCCAGCTCCAAAACCGGACCAGAGCCCTGAGCATACTCAAAGCCCGCCTGTATGAGATCGAGACAAACAAGCGCCAAGAAGAGCAAGCAGCTGACCGGCGCTCTCAGATTGGATCGGGAGACCGCTCTGAAAAGATCCGTACCTATAACTTCCCCCAATCCCGCATCACTGACCATCGAATTAACTTCTCATCCCATCAGCTTGCGGCGGTATTGGATGGGGAAATTGACTCCTTTATTGAGGAATTAGCTACCGAGGATGAAGCCAAACGTCTCGCGGAAGCAGGATTTGACGACGCCTGATCCACCTTCGATGTCTCTGTTCCATAAGATCCAGTCTCGTTTAATCCCATTAAGCGAGACTCCCTATTTAGACGCCCTGGTTCTGATCACCCACGTCTCCAACCTCACCAAGTCACAGCTGATCTCAAATCCGAATATATTCCTGACAACTGAGCAGAATGATCAACTTGAGTTGGCTCTGGAACAGCTCAGCTCAGGCACTCCCCTGCCCTATGTGCTGGGACAATGGGAGTTCTATCAGCTTCTTTTTAATATCAATCCTGATGTACTCATACCCCGGCCGGAAACTGAAGGTCTTGTGGATAGAGCTCTGTCATGGCTGGATCAGAACCCAACTAAAAATAATTGCCTTGAACTAGGAACCGGGTCTGGCTGTATAACTGTGGCCCTGGCGAAACACCAGCCAAAACTAAAGATCACTGCGGGTGATATATCCTCGAAAGCCCTGAATACAGCCCGGGAGAATTCCCGGCTGCACTCCGTTGATAAACAAATCCACTTCATCCAAACCGACTTACTGGATGGTATTCAGGAGAACTTTGATCTATTAATCGCTAATTTGCCTTATATACCATCGCAAAAGTTAAAAAAGCTTAAGGTATTCCAAACCGAACCCCAACTAGCCCTGGATGGCGGCCAGGATGGTTTATCATTGATTAAGAAGACTTTGCAAAGCGCTCCGGAAATTCTGAAGCCTGGTGCCTTGATCCTGCTGGAACTGGATGAGGACTGCGGTCCGCAAGCTCTTGAACTGGCCAGGAAGGCTTTCCCCCAGGCTGAGAACTGCCTTGAACAGGATCTCTCAGGACTGGACAGATACCTGATAATTCAAACATGAAAAAAGAAATTAACCTGTTACCCTTTGATAACCCGCGTTCCCTGGTGAAAGCCAAGGACATTATTCAGGCCGGCGGCTTGATAGCTTTTCCGACGGATACCGTTTACGGAATAGGCGTGTCAGCCTTTAACGAAGATGCGATTGAAAGGATATACCGGATAAAAGAGCGTTCCCATCTGAAAGCTATTCCCATTCTGCTCGGTGATCCTGAGGAAACAATCCTGGTGGCTTCCCAAATCGACTCCAGCACCAGCAAAATCGTTAAAAGTTTTTGGCCGGGCGCATTGACTTTGATCTTACCAATCCATCCGGAATTGCCAGGAAATTTATCGTCAGGGAACACCATCGGTGTGCGGGTGCCTGATCACGACCTGATTCGGAAGCTGCTCAGGATGACCGGTCCCTTGGCAGCTACCTCAGCCAATCTCTCCGGGAAACCTAGCGCTTTGACAGCTGAAGAGGTTCAGCTGCAAGTGGGAGAAAGGATCGATCTAGTTCTGGATGGTGGAAAAGTGCCGGGAGGAATGGCGTCTACGGTGCTGGACTGCACCGGGGATGAATTCAGTATTCTGCGGGAAGGACCCATATCATGGGAAGAGCTTGAATTGGTAATCCAGAGTTAAACTCAATTGGCTGGAAAAAATGAATCCCTCTGCTGAATTTAAGTTGTGAGGAACCCTTTTAAATACATTCTCCCTTGATTATACTTTAAGGGATTCTACTCAGGATAGAGCGTCTGACTTCGAATTAGTTGGTGAGGTTCGAGTCCCTCCTGCTGCGCTGATAATACCCTTAGTGATAGGGGCATTATTTTACCCTCCTACCCCACTCCGAGGCCAGATCCTCCAAACTAACATTAGAAAAAAATGTTATCACAATCTGCCCTTTTTTGCTTTTACAGATAAGTTTCCAGCAGCTGCTTCGTCCGCGATCACGCTAAGGTTTTTATGCAGTTGGAGAGTTGTGGCAGGTACATCAATATTAACCTGGCCTTGTAAGGTGGCAACCAGTACACCAGCTTTCTCCTCACCACTAACCAACAGCAGGGTGTTTCGCGCATCAGAAATTGTTTTTAAACCAAGCGTAATTCCTTGACGTGGCACTTCTTCTTCTTTTCCCCAATACTGGGAAGAGCTCCTTATCGATGCTTCGGATAAGTTGATGGTTCGTGTCTTTGAATTTGGATCTGATCCTGGTTCATTGAAGCCGAGGTGGCCGTTGATACCAAGCCCCAAGACAAGAAGGTCGATACCACCCAATTTCTCTAACTCTTTTTCGACACGCTCAGATTCATGCTCAGGATCAATCGAAGCTGTGTTAAAACGGACAATGTTCTCAGCTGGAATATCTACCTGCTTTACAAACTCGGCTGCCAGCCAATTGAAAAGGTTACGGTGATCGTTCAAGAAGATATTAAAATAATCGTCGAGTTCAATCAAAGAACAGTGCTGGAAACTAATTTCTCCGCCTTGGAAGGCACTAACGAGTTCGCGGAACATACCCAGCGGGGTATTGCCGGTTGCAAACACCAACACGCTGGCTGGGTTATGTCGAATGTGATCAATTACAAAATTAGCTGCACGCGTACTCAGCGCTTTGTAATTATTTGTGATAATTAGTTTCATTGATTTATACCAGGAAGAGCAGAAGGATCTTGCTCTTCCTGGTTATTTAATTATTAAATTAAGATTTAGGTGCCTGTCCCAATGGGTATGGTTTCATAAAAAAGAAAGCTGCGATGCAGGCTACAGCCGCAACCGGGCCAATTGCGATCACCCCATACTTCCAGTTGAGTAACAAGGCCAGTATTGATCCCGCAAGGCTGCCAACAAATTGGTTGATAAGCCCTTGAACCGCGAAGAACATACCGGCTCGATCTTTACCTGTCTCTTGAGCATCAATGGCAGCGATCTGAGCAGGGAAGGCATAAGGGATGGTGAAAAATACACCAATGGAAAAGCTGCCGATCCCACCTAAAATTATGCCGATTATATAAGGCGAGAGGGGAAAATCAAAACGATCCCAGGCAAGAGGGAAAGCGAACATAACCAAGGCAAAGACCAACAAGGACAGCCTAAAAGCCCACTTGGCTCCTTTCTTCTTTGTCAGGATATTAAAAATGATCAGCATGATCGGCACTGGCGCGAAAGCTGCGGCATTCATTGTGCCAAGTTGTGACTGGGTCAGTCCCATCATATCCAAGGCTATAAAAGCGATCCCGCCGAGGAAGAACTGCAAACCGAAGAAAAATGTAGCCAATGACAGCATATAAATGCGGAACGTTTTATTTGCCAGTGTCATTTTCACGCTTTCCCAGAGCGGTACGTCTTTATCTGCTGCTTGTTCTACCGCAGATCCTTCCAAACCCGTTTGAATTGTCGAGTCTTCCTTAAGAACCAGGATTGGGCCCAGGAAGGAAATGATCGCTGGCACTAACAGCCAAACAGTGCCGCGAATACCAAACTTATCGAACATGATCGGGGCAACGACAAAAGTGAGCACATAACCAGCAGTATTAAAAAAGGTTTGCCAGCTTGCAACTCGGACTCTTGAATTTTCATCAGTCACGATCTCTGAAAGTGAAGCCAGGTAAGGGACAATGATCAGGGTGTAGAAAAAGAAAAACAGGGAACTGACAATCGCGATATAGACGATATTTCCCCAATGCCCATTCTCTCCCAAAGATTTTCCGGTTACCGGTGGGTACCAGAGCATGATGAATGTGATTGCAGTTGGGATCAAGCCTAATACCATCAAAGGTCGGCGGCGGCCCCATTTGCTCTTCATATTGTCAGTCCATGAAGCAATCGGTAAGTCGATCACGCCGTCAAGCACACGAGCGATGAACATGCCGGCGGCATAGCCCACGGCGGGTGCAAAGACCACGGCACCTGCTTCAACCAGAGATTTAGCCGGGCGGTAGTACAGCAATAGGTAGGTGAGTACGATTTGGTACAGGAACCCAGGACCGAATCCTCCAATTGCGTAGATCGGTTCTTGCCACTTTTTCAGTTGTTTCATAGCATACCTCCTCAGCAGCTAGTTAAAAATGATTATTCTGAGTCAAAATAAGATTTGACAAATTTCACTACAGAAGCATCATGCGTGCGTTCTGGTTGAATGGCTTCAAGGAATTGGATCGTCCTTTCAATTTGATTACACATTTCAATAATTGCCCCGGTAGTCAGCGGCTTAGGAATGAGTGCAACAACACGTTCAAAGTTCTTATAATAGATCTTTTCTAGCACGGATATTGGAAGGTTTATGCCCCGGAATGAAACATCAGCTGGACCGAAAAGAAAACCGCTGGATGAATCCAGGAAAAATTCAGAATCATTTTCCAGAAAGTTTCGGATAACGAAAACTCGGGCATGACTCTCATCTTCCTGAATGCCTTCATTTGAATCAACAAGCAGTGCCCTAGCTCCAATATCTGTACCAAAGATGATGCGGTCCTGATACTTCAGAAAGAAATCTCGGGCGGCATCAATATCCTTCCCGAAATTTTGATACATTTCGATACCGGGGGTGAGGTCAATGCATATATTGGGAAACTTGTCGAGGTAGGTTGCCAACCGTGGCAATTGGGCAGAAAGAAAGAAGAAATGGGCGAAGATGATCTTCAACTTCGGGTGCCTGGTGAGAACGTTGACGATCTCTGTATACTGATCTTCATTGTTGATATAAGTGCCATCGCCATAAAACCAACCACGTTCAAAGGCCCATTTCGGGGCGCGTTCGGCTTCCCAAAATTCTTCCGGATCGTTGACATGGAATATCACAGGGGTTTGACTTTCCTCCAATTTCTCCCAATAAGGGGCAAAAACATCACTATCGAACGGTGGGATGGGAAGGTCTTTACGCATAATTGGCTTGCCCTCGATCATTTTTATGCCATCACAGCCAGCGGTCATCAGCTGGTCAACATTTTGTCCAAAAAGGCTGCCGACCTCGTGCGGGGCGCGGAAATAAGCTGAAATATCCAAACCGCCAAATACAAATACTCGCTCAGGATAATGGGCCTTAAGGTGCAAGGCATCGGGCACAAGACTAAGGCGCTGTTGGTCAGGGGTGCAAACGATGTTGAGTTTGTTGATATTCAATTGATCGGATATATTGATCAGATTCGCCATCATCGAAGGGTGAGGATAATGGATATGTCCGTCAATTATTGGGATATTGATGGCTTGTTCTATTTTCATATTATTTCCTTGAACAAATTATTTTTTAACTGGTTTTTATTAGCAATCACTTAGGCTATATGAACAACCGAATAATCAGTGATTTTGTGAAAGACATGCACTACACCGCCCAAGAGTGTAGCAGTATCTCTAAGTGTAGATATTTTAAGTTGAGGTAGATTTGGGATCACTCCATCAAGGCGCTTAATGATGGGGTCAATCAGCAGATCCAAGGAACCAGCTACACCACCGCCAAGGATGATAATTTCTGGATCAAAACACACACTAACATTGGCGATCATCAAGCTGAGGTGATCAATCGTTTCATCAATGAGTTGGATAGCCCACCGCTTTCCCCCCTTGGCTTCATCAAATACAAATTGGGCGTTAATCTCAGATAGGTCTCTGTTAGGTTGAGACATTTTTAATATTTCTCGGGCACGGTCAGTTATGCCTTTGCCAGAAGCAATGCTTTCGAGCGCGCCAAAATCAGGGTACTGTTGATTAAGGTATTGAATACTAGGGATCATATAGCCGATCTCCCCAGCTGAGTCGCTATGTCCACGATATAGTTTTCCATCTAAAATGACCCCAGAGCCAATCCCCGTACCGATAGTGATCATGATCAGGTTGCTGCTGCCAATCCCCGCGCCAAACCAATGTTCTCCCAAAGCGGCAAGTGCCACATCATTTTCAATAAAAATGGGCACATCCAACAGCGGTAACAGTTTTTGGAGAAAGGGATAATCTTCCCACCGCAAACTGGGAGCAAGTTTGACATCACCAGTTTTTGTTGCAACAATACCAGGAACGCCGATGCCGATCCCTAGAAGATTAACCTTATAGTCATGGGATTTTTCCATAATCTGCAGGATGAAATTTTCGATGTATTTATAATTTTCATCCGGTGTTTTCCATTGTTGTGGTTTGCGATGTTCAAATATGATTTCTCCACCAATATCGGCCAATGCCCCGCTAATATGTCCCCCTCCGATGTCAATTCCGATAACGGCGTTCCCCTTTTGATTAATTTCAAGCAGCTCGCGTGAACGCCCTATTCCAGATTCTTTTTTACCTGTAGAGATCACCAAACCCTTTTCGATCAACTTATCAATGATGCGCATTACAGTTGGACGGCTGAGTTTTAACTTATTCGCAATTTCCGTCCGGGAGGTAATTTTAGAGGTTCGTAAGTATTCTAATACCGCTGACCGGTTGATGGCACGCATTTCAGCTTGGGCTATTGTTATTGGCAGGCGGGACCCAATCTTTTTCATAATATACAAGCGGGGGATGTGTTATATTCTATATAATTACTTTCTGTAAGTAATTATATAGAATATTGGAATGAAAGTCAAGAAATTATTGTTAGTACTGGCATAGCTAAAGAATACCTTAATGTGGGTGAGATTGTACAAGAAGCAGCGAGTTCATTTGTAAGACTGATACATCGTTAGTTCCCTGGGGGTGATCAACCCCCAAATCCTCTTCAAAGTAAACTGTTAAGGGTCAAGTCTGAAAGAACTGTCATCAGGTCAATCGAACCTATCGCGAAGATGTTCTGGTTGCTTATTTGTTTTCCTCACTGCAAGAAATTCGCATTATAACAGATGTGTTGATTGAGAAATACAACACTGTCAGACCTCATGATGCACTGGAGGGATTGCCACCTTATCAATATTGGGTTGAAAAGGCCTAAAGTGTCCACTTTCACCTGGTACTAAAAATGGGATGTTAACACTGCGGGACACTACAAATCCAATATCAAATCCTCCAAGCTTCTTTTAGGCACGTGGTGAATATCCGAACTGTCCCGCCAGTATTTAACATCCCCGTCCGGTCTCAGGTCAACAATCTGCACTTCTTCCACTGGTTTCCCAAGGGCGATCACCAGCAGGATCTCATACTGCTCCGGGATGGACAGAGTTTCTCGCAGGACATTTCGCTTGATCGACCCGATCACACAAGCTCCCAGGCCCATTTCGACTGCTCCCAGGGTAATGCTTTGGCTGGCAATACCAGCGTCATACTGGAAGCTTTTGGCAAGTTCGGTATCTCCCAGCAGGATCAAATATGCAGACGGCCTTTCCCCCTCTTCTGGCCCAACCCACTCCTTTAAATATCCCGCCCAGGAAAGGGCAGGAAAGATCAGCTGGTTTTTTTTCGCCGAACAGGAAAGGATAAATTTTAGCGGCTGAAGATTGGCCATGGAAGCTGATTGACGGACCAGGTTTACCAGCTTGCGAAGATGTTTCTCTTTTATGGATTGACTTTCCTTAAATTTCCGAAAACTGCGATTAGCTCTGGTCAAACCCGCCATGCCCCTCCAGCTGGTGTATATTCCCCCCACTAAAGAGACCAGGGCAGCAGGACCAACCGCAACTACAGCAATGAGGAAAAAGAATCCTTTCAGGAAAGTCAGCAGGCCAGCTAGAACTTTTATTTCACTTACCAGTGTTCCCAGGGCATAAAAAAGATTGTGGGCAATGACCCCTACAGGAAATGCAGCCAGGGATATCCCCAGTAAAATCCAGAAATCCCGGGGGGCAGTCCAATTCCAAACCCAGGCAGCAGCCAGGCAGGTAAGAGCCAGATACAGCAGGGCAATACCGGGAGGATTATCGGCTACTCCCAGGGTGAAAGCAGTCAATCCATTTACCAGTGCTGCTGTTATCAATATCCATTGAGCTGTTTTGATCTTAGAAAGGGTTTTCATCAACCAGGACATATCTCCTCCTTCGATCAGGAAATAAGGAATATTCAATTACCGCTAAACGGGATAAATGATTACAGATCAGCTATTGACCAGGTCGGGGCAGCGTCCATCTCAAGATCATCACGCTGGCCAGCACAAAAGCGGTAGCAACCTGCTCCGGCGATCATGGCGGCGTTATCTGTGCAAAGAGATAACGGTGGAATGTGTACTTTATACTTTCGCTGGGAAGTGAATTTACCTCTCAAGGCGCTGTTGGCAGAAACTCCTCCGGCAATAAGGATATTCTTGGTGTCGAATTCTTCCGCCGCCAGGATTGTTTTTCGGAATAAAACTTCCACTACTGCAGCCTGAAAGCTGGCTGCCAGATCTGCCTTGGGCAGGGAGCTCTTTTGTTTTGTAAGCTGCTGTACAGTTCTCAACACTGCTGTCTTTAAACCGCTGAATGAAAAATCATGGCTGTCATCCAACCAGGCGCGGGGAAACTCAAAAGCCTTGGGGTCTCCTTCTTCCGCCTCATTTTGGATCGCCGGCCCCCCTGGATAACCCAGATCCAGCAGGCGGGCAACCTTGTCAAAGGCCTCACCAGCAGCGTCATCCAGTGTGCCGCCTAAACGGTCATAAACCAGGTGATCCTTCATCAAGATCAACTCAGTATGTCCCCCGGAGACGATCAACGCCAGCAGAGGAAATCGGGGTGCTTTACCTTTCTTTTTACCTTGTTCTCCCAGCCAGGCAGAATAAAGGTGGCCTTCCAGATGGTTGATTCCCAACAGCGGCAGGTCACTGCCAATTGCCAATCCTTTGGCCATGTTGATGCCCACTACCAGAGATCCCGGTAACCCGGGACCACGAGTGACAGCAATACCATCAAGATCTGCCAGCTTCAGATGGGCATCTCTCAAAGCTTGATCTACAATCGGGTAAATCGCCAGGATGTGCTGACGGGAAGCCACCTCGGGGAAAATTCCCCCGAATTGAGCGTGAAGGTCTACCTGGGAAGCCACTGCGCTCGATAATATATCACACCCGTTTTCCACCACTGCGGCAGCAGTTTCATCACAAGAGGTTTCAATTCCCAGAATTCGGGCTGCTGGATTTTCCAGGGCATTGGATTTAATTTCATCAACCGGGATTTCAGTCATATGGCCACCTCAAATTCAGGCTTTCCAGTTTTTCATAGGTAATACCAGGTCATAGGGATAATCCGCCAGAATTTCCATCTTTCCATCAGGCCTAACCCAGACAGAATCTTCCAAACGGCACCCCATTCCTTTATCAGGATAATATAAGCCTGGTTCAATAGTCACCACAGATCCAGCAGCCAGGTTATCTTCAGGATTAGCGCCCACCCCAAACCAGGGGCGTTCGTGAACATTCAATCCCAGACCATGGCCCAGACTGTGCACATAACCAGATTCCAACTGAGCGTCCTGTCGGATAGTTTTATGCCCCTGGGCTTCAAATAATTCACAGGTGCGGTCCTGGAAATCCGGAGCATATTGATCCTTTACCAACTCTCCCATAATATCTTCATATACTCTCTTGACATCCTGATAGAGTTTTTCTTCTGCTTCGGGGGCATAGCCCAGGCACCAGGTGCGGGTGAAATCAAAAAAGTATCCTCCGCCTGCTTCCTGGGGGTAAATATCGAATATGATGGTTTTTCCAAGCCGGATTTGATCTTCTGGATTGCCGGCGCTGTGAGGGATGCCAGCATCACGACCAATGGCAAATATACAACCTTCGGGATTTTCGACTCCTTCTTCAGCCAGCCAGAGATTGATTTTCTTTTTCACCTGGCCAACTGTGACCGGTTCACCATCATCATTTAATACAACTTCATCGTCCCGAACCTGGCAGCCCTGTAAATAATCCGCCACTTTTCGGACCACGTCGGTGGTGACTTTTCCCATCTGGCGGATGCGCTCAATTTCATTATCGTCCTTGGTGGCCTGGGCTTCCAGGAGGATTGACATGGCGCCTTCACCTATAAACTCAAGCTCTGGCATTAATTCCCGGAGATGATTCAGCGATCCCAGGACGCCGCCGATATCCACTTTGCCGTAAACCGAGACCCGTCCTTTGGTCAGTCCCAGCTCGTTGAACATCATCTTTCGCATGATAGCCACGGCTTTAGGATGATTACCATTAGTTTCCTGGAGAAGTTTGACCATATCATATTTGGCGGTAACCACCGTTTTTAATCCCGTGCTAGCGGCTTCCTCCCGCTCCATGGCATTGCTGAAAAGTACTGGTTCCTGTCCCTTGATAATGATCAGGTCAGCCCCGCTGACATGAACACTGCCGGTGAAATATGTCATAGCCGGGTTGTGAGATGCCGATCCCAGGATCCAAATGGCATCAATATTCTCCCGCTCCATCAGTTTTGGTAAGTCAGTCTTCATATATACTCCAGGCACTCTCAAATTGCTGAATAAATTCTGAATCTGACTCTTCCAGTACCGTCCGGGGATCGAAGACCACTCGATCGTTTTCTACTCTACCAATCACTGCCGGAGTTCCTTCCCGAAGCAGTCGCAGCAACTTCTGGGGATGTTTTACATCAATCTCCCAAACCCAGGTTGACATGGTCTCACCCGGCAGGGATCCACCTCCAACCATAGATTGGGATTCAACCACATTTCCCAGCTTGAGTGTTTTCTGCCACTTCTGGGCCCGGTCTTTAATCTTACTAATATCTGCGGATATCATCTGCCAAACTGGAATTTCAGTCAAGGCTTCATCTTTCAGGTAATGCCCCAGGGTTGCGGAAAGCCCTGCCAGAGCCATTTTGTCAGCCCGGATCGCTCTTGCCAGGGGATGGGATTTGAGCTGATCGATCAAATCTTTCCTGCCTAATATTATTCCTGCCTGGGGTCCACCCAATAATTTATCTCCAGAGAAACATACCAGATCCGCCTCTGCAGCAAGAGATTCCTGCACCGTGGGTTCATGTTTTAATCCATAAGGCTTGGTATCCAGCAAAGAACCTGAACCCAAGTCATCAAAAAACCACAAATCTGCTTGGTGAGCGCTGGCAGCGATTTCCTTAAT
>CAYUXO010000012.1:0-32731 GCA_964448865.1 uncultured Anaerolineales bacterium
CTATTACATTCTAGTAACCCACGCTGCACCTGACTGGGCTTTGCCCATCCGGCGTGGGGAATCAGCCGTTTTTTGCTATCTTTGGTTCTTCATCTATAATCATTATTAACCAACCCGGCGGCCGCTGAGCTCACCCTTTGGGCAGCTAAGTGCTACAGTTGTAATTTAGTCTAGGAATTTCACTAAACATAACTTAACTACTACTGTGGTACGATTACAAAATCATCCTAGCCAAAACTTAAAGTGGAAAAGTTTTTAAGCTCTACATTAATCTGCTATTTGAATGGCAATTCGAGTCGATTTGCACGAAAAACCCCAAAGAGTCATATTTTTGCAAATAATGAGGTCAACATAATGAAATTAGGAATACTGAACGCCATTTCGCCGGAAGCATCTGTTATCAACTGGGATGGTACGCCGGTCGACACCTACATTCACTTTTTTGAGAGCGTGAACGCCCCCTTTACCTATGTTGGATATCAGGTAGCGCAGGAACAGTTTCCCGCCTCCCCCGATGAGTGTGACGCTTATATCATTACCGGCAGCCCCAGCGGTGTTTACGACACGGATGACTGGATTGCCTTGCTTTCACAATTCATACGGGACAGTTATCGGGCGGGTATAAAACTGGTTGGTATCTGTTTTGGGCACCAAATTCTGGCTCATGCGCTTGGCGGCCGCGCCGAGAAGTCAGAAAAAGGAAGAGGTTTTGGCCTGATAAGCTTTGACGTTACCCAACCAAAAGCCTGGATGAACGGCAAGCCGGACCGCTGCTCGCTCTACTTTGCCCACCAGGATCAGGTCGTCAAATTGCCACCGGAAGCCGAACTCTTAGGCGGCAATACCTTTTGCCCCATTGCGTTATATGAAATTGACAATCGCGTGCTGGGTATCCAGGGGCATCCTGAGTTTTCGGCCAGTATTATGCAGGATTTATTGCCTATGGCTGAAAAGGAGTTGGAGCCGCCAATGTACGAAGCATCTGTTCGTTCTCTTGGTAGCGGCACCCCCGATAACCAGCTTGTGGCGCAATGGATCGTCAACTTTATTTTGTAACCTTTGGCTCGTCTTTTCATTTACACAAGGGGAACTTACAGAAACCAAAGAGGCCGCCCAACAAATATATTCAACGCGAATTGCTGCCCTGGTTTTTTTGAGATTGGTTGCGCCTGCGATGGCACTTTCGCATTGAAGGTAGTTTCGCCTGTCCGCAATCGGCTGATTGTGGGCGTTGATCCAAAATAGCCTATTAAAATAATGCCCTGGAAATAAGTGAGAAATGAACAGCTTAAAACACGACGACCCTCAGCTTGAGGAATTAATTCAACTAGAAGCAGAAAGAATAGAAAACACTATTGATCTTGTGGCATCGGAAACTCATATGCCCAAGTCTATTCTTGAAGAAATGGGTTCAGTACTGAATCATAAAACCATTGAAGGATATCCCGGCAAGAGATATCACGCCGGATGTGAGTATGTTGATGTTATTGAAACGTTAGCCATTGAAAGGATGAAAGAACTATTTCAAGCAGAACATGCGAATGTTCAACCCCATACGGGTTCGGCTGCCAACTTTGCTGTTTACTTTTCCGTTCTAAACATCGGTGACAAAGTTTTAGCTATGAATCTTTCTCATGGAGGACATCTGACTCATGGTCACCCTTCCTCGATGACAAGCAAATGTTTTGATTTTCAGCACTACAATGTTGATCTACAAACAGAGTTAATCGATTATGAGGCTTTGGCGGAAACAGCTAATCAATTCAAACCTAAAATGATTGTTGCAGGGGCAAGTTCATACCCGAGACTAATCGACTATGAAAGAATGTATCAGACAGCCAAATCTGTTGGTGCGTACTTGTTTGTAGATATGGCACATATCGCTGGGTTGGTCGCAGCTAAACTGATCCCCAGTCCAATTTCGTACGCGGATTTTGTGTCTTTCACCACTTTTAAAACAATGATGGGAGGAAGAGGCGGAGTTATACTTTGCAGTAAAGAATATGCCAGTGCAGTTGATAAAGCTGTATTTCCAGGAACCCAGGGAACCAGTGCTGTCAGCAATATAGCTGGAAAAGCTACTATTGCAAAACTAGCAAAAGAAGCCTATTTTATCAATGTGCAACGCAAGACTCTTGACAGTGCGAAATTACTTGCAGCAGAACTTGCCAAAAAAGGTTATCGATTAGTCTGTGGTGGAACTGAGACGCATCAGGTCGTAGTTGATGTCACAACCAAAGGACTGAGTGGCTCTCAAGCTGAAAAAACTCTTGAATCAATAGGAATAATTACAAACAGAAACTATATCCCTAAAGATACAGGAAAAAGAGCAAGTGGTTTGCGCCTTGGAACAGGCCCAATATCTGTTAGAGGTATCGAAAAGGATTATGTAATACAAATTGCAAATATCATCGATAATGCCTTAATGGAACGAGATAATCAGGAAATGTTAGATAAGTTAAAAAGAGATGTTTCTGATATTTGTAAACAATTTCCTGTTTACAAATAAAGGGTTAGAATAAAACATAGCTGAATGACAAAATAAGAGATAACAAGACAAATGCACACGGAAGCCAAAAAGCGCTGCTCCTTGCCGCCGCTGATTTGCGACGTTAGGTTTCCGTTATCGCTTGAAAGAGAGTGAAAGATATGAACTTTGATGAACCCATTGATCGCAACGAATATCCGACAATGAAGTGGAGTAGGACGTTTCTTTCAGAGCATTTTGGAAATGAAGAAGCAATTCCAATGTCGGTAGCGGATATGGATCTAAAATCGCCTCCCGCCGTGATAGAGCATTTGCAAAAACGGGTAGCGCATGGGATCTATGGCTACGAATCTAAACCAGAGAGTTATTTCATGGCGATTGAGTCATGGTATAAAAATAGGTATGGATGGAAAATAGATCAACAGCATATTGAACCTTGTCCATCTATCTTGAACGCCATTTCAATCTTGATCAATCAACATTCGTGTGAAGGGGATGGTGTTATTCTTCAACCCCCGGTTTTCTTTGAATTCCGAATGCTCGTAAAAAGCAACGACAGGAAAATCGCCAAGAACCCTCTCAAATTAATGGATGGTCAATATCAAATTGATTTTGATGACCTGGAAATTAAAGCATCTGATCCGAACAACAAGATACTGATATTATGCAACCCACATAACCCTGTTGGCAGGGTTTGGGCCAGGACAGAACTAGAACAAGTAGCAGAGATTTGTGAGCGTCACGATGTTTTTGTCATAGCAGATGAAATTCATAGTGATTTTGCTTTTCCGCCTAATCAGTATTTTCCCTATCTAAATGTCTCTGAAAAGGCCGGGGAAAATGGGGCCGCCTGTATTTCACCAGCCAAAACATTCAATATTGCAGGTATGGTTGACGCAATAACGATAATCCCTAACGAAAGATACCGTCTCCAGTTCCATGAATTTGCTCATCGTTACCAAATCAACAAAGTTAATGTGTTTGCTTCAGTTGCGACGGAAGTCGCTTATAGAGATGGCGCCGAATGGTTAGATGAACTGCTGGTCTACATTCAAGGAAATGTTGATTTGATCAGGGAGTTTCTAGAGAAGAACGCCATCAGAGTTTCATTGATTGAACCCGAAGGAACGTTTTTAGTCTGGCTGGATTTTAGAAAACTTGGCCTAAATGCGAAAGAGTTAAAGAGATTTCTTGCAGATGAAGCCCGGATAGCACTCAGTCCGGGATACTGGTTTGGGAGAGAGGGGGCAGGGTTTGCCCGAATGACGATAGGTTGTCCTCGCGGAACAGTTCAGAGCGCTCTCGACAATCTGGCTGCCGCAGTCAAGAAACTTTCCTGATGCAGAGAAACCTAACCCCGCATGAAGTTGACCAGGCTAATCGCTCGGAGGGTAAGCGGCGCGAAAAGCCAAGTTCGGTTATGGTTGTTGAAAGGCTGCGAGCAAACCCGTCCGGTCAGCTTTTGTAGCCGTCGGCTTCCACCAGACGATTTCCGGCTTCGACCGCGTCTATGGCCATTCCCTCTGCCTTCAAGACGCGCACTGCTTCTTCGATACCCACCGCGCCATTGTCGCTGGTTACAACAATCATGGTTGCATCTCCAAAAATAAACGTTTGCCGCATTTTCATAGATGGCAAAGGCGAATCATAACACTCTCACCAGTGGGATGCAAGTTTAGCTAGCGTGGCAATCAGGGCAATGACATATTGAGAATAGCTGAGCGGCTGCGGCTCATAGAGCTATGGCGTTCTTGACACAGAATAAGAACACGCCTAAAATTGTAGATTTTAAAACCAAAGAAGCAGAGATTAAAGACAGTACCGTGCATGATTTGTTTGGCAAGAACATTATCCTTCGCAACATGACCCATTTAGGATCAAATGAAAAAACAGTAGCGTCCGATGCTGGATTTGTCAGAAAATACGAACAAATTTATGCAGATAGCATTCAAAAATATATTTCTAGAAAATTTTCGATAAGTTTTCAGCAAACTACATAAGCCCAAATTGATTTAGGAGCATAAAATGAAATTCCCTCCGCATCAAGGTTCTATCGTTTCGTTAACCCCCACTATATGTCATCTCCTTGGCGTAGAGCCTCCTACTGTCTCGGAGGAACCAGCGTTGGATATGGTTATTTCTACGCTGGAGGAGAAGGACCTCCCCTTGGAGAAGTGCCTGATTATCTCGCAGGATGCCATCGGCGCACATTTATGGGGGTCGCATGAGACTGAGCTTCGTAAAATACTGCCACTGGTTCCGCTGCGTGTTCCTCTGCGCTCTGTGCTCCCTCCGGTAACGCCAGTTTGCTTTGCCTCTATTTATACCGGAGCACAGCCAGAGGTACATGGTATTCACCATTACACACGACCAGTATTGGAATGTGACACTATCTTTGATGCACTCGTTCGCGCCAATAAAAAAGTTGCTATCGTCTCTGTAGAAAACAGCAGTATCGATTTGATTTTCAGGAATCGTGATATCGCCTACTTCTCAGAAGATAGTGATAAAGCTGTCACCGAGCGGACTGTAGAAGTTATTCGGGGTGATGAATATGACGTCATCGTTGCGTACCAGGCAGATTATGATGATAACCTTCATCAGACTGAGCCTTTCTCCCCGATTTGTATACAGGCTTTTAAACAGCATATTCAGGACTTTAAGAAAATGGCAGAAGCGGCGAATGAGCACTGGAAAAATAAGCGTCACATCGTTGCATTTGCACCGGATCATGGCGCACATATAAACCCATCTACAGGAAAAGGTGATCACGGATTGGATATCCCTGAGGACATGGATCTTTTCCATTGTTACGGCATTTTTACAGGAGAGTAAAAAACAGAACACGGATTCAACGGATTAGGTGGATTTACACGGATTTTAAAAGCTTTTTTATATTTTAAATAATCCGCGTTCCATTTCCCCGTAAACCTAAGAGGACAAAAAAAATGGGTAAGAAAAAACTATATAAAGCCGCTGCTTTTGGCGGTGCAGGTTGGTCACCCCGTACAGCGCACCTACGCGAGGAGTTGGGCACTGTCTGGGGAAATTGTGGCATAGACACCGAGTGGTCGCGTCTGAAATCCGTGTTGTTGCACCGGCCCGGCTTGGAGTTGACTGCCTCAACAGACCCCAATGCGGTACAGATGTTGGCATCGGTGGACCTGGCGCGGGCGCAAGCCCAGCATGACGCTATCGTTCAAGCGTACCGGGATGCGGGTGTGACCGTATATTATGTGGAACCGGAGGGGCAGCCTGCTCCCAACCAAATGTTCATCGCCGATCTGATATTCATGACCCCCGAAGGCGCGATCCTGGCGCGTCCAGCTTCCACTGTCCGTGCTGGGGAGGAGCGTTGGGTTGCGCATAAATTAGCTGAGTTGGGCATTCCGATTATCCGCAGCGTTCGTGGCACGGGCACTTTTGAAGGCGCAGATGCCGCTTGGATCAATCCGCAAACGGTTATTATTGGGCGTGGGCTGCGCACCAACGATGAAGGCATCGCGCAGGTTTCCAGCACACTCACCGAAATGGGCGTTTCCGTCATTCAGGTCGATTTGCCCTTTGGTACGATGCACCTGATGGGCATGTTGCGCATCGTAGATCACGATCTCGCCATTGCTTGGCCCAAACGCTTAGTGCATCGCGGCGTGGATGCGTTGAAAGAACATGGTTTTCAGGTTGCCTTCATCCCCGATGAAATCGAAGCGGAGGGCAATAAAGCCTTCAATTTCGTCACCCTCGCGCCACGTCAAATTTTGATGGCGGCGGGCAATCCGATCACGCAAGCATTTTATGAGAGTCTTGGTATTATCTGTCACACCGTCGAAGTGGATGAATTAGGCAAAGCGGCTGGAGCGATGGGTTGTCTGACGGGGATTTTGGAGCGGGGCAGTCGATAATCATTACTCCACCGATTTGGATTTGCCTGCCCGTCTCCAGATTCCCTGGTTAGCATCGAGTACTTTGGTCTCAATGCTAACCAGGAGATATCACGCGGATTTTGTGGTGGAATCCGCTCTGAGGGGGTTGAAGCCCTACAGATTAGCCCTAACCCTATAAGAATACCAGCCTAAGGGCTCACGTCGCGAGCACACCGAAACCCACTGGTGAGGGAACCACTTTTGGGATCGTGGTAGCGGCGATCCGAAATTCGGATGTAGTCAGCGTTATTCGTCCAGGTACCTCCCCGGATCACAGGGGAACTGCCATCCTCAGGGCCTGAAGGGTTATTGGTTGGTGAGTTAGCATAATAATTTTCATCGTAGAAGTCACTGACCCATTCCCAGACATTGCCGACCATATCATACAGGCCATAACCATTGGCGCTGTAACTGCCTACTTGTTCCGTATCGGTGTCGTTGCAACCCTTATCGTCGTCGAACTTGGCTCCGTTCTTAGCTCCAGCTTCACACAAAGGAGATTGATCTCCCCAGGGATAGGTTTTACTTTCCAGGCCACCCCGAGCGGCTTTCTCCCACTCAGCTTCGGTGGGCAGACGTGCGCCGCCGCGCCATTCACAGTAATCTTTGGCATCATACCAACTGGCATAAATCACCGGGTAATCAGCGTATACTGGATTGCCAAAATAAACCGCGCGGGAGTATGAGGCTGGACCCGCGGTGGTATCCGTTACAGGATCACAGATGCCTAAATCTACGCAAAGAGCATACTGGCTGTTGGTGACCTGGTATTGATCAATATAGAAGGCATCAAGCATGACGGTATGAACTGGCTGCTCGTCATCATCACCGTTTAAGCTGCCCATTTCGAATTGACCAGCAGGCACCAGCACCATTAGGGTGCCACGACCATCTTTGAGAATTTTGGAAATCAGCTTGCCCACACCGGAGATATTCTGGATGACACGGGGACTTCCATAATATGTGACGTCGCCCAGTCCAGAGATTTCAACATCGAGGGAATCGACTGCCCAGACATCTGCACTGCCAGCATCACTGATTTTGATGTTGGTAGTTTGGCTTCTCAAGTCTACGGCATGATAACTACCAACGCCACTGTGGGTTACTTCTTGCCCTTTTACCAGCCCGGAAATTACCATATTACCTGCACCGCTGTGACGAACGATCAATTCATCTGCAGTGAGAAATGTGATTTCCAGATCGCCAATGCCCCCGTGATTTACCAGCAGCTTTTCTGCCCGGAGTTCGCCTATATTGATATCCCCATCGCCAGAAATATCCAAACGGGCAAGATCCTTGACAACCAAATCGAACTTAATCCCATCACTGGGGTTGAAGCCTCTTTGCTGTCCTTCGTTATCGAAACCAATGGCGAGGATACCCTGCGATACATCGGTTTGAATATAAGACATGATATTATCATCCGTGCTCACAGTTAACGATTCTTTATCTCCCTGCTGGATATTCAATTCCCCAAAACCTGAGAACGTTACACGGTCAATACTGCTCACGTCTCTTTCTTCGGTGACGATATTCCCAGAACCTTGAATGGGATTTGTAGTATTGCAGCCGCCTAGAGCAAGGGACAGAATTAAGACTATGATGATGTACAATCTGTTCGTTTTCATGATTAGCTCCTTTAAATCTAGACTGCTTTTGTTTACTTTATTTTCTCCGATTAACTGCTGTTTGTCATCAGAGAGGAGCAGATATTGCCTACATGAAATGACCAATAAATTTCAGCCTTTCTCAACAAATTGCTTAGATCGGTGCTGGTTATTCACTATCAAGTGTTGCTAAACCCTCTCGCAGGGCATAAAGGGCTGCTTGAGTGCGGCTGGCAAGGTGAAGTTTACTCATAATATTGCTAACATGGGTGCGGACAGTTGCCTCGCTAATTACCAATTTCTTGGCAATTTCCGGGTTCTCCATGCCCTTGGCTACCAACCCCAAAACTTCTCCTTCTCGCGGAGTCAGCGGGTCGGGGGTAGGAGATTCTTCTGTGGGGTGTGTCAATTCCTGCAGCACTTTGCGAGCAATAATGGGATGCAGCGCTGATTCGCCGCGATTCACCTGTCGTATCGCCTCCACCAATTCCTCTGGTCCCGAATCTTTTAGATGATAGCCCAACGCCCCTGCTTTGATCGCCGGAAAAATTTTATCTTCCCCCGCAAAGGTCGTCAGTACCAGGATGTGGATATCGGGATGCCGCGCCTTAAGCTGACAGATTGCCTCGATTCCATCCATCTCCGGCATCACCAAATCCATCAGAATTACATCAGGATTTAGGCGTGCTACCCTTTCAACAGCTTCTCTACCACTTGTAGCTTCACCCACCAACTCAATATCGGGGGTTAGCTCTAAAATGGCTTTGATCCCTTTGCGGACAATACTGTGATCATCGGTCACAAAAACCCGGATCAAATCACTCATTTCCTTACCTCCACATTAACGCGTGTCCCTTTATTTGGCTGGCTTTCAATCATTAGCTTCCCTCCCATTTTCGAAACGCGCGCCGATATATTCGAAAGTCCCATCCCGCCACTTGCCTGGGGTGATTCCAAATCAAACCCGCAGCCATCGTCCTTAATCTCGAGAGTCACCATTTGCCCATCTTGATGCAGGTGTACCCAAATATGTTGAGCATGGGCGTGTTTTAGGGCATTGTTTAGTACCTCTTGAGCGATCCGGTAAAGACCATCTTCAATTTCCAGGGGTAACTGTCCTTTAATGGAAGATTGAAATTCAGCCGTTAATCCTGCCCGTTTCTCAACCGCGTAGAGTCGAGTTTCCAGGGCATCTACTAAACCTTCTCGTTCCAATACCGGTGGACGAAGTTCAAAGATCAACAACCTCATCTCAGCCAGCCCCTCTTTCCCGGCTGCTTTTATCTCATCCAAATATGCCGTGGCTTTGCTTGTCTGGCCAGCGGTCAACTGCCCTTTGGCAGCATCAGCATGCAGCACAATACCATAAAGCCCCTGCGTGACCGAATCATGTAAATCTCCTGCCAGTCGATTGCGCTCAGTGATGATCGCCTGTTCCATTTCGCTTTTTTTCAGGGCATCTTCAACCTGGAACCGGCGGCTTACCTCGCGCCTTAATACAAACCCACCCACCAACACACCTGCCAAAATGGTCAACGCGCTTATGATGAATACAAGTTGCTGGCGCTGAAAATTAACAAGCGATGTCTGCCGGACAACGACATCGGGTGTGATAACACCGATGGACATCAGCTCTTGACCTAAATCGACTGGCGCGAAGGCAATCAGCACAAAGTCATTGCGCCCAGATGAAGTTTCATACTCATAGAAATCTCCCTGGGATGCTCCCGGCGCCCACGTTCCCATTTGATCTGCCATCTGTGCGAAAGTGCCCTGACGATAGTCCAAGATGCTTGCTAGGGTCATGTCCTTATTAGATGACCAGATGATGTCATATTCATCGTTTACTAAAAAAATATGACCATCTCCAGGAGGTTTGAAAGGGGCTATAAACCGCGGTGCTAAGGTGTCCAACATCAGGGTTCCAACAATTACGCCCACAAACTTCCCGCCGGGGTTAGGATGACTGGCGTTAATAGCTGTTTCAAAGATCGGAAGGGCGATTTGAAATCCCGGTTCGCCGGGGCTGACAGTTTGCAGTGTAATAATTAAGGGGTTTGAGCCGTCATCAACATTGCTTTCCTGTGCATCTTTAATATATGCTTGCCAAGAATAATCGACCCCTTCTGCTTCAGTTTTGACTGCGAAGGTTGTTGCAACACCCTGCGCGTTCAAAATTCCAATATCAATAATGCCCTGGAGTTTTAGCTCATCGAGCTTCCGTGCCAATTCCTGTCTGGTAAGGGTCTCGTCAAAATATTGGATTTCTGGCAGCAACCCTAGCGATCCAAGGCTAACTGACAGGTTGTCGAAAAATCCTTCAATGCCCACAGCTGTGCCTTCTACCAATAGTTGTTGCTGCTGATTATATCTTGTGAGTGCATCTTTTTTTGTGGCTTCTAGGGTGATAAACCAGGCTAAAAGGAAAAGTCCCACTAACAAGAAGGCAACAGTGATAATAATCCAAAATTTTGTAAAACTTTGTCTTCCCATTTCTCATATCTTACCATTGTACGATCGCGGCTGTTTCACCATCGTCTGAAATGAAATACAGGTTTCACGGATCATACGGACCGCTCTGTGTGCCCTTTGCACCCTGCCGGTATTCCCCCCAAGAGGACGCTGCGCGGGGCTACGCACAGAATGCTGCACACTTCGCCTATAGAAGTAAAGGCTTATCTATCTCAGGTATCTCGCCCATCCAAATCCACGTATGTTTCTCGGCGGCGGATGAGGTGATAGCTATCTCCGTCTACCAATACTTCTGCGGGGAGCGGGCGGGCATTGTAATGCGATGCCATGCTGTAGCCATACGCACCCGTGGTGAGAATAACAAGACGGTCATGGCGCGCCAAGTCTGGCAGATAGCGATCCCGCGCAAGGTAATCAGCCGATTCGCAGACAGGTCCGGCTATATGTGTAGAGAAATTCTTGTCATTCGCTTCACGAATTGGCAAAATTTGGTGATAGGCATCGTAAAGCGCCGGGCGCAGCAAGGTGTTCATGCCGCCATCTACAATGACTGTGCGATGGGCACCTGTTTGCTTGGTAGCCTGTACGGTGAGGAGCAAGGCTCCAGCGTCGGCAATCAGGCTGCGTCCGGGTTCCAGAATCAGGTTTAGGGTACGCGGAAACTGAGCAAGCCGATTGGTAGTAACCTCTGCAAAGGCGGCAAAACTTGTTGAGGTAGTTTCAGGGCAATAGGCTACGGGGAATCCACCTCCCAGGTCAAGTGTATCCCATTCAGGTGGACATTCATCCAGAAAATCCAATGCTATATCCAGTGCAGCTGCTACCGAAGTCGGATCAGGGATTTGTGATCCGATATGAAAATGCACGCCACACAGGTTAAGATTAGACCAACCTTGAGTATGCAAATCATGTGCAATATCCACTGATATTCCGAATTTACTTTCTGCATTACCTGTAAGAATATGATGATGTGTATCGGGTGCGACGCCTGGATTTAGGCGCAATAAGACAGACGGGCGGTGATTAAGTTCGCCAGCAATGCGATTGAGGGCATGCAGTTCATCCGCTGACTCGACGCAGATTTTGTTGATGCCGCTGCAAAGAGCCTGCTTCAACTCGGCGTCGGTTTTTCCCGTTCCCGCGAATACTATACGTTCTGGGTTGGCGCCAGCGCGCTGGACGCGATGCAGCTCGCCGCCTGAAACAACATCAAATCCTAGACCTAATTCGTGGAAGAGGTGCAGCAATGCCAGATTATCGTTGGCTTTGACAGCGTAGCACACCAGGGGATTTAGCGCGGCAAAAGCGGCTCGCAGGCGGGCTACGTTTTCACGCAGGCGTTTGGCAGAGTAGACATAAAGAGGGGTGCCAAATTCAGAGGCCAGATCCTCCAATGGTATTTGGTCACAGAAGAGTTTACCGTCAGCGTAATGGAATGTATTCATGTGTTTATCGTTGTGTTTTGGTAATATGGTTTGAGCAAGCGACTGTTTTTCCTCAAAAAAAGGGAGGGGATCCTGAGGGTTCCGTAATTTGTAGGATTAGTTAAGACATGTGCCTATAGACGGGGAAACCCTGATTTAGCATCTGCGGCAGTGATGAGTAAAAAAAGGCGACCCTCGAGGGATCGCCTTTTTTTTACCTCAACCATTTATTTTTAGTGGTGCAAAATTTGCGATAAGAAGAGTTTTGTGCGATCCTCTTTCGGGTTATTAAAGAAGTCATCAGGCGTGTTTTCTTCTACAATTTTACCCATATCCATGAAGAGCACGCGGTTAGCCACTTCACGGGCAAAGCCCATCTCGTGGGTTACAGCAAGAATCGTATACCCGCTGTGGGCCAGGTCGCGCATTACATCCAACACTTCCTTGATCATTTCCGGATCCAGGGCCGACGTTGGCTCATCAAACATCAAAATCTTTGGTTGCATTGTCAGCGTACGGGCCATGGCTACTCGCTGCTGCTGACCACCAGAAAGCTGCCCTGGATATTTGTGAGCCTGCTCTGGGATGCCCACTCGTGTCAACCACTGCATAGCAAGCTCTTCGGCATGGTCTCGTGTCCACTTGCGCACGTTGATCGGCGCCAGCGTAATATTCTCCAATATCGTTAAATGGGGAAAGAGGTTGAATTGCTGGAAAACCATCCCGACCTCGCGCCGGACTTCTTGAATATTACGGATATCGTGGGATAGTTCGATGCCATCTACAATGATGCGTCCTTCCTGGTGTTCCTCGAGACGATTAATGCAACGGATGAAAGTGGATTTTCCCGATCCTGAGGGACCGATGATCACAATCACTTCTCCTGGTTTGACCCTGAGATCAACACCGCGCAAGGCCTCGAATTCACCAAACCACTTATGTACGTTTTCGCAAATGATAATTTCGTCAACAAAGCTTTCCGCTGGGCCTTCGAATTTCATGATCGTTTTCTCCTTATTTGATCTTCTGCAATTAGAACTGCTAAGTTCCTGTAAGAGTTCTTGCAAAGCCTATTAGCAGATTATCCTAAAACGTTAATAATCCACCAATTGCTGAGTATCGCTTTGTCTACCGCTCACCTATACCCAACTGTACTTCCAGTTTACGACTATAGGACGACATTGCAAAGCTGCCTATAAAGTAAACAATAGCCAGAAATACATACATTTCTTTGCGCAACCCCAACCATTGTGGATTGTTAATAATAGCGCGTGTGATACCCAGTAAGTCGAAGAGACCCACAATCGATACCAATGAAGACGACTTGAATGCGCCGATAAACTGACCTACGATTGCCGGAACGACGATACGGAGCGCCTGAGGCAGGATGATAAAGCGCATTTTTTGAAACCCATTTAAACCGAGAGAGTCGGAGGCCTCGTACTGCCCTACGGGTATAGCTTGCAAGCCACCGCGAATTATCTCTGCCGTGTAGGCGGCTGAAAAGAGCGAGTAACCCACAATGACTGGCCATGGTTTGGCGACCGAGGTTCCTGTCTCGAAGAAGAAGGGCGCCATGATAATGCCCATGAATAGCAGTGTGATAAGGGGGACGCTGCGTATCAATTCGATAAACGCCGTGCTGGCGCCGGCTACCACATTGCCTTTGAAAGTACGTTGGAGTATGTAAGCAGCGAGTAAGACTAAAATTGGCCAAAAGGCGAAAATCTGCTCTATTGGGCTACGAGAATCAGCTAGTAATTGAGGGGTTGTTGTGAAGCCCCATATCGTAACACCAATGGCTACCGGCCAAACGATCCAGTCTGGAATGCCGTAAACTTCACTGCGTCGTCCTAACGCCAGCATCATGCCAACAGGCATGGATAATATTACGACTGTACTGGCTACGATCAGCGATAGCATGAGGCCGCCCCAGGTATCGACGTTGATCGGCGGTAAGATCCCGCTGCGCCCAATTGCCCACCAAATTGTATAAGCTAAAGGCCACGCGGCGGCTGTGGCAATAAGATTGAGCCAGCTGAAGCGGGCTATTTTTTGCCACCAGAATAAAGCGTAGATCGCCAGTGCAAAAGCTAAGCCAGCCAATGCTGTGCCTATATTATAGGGAGTGTTGGAAATACCCGCCAGAAATACATATAAGACGATGGGTGACAAGAGCCATAGGCCCATGATCCCTTGGCGTACACGTTCTAGCTTGTCTCGCCATGCCGGTCTGCCGGTGATATAGGTCAGTGCCCACATTCCCAGAATAAACCACAGCGCCAGCCACACGCGCGGTGAATCTTCTGGCAGCATACGTCCTGTTAATAGCAATTTGCGGGCGCCCCAAATCACGCCCCAAGTGGCTCCTGATGCTGACCGGAATTCAGGGGCTGTTTCTGCTGGATTAAAATTAGCATTTATAAAAGCCCATAGAGCAATGCCGCGTACCACCATGCCTAGTGCCAGCATGAGAAGCAGGCTAAGCACGGTGTTGGAGACAGAGCTAAGCAGATTGTTTTTTAGCCAGCGACTGACCTTTGTGTGACGATGGAATAAAGTCCCGACCACAACCATGATGATACCAATGCTCCAAGCGGCAAGGGTAACTATTGTTATGGTGGGCGCTTTTTTGAATTGTACTACAGTAAAGAAAGCGGTTAGTAATGTTAGACTCGCGATCCAGACTGTTTGATACCGGGAGCCGGTGATATTATCCAGCAGAAAAAATCGCCAGTTGAAACCTTTACCAATGCCTTGCAATTGGGATGCAGTTTTAGTTGTCTGTGTCATCATTATCTCTCCACCAATTTTACTCGTTCATTGTACCAGTTCAACACAAGCGAAAAGGCTAGGCTGATTAGCATATATACCAACATCATGAGAATGAATACTTGCAAGATTCGCCCTGATTGATTCATCGTTGTATACGCAATCGCGTACATGTCGGGAAAACCAATCGCGATGCCCAGGCTGGTGTCCTTGGCCAGGCTGAGAAAGATACCAATAAGCGGCGGGATAATAACCCGCAATGCCTGAGGCATAACTACTAATTGTAATCGCTGACCTTCACTCAGACCTAGTGCTCGCGCCGCTTCGGATTGTCCTTTGGTTACAGACTGGATACCCGCGCGTACAATTTCTGCTAACGAACCACCATAGAAGAGTACCAGCCCTACCAGTAGAGCCATGAACTCAGGCAGCATCTTGGCACCGCCAACAAGGTTAAACCCTTCACGGACTGGGATACTCCACACGATCGGTTTATCTTGGGTAGAAAGAATAAGATGGCTGCCCGGATTTTCGAGCGTAGGTCGCTCGGCTGCCAGTGTTGCTTTGGATGCGGCAAATATTTCGCAGATTCCTTCTTCATATTTTTTTATGGCTTGATCTGGTCGTTTCGAACGCGAAATTTCATAAGGGATGTTCAGAGCCTGTAATTGTCTGGTCAGATTTGTTTCTGAATGAGAATCGCGCAGAACACAAATTTGTAACGCTGCGGCGGAAATTTCTTCTTCGGATAAAGTATCCAATAAATCCAAGCTGTTCAAACCAGTGCGGGTGAGCATCACCTTTTCTATATCTTCGACTTCTCGAATACGGCTGGCTTTAGTAACCAGCAAACCCTGATTATCGGAGACAGAGATGGAAACAAACCAGCCAATCCCTACGATAATCAAAAAAGAGGCAAGGCCCGGTATCAGGCGATTGGTTTTCTGCCCCGTTCGTTCTTCTTTTCGGTTAAATAGGATTCCCTGTACCTGAATTTGTACGATGCCCAGTACCAGAAAGGCTAACCAAATAGGCGCCGATGATGTAAATTGTGGCGACGGGAAATTTAAGCCGCGATTACTTAGAAAAATGGGCAGACCCAAAAACTGTATTGATTCATCGATTTTTGGTAGCGTTAAGAGTACGCCAAAATAAATGAAAAATAGCGAAACCAGCAAAGGGATATTACGCATTAATTCCACATACCATAAGGCCAGTTTGCTGATGAGCCAGTTATCAGATAACCGGGCGATGCCAGCGAGCGTGCCCACGATTGTTACTAGAATAACGCCATAAATAGCGACTTTGAGTGTATTGAGAATACCTAGATTAAAGGCGTGCCAGTAAGTATCCGTATTTTCATACTCTACAACGGTATCGGAAATATCGAAACCAGCTTCACTATCCATGAAGTCGTAGGCACAACGATAGCTAAAAGAACCGTCACGACAAATAAATTGGGATTCTCCTAACTTACCGACATTTTGAGAAAAGTTGCCACCGATGGAGCGGATACTGACAACAACAAATAGAATAAATCCAATCTGCCCCAAAACGCCCAGAAAACGTAAATCGAATAAATAGTTTGTGGCAGTGCGCCAAAATGAAATCGTTTCAGGTTCTTGGGATGAGGTGGGGTTTGTTTTTGCCATACTCTTTACTCCTTCACCGGTGGTGGGTTACCAAGTCGTTGGTACGGTCTTGGTTAGCTTTACTAACCATAGTATTACTAAGCCGGAAGCGGCTTGGCATAATGCCAAGCCGCTTCTTTGGGGCGAACATCGGTTTTCTTTCGGAAGGACCGAACGACCAACGATCGTCCTTTTATTAGTTTCTAGCGGAATGGCGGGGAATAAAGCAAGCCGCCTTCAGTCCACTGGGAGTTGACACCGCGTGTCAGGTTGACAATGGTATCGGGGCCCAGGTTGGCATTGTAAATATCTTCGTAGTTGCCGACCAGTTTTATGACCTGATAACAGAAGTCGTTGTTCAAGCCCATGGCCTGACCCAGATCGCCTTCAACGCCGAGCAGGTTGAGAATCTGCGGATCGTCAGCGCCCAGCATCTCATCAACATTGGCTTGATTGACACCCAGGTCTTCAGCCAAAATGGTGCAGTTGACAGTCCACTTGACGATGTCGAACCAGTTGTCGTCGCCGTGGCGAACCAACGGTCCCAGAGGCTCTTTGGACATGGTAGCTGCCAAGATCACATGCTCTTCAGGATTATCGAAAAGCGTTTTGTTGGCGACCAAACCAGATTTGTCGGTTGTCCAGCCATCGCAACGGCCTTCTTCATAAGCGTCCTGGGGGCCGTTTGGATCGGTAAAGACTACCGCTTCATACTCGATGTCCAAGCCGCGGAATACGTCGGCCAGGTTTTTCTCGGTGGTTGTGCCAGCGCCTACACATACGGAGCCGCCATCCATATCTTCGAGCGTTTCAATACCAGAGTCTGCCCGCACGATCATACCCTGACCATCAAAAAAGGTGGTCGGGGCAAAGTTGAAACCGAGGGAGGTGTCACGGCTGACGGTCCAGGTGGTGTTACGTATGAGCACGTCAATTTCGCCGGACTGCAAGATCGGGAAGCGCTCACTGGATGTGGAAGTACGGCCTTCGACAGCCTCGGCATCGCCGAATACGGCGGCGGCAACTGCACGGCAGTAATCCCAGTCAAAACCAACGAGAGAGCCGTCTTCCTGGAGATAGCTAAAGCCAACCAGAGCACCGCTGACACCACATTTTAGAAAACCACGCTCTTCCACGGTTGCTAAGGTGTCACCGCCACCAGCAAAGGTCACGGCAACTTCTTTGACAGTTTCGACTTCAACTTCAACTTCTTTGACAACTTCAACTTCTTTGATAACTTCAACAGTTTCTGGGTCAGCACCGCCGCAGGCTGTGGCCAGCATGGCGATAACGACTAACAGGCCAAAAATAAAGAATGCCTTACGAAACATAATCTTCCTCCTTAGGGAATTGGTTAATATTGAATAGGATTAAGGGGAGCATTAATCATAAATATTTGCAGTGGGTTACCTCCTTATATTTTACGCTAGTTGGGAAATGGAAATAGGTGGTGATTTGACAAATGTAATATGACTTTTATCTATTATATGTTAAAAAACCAAAAAAGGTGGAGGAATTTTAAAGATTTTTTGTATTCTTTGAATATGATATAATTTTCTCTTGGGCAACTATCTTGTTGATTATGATTATATTGAGGAACAGCTCTACTACCCTGATCCCATTTTGGTTTTGTGAGAAAAAACGTGTTGAACTCCGCTCAGAGTGCTGAGATCAGAATTGTCACAAAACCGATACCCTTTGACAAAATATCTAAGAGGAAACCATGAAAATCCTGATACTCGGTCTGGGACTCCAGGGCAAAGCCGCGCTGCACGACCTGATAAACAGCCCCTCTATCGAACATATTGTGGTTGCTGATATGAACGAAGCCGAATTAAAGGCCTATGTCAGCGGCTTGGGTACGGATAAAGTCACCCCCGTGGGTTTGGACGTCCAGGATGAAGACCGGGTTGCGGCTCTGATGAGATCCAATCAGGCTGTCATCCTGCTCGTATCCCCAGCGTTCAGCCTTCCAATGGCGAGATTGGCAATCGCCCAAGGGATTCATTTCGTCGAGACCTCCTACGCGCTTCCGGAGTATGCCGCCTTGGGAGTCGAAGCGGAGGCCAAAGACCTTGCCCTCTTGCCGGAATTCGGCCTCGATCCCGGCATCGACCTGGTGATCGCCGGGCAGGCTGTCCGGGAGTTCGATGAAGTCCACGAACTTCATGCTTACGGAGGGGGCGTCCCTGAACCCCTTTCCGCCGACAATCCCATAAAATACAAAATCTCCTGGACTTTCGCGGGGGTGCTGCGCTCCTACAGCCGTCCGGCCCGGTTTATACGGGCAGGCGAAAACGTAGATCTCAGCCCCGCCGAAATCTTCGCGCCAGAACACGTTCATGAAGTGGATGTCGAAGGAGTTGGCCTGATGGAAGCTTACCCTAACGGCGACGCGGTCCGCTTTCTAAAAACCTTAGGTATCGAAGATACGGTCCGTGAAGCAGGGCGTTATTCTATGCGCTGGCCCGGTCACAGTGCTTTCTGGGGAAAAATGTCTAAGCTGGGGTTTCTGGACGAGGCCCGGATTCAGGTTGGGGAAGCGTCCGTTTCCCCCAGGCGATTCCTCCACGATTTACTGGCCCCCCAACTCCAATACCAGGATAACGAGCGTGATATAACCATTATTCGCGTGGACGCGATGGGTATCAAAGATGGCATCCGAAAACGCATCCTTTACCACGTCATCGACCGGCGCGATCTGAACACCGGTCTGTTAGCAATGCAGCGCACGGTAGGCTTCACCGCCAGCATCGGAGCCCAGATGATCTTGCGCGGCGACATCCGGAAGCGCGGCCTGCTCTCCCCTATCACCGATGTGCCCGCTCAGGTGTTTTTCGAGGAGCTGCGCAGGAGGGGGATTCTCGTTCAAAGACAGGAGATGGGGTGGAAGGAAAAGTGATGCGTGACGAGTGATGAGTAATGAGTGACGATAAATCCCCCCTGCTCCCTCTCCCTGTTTCTAACGAGTGGCAGTTGGGTTGATTATGCCGCCGTAGATCTCCTTTTCCTTTTTTCCTGGCTTTTTTTTCTAAATACTTATCTACAGAGAAGGATGTCATCTTCCTCAAGCCGGGATCTAGGGACCAAGTAACAGCGTACACAAGTGCACAGTTGGGAAGCGGGTTCCCATTTTTATCGGCAGCTCCCATCCATTTTGTTGTTCGTTGTCTGACAGTTATACCAAGTTCGTTCTTGGAGTTAGAATACACCATCCGGTTTATGCGGGGTTTGCCAAGTTCGCGCTCGGGTTCTTCATGCCACTCCCTGGCAATCTCCAGAGACACATCTTTGCCTCCCCATACCATATCGCTAAATTATTTTTGGTGTTCTTTTCCCCGAAACTTCACGCGCACGTACCTCCCTATGTTTTTCTTTTAGTCCATACGAGTTATACTTCTATCCATCTTTACAACACAATCCTAATAATTTTCCTGGCGCGCCAATTCATAAGAGGGGATTATTTGGCACGTCGATAATAATTTATCCTCGAAAGTGAACAAACCTGCAACTTCTCACTCGTTACGCTTCAATCCGCTGACCGTTTCAACAAAAATTCGAGCGCCGGGTGGATTATCCAGCCCTCCTCGATATCTGCCCGGTCGCGCAGGTTTTCGTTTACAAGGAAAGCATCGAGGGCGGAATGGGTGGCCGTGTCGAGTTGGCCGTGGATTGCCCCGGTATAAAATCCCATCTGTTCCATTACAAGCTGCAACTGGCGTAAGCGGTCACCAGTCAACTCGACCTGTTCCCCCGCGCTGATTTCTTCCCTGAAAATATGATGCAATTCCAGCAATTCTCCCAGACGTGTAATGGGATCGGGGTGATCGTCCACGCGGTAGTCGATCCAGCGGTCGTTGAGGCCGCTGGATCCGCCCTCGGGTTTGACCGCCAGGATGGCTGCACTCTGGCGTCCCCTTCGGTCGCCGCCGGCGGATTCCCCCGCAAGTAATGCCTCGTAGAGACGGGTTGGCAGGTCCCCTGCGGTGCAGATGAAGGCCTCGCGCATCGCTGGCAGCACCTCAGCTCCGACAAGCATATTACCCTGGATGGCAAATCCCTCACCGGTAGTTCCTCCTGCCCAGGGATGGCATTCCGACCCGGTGAATGTGATCCCTCGCCCCTGCACGTCCACTATCCCGACCTGACGGCGTTCGCGCTCCTGGTCTGCCCCCAGCAGGCGATCCAGGGTCTCCGCAGCGGATAGCCCACCCGCCATCATCTCCAGCCCGCGCGGGCCGTAGGTCGGGTTGACGTAGGATTGGGTCGCCACAGCCCCGACCCCCGCAAACGCCCAGGGGACAAGCGCGCCCACGGCCAGAAATTTGGAGGCCACAGCTACACCCCAGGCCGGTTCATCGGGGTCGTAAGCTGCTATCGAGAAAGTGGGGACAAATGATGACAGCATAATTACTCTACCTTAACTGATCAGGTTATGTGTAAATGCGCTCTATCTTCACCAGCAAGACACAAAGACTCAAAGTTACACCAAGTTTTTTTTAGGCAGCTTCGTGGCTTTGTGTCTTGCTGGTGAGAACTTTTAGCTCCCGCTCGTCCGAAGAGGTTCATTCGGGATAGGGGATTTCGACCGCGTTGCTCACCCTCCGGTGGAAGCAGCCTCTCCAGATCTCCTGTGGGAAAACGATCTGATCTGTGCCCGGCAGGTTTGGGACTCCCTGGCCGGTGTTCAGGTTGATCCCGTGGAGCAGATAGGCTTTGTAGGCCAGTTGGCTGCAATAGAAGGCCTCGTCCTGGTCGGGATCAAGCAGGTTGATATTGTAGGGTTTTTTGGCTTTAGCCTGGGCCAAGCTGTAATTGGCGACGCTGTACCGGATTTGGGTTTCCTCCTCTGCAGTGTACCCCAGCCCGTGCAACGGATAGGCCACCCCCACCAGTTGATCTTTGAACCGTCCCCGGTGTTTGAACATTTTCTCCGCGGCCCATTCATTATCTTCCAGATCGAAGGTATACACACCTTTGGCGCAGGCTTCTACGCAGCGTCCCCCGGGACCGACGTAAACCGCCACGTGATCGACTTCTCCAGGGACCAGCAGCCCTATAATCCTCCAGTAATCTCCCGGGCTTATATTTTCATCCCTGCCGAAGGCCAGGCAGAGGATATCCCCGGTTTGGATTTGCAATCTGTCGAGTGTGTAAGTGTAGATCACTGAACTTTGGAAATTTGACATAATTTATGGATGCGGATGGAGATAGTGCTAGGATGATTATACCCGCTAATTTTTCGCTCCTCTGTAGTTACGTTGTATGTGAGCGCAGTTCCCGCACATGCATGGGCGGCACCCAGACTTCAGGGACAATATCGGTGATCAACAGGGTGATCAATCTTTTGATGTCTTCTTTGTCGGTTTTTACGCGGGCTTCGGCAATCTGCCGGACTTTGTATGCATTGGCCACCACTGTTTTCTTGACCAGGGGTGCCACGATATCATAGATGTCCCAAACGTTGGATGTGGCCTCGACCACCACCTCGTCGCCAGGCTTCAAGTTCTTTTCAGCCCAAGACCGAGCCATCTGCACCTGCCGGGGGCGCAGGGTCCATTCTTGATGCCGGTTTTGGGGACACGTTTCAAACGAGGCATCGTTTATGAAAAAGATATACTCTCCCATGTTTTCAACTTCCTATAATGATATTGAACTGAAAATTTCCAGTATTTCCTAAAATATGATTATTAAAAATCGTATCAAATCGCTGTGGTATAACTGGTAAAGATGGAAAAAAGCAGAGTATTTTATCCCCCAAGACAAGTTGGAACAGCAGTCCACCTGATCCTGATCCTGATATTTTCCATGGGCGGGGCCTGGGGTATCTGGGGTGTAAGCAGAGTGCAGGTTGCGCTGCAATTATTACCTTACCTGTCATTGATCATCCTGTTTCTGGCCACAGTTCCTTTTCTGATCTACCGGCTATACGCCCTGCATCGGTCAGAATATATGCTCGAAAGGGGAGGGATCCGACTGAAGTGGGGCTGGAGATCGGAAACAATCCCGATGGAGCAAGTGAAATGGGTCCATCATGCGAGAGACCTGGAAATACCTCCGAAATTTCCACTGATCCATTGGCCGGGAGCGGTAATTGGCCGGAGGAGTTTTCACCGCGGTCCTGAAGTTGAATTTTTAGCATCCAGTCATAATCATATAGTGGTTATTTCCGCCGGGGAAGGTTATTACGCAATTTCCCCTGACCGGGGTGAAGATTTTATCAGGACGTATCACGAGCTCACAGAATTGGGTTCCTTATCCCCCCTTCCTGTTCAATCAGTTCAGCCTTCCCTAATCTTGACTGAAGTATCCGAAAAAAAACCTCTGCTGGGGATACTTATGTCAGGAGCTCTTCTAAATATTTCCCTGCTTATTTGGGTTTTACTGGTAATACCTGATCGGGAAGTAATATCCATGGGTTTTAAGCCGGGGGGTTTTCCAAGAGAAGCTCTGAGCAGTGTGCGATTGATCCTTTTTCCAATTATCAACACGACTGCCTATCTGACAAACCTGGTTGTGGGTTTTTTCCTGTTTCGCTATCCAGATAATAGGGGAATGGCTTACATTCTCTGGGGGGGAAGCATCCTGATAGCGCTGTTGTTCCATTTCGCATTGGCCTTTATCCTCAACTAATCCCCAAGTTATCCCCCGATCAGGTCACTTATCCACAGAAAAAACCTATTTATCCACAAAGTTATTCCGATTTCAGGCTGTTTTAACTCTTTTTTGATTTATTACTGATCATTCGCCATTGAAAATCCATATTTCCTCCCCATCGCCTGAAGATTTGGTACACTAAAACGAGAAATAAAAGGATTACAGAAATACATGTTCTCATTTGATATCTGGATAGTTCTGGGGATTTTGGTCGGGGCGATAGTATTATTCGTCACCGAATGGCTTTCCGTTGACCTGGTTGCCCTGGGAGTAGTCCTGGGATTAATGCTTTTCGGTATTCTTTCACCTGATGATGCCCTGGCGGGATTTTCTTCCCCGATCGTGATCACGGTTGCCGCCCTTTTTGTTGTTGGCGGTGCAGTGATGGAAACTGGCCTGGCAGACATCGTCAGCAGCAAAATTGGGGAGTTTGCCGGAAAAAGCAATTTCAGGCTGTTGGTTTTGATCATGGGCTCAGTTGCCCTGCTGTCCGGCTTTATCAGTGACACTGGAACTGTGGCAGTCATGGCACCTGCCATTATCAGCATCAGCCGGAAGAAGAATATCAACCCCTCCAAGCTGTTAATCCCTCTCTCCTTTGGATCCCTGCTCGGTGGTGCAATGACATTAATTGGTACTCCTCCCAATATTGTGGTCAGTGACTTGTTGGCAGAGAACGGCTTTGCCTCTTTCAATTTTTTCGATTTCACCCCAATTGGATTAGTTCTGCTGATAACAGGAATTATTTTCATTGTCTTAACCAGCCGCTGGCTTTTACCAGACCACCAATCCACAACTGAGCTTCAGCGGATTGATTCCCCGGAAGAATTAGTAGAGCTTTATAAACTTCCGGAAGATTTATATCGGCTGCGAGTTCGCCCGGGTTCACCCCTGCAAGGAAAAAATCTCAGCGAAAGCAACTTAAGACGTAATTATGAAGTAACAGTTCTGGAGATACTGAGGACCAATGAGTCCCACCCACAAAAACAGGGAAACGATAGTATCCCGGGAAACATCACTCCGTCAGGAATAAAAACCTCGGCCGAATCAGTCATCCAGATAAATGATATTTTAATTTGCCAGGGAAGGATCAACGATATCACCCATGCAGCGGCAGCTCTCCAGCTCGGGGTTCAACCCGCCCAAGCGGCAGATCAAAAATCCCTGATCAACAATGAGGTAGGCGTAGCGGAGATCCTGCTTCCTCCCCGTTCAAGATTGATCGGGAAATCCTTGACTAAGACCCGGTTTGGCAGCCTGTATCAACTTACGGTGCTGGGTATCAATCGTCCCGCGATTGATCAACCGCTCTCATTAAAAGACACCAAACTCCAATTCGGAGATACTTTATTTGTCCAGGGACCCTGGAAGAACATCCACGCATTAACATATCAGCGCAGGGATTTTGTAGTTATCGGTCAGCCAGAAACGTTAAAAGGCACATCAAGCCGTTCAAAAATGATTCTGGCAGGCATTATACTGGCGGGCATGCTGATCCTGCTGATTACTAAAATGCTTCCCCTGGCGACCACTGCGATGTTGGCTGCTTTCTTAATGGTTATCAGCGGTTGCCTGGATTTAAAAAGCGCTTACAACAGCATTGATTGGAAGAGCATTATCTTGATTGCCGGAATGCTGCCAATGACTACCGCGCTGCAAGATGTTGGCCTGGTAGAAATTGGATCGGATTGGCTGGCTTCTGGATTGGCAGATTTTGGGATAATGCCAATTCTGGCTGCCCTGTTCCTGATCACCTCAACATTTACCCAAGTGCTTTCCAATACCGCCACAACAGTCCTTATCGCTCCCATTGCCCTGTCCCTGGCTCTCAGATTGGGATATCAACCCCAGGCCTTCCTGATGGCAGTTGCCATGGCCGCCTCTACTGCGTTCGCCTCTCCTGTAGCCTCTCCGGTTAACACCCTGGTGATGGCTTCAGGTAATTACCGTTTTAAAGATTATCTTAGAGTGGGACTTCCGCTGATTTTGATCTCAATGATCATCACCGTATTTCTGCTCCCCCTGCTGTGGCCGGTGAATTAATGTAATACTCCCGGAGTTTTCAAAACTCCGGGAGTATATTAGGTTCTCCTTACTCTCCGCTTTCTCTTAAATGCGGAAACAGCAGCACTTCCCGGATGGTTTGCTGGTTAGCCAGCAGCATTACCAGTCGATCCACTCCCATACCAAAACCTCCGCTGGGCGGCATGCCGTAGCGCATGGCCCGCAGGTAATCCTCATCCAGGGGATGGTGCTCATCATCGTCTTTTTGATAGGACTTGCCCATCTCTAGGAAACGTTCTTCCTGATCCAGAGGATCGTTGATCTCAGTAAAAGCATTGCAAAGCTCCATGCCGCCCATAAATCCCTCAAAGCGTTCCACGGTCTCAGGGTCATCTGGCTTAGTTTTTGCCAGGGGAGAAATCTCCCGGGGATAATCATAAACAAATGCCGGCTGAATAAAAGTCGGCTCCAGATAATAACCCAGAAGATCATCGATCAACTTCCCTCGGGATGCGTTGGGATTAACTTCCATATCCAGTGATTTCATGGCTGAAACCAGATCTTTGCTGGTTTTATGCTGATTGATATCAATGCCTGTTTTATCCAGGATACCCTGACGCAGATCCACACGCGGCCAGGGTTTATCCAGGTGAATTTCCTGATCCCTGTAAACAAAGGAGGTGCTTCCCAGCACTGCCTTGACCACAAATAAGATCATCTCTTCAGTAAGATCCATCACAGCCCGGTAGTCAGCATATGCCCAATAAAATTCCATCTGGGTGAACTCAGGATTATGCTTAAAAGAAACTCCCTCATTTCGAAAATCACGGCCAATTTCATAGACTTTATCAAATCCCCCAACCAGGAGTCTTTTCAGATACAGCTCAAATGAGATCCTCAGGAAAAGGTCCTGCTTCAATTGATTATGGTAAGTTGTAAAGGGTTGGGCAGCTGCTCCGCCATAAATGGGCTGCAGAATCGGGGTTTCAACTTCAAGGAACCCTTTGGAATCCATAAAATGCTGAATTGCCCGGATAGTTTTTGTTCTGAGTCGGAAGATATCACGGACATCATGATTGACTGCCAGATCCGCATACCGCTGCCGATAGCGAGTTTCGGGATCAGTAAAAGTCGCATGCTGGACAACTTCCCCATCTACCACCTGATCCTTGGCAGCCGGAAGGGGTGTGATAGCTTTGGCGACCATATTAAAATCTGCGACCCATAAGGATATTTCTCCTGTTCGGGTCCGAAAGATTTTTCCGCTGGCCTGGATAAAATCTCCCAGGTCAAAATGATCGTTGAAGAACTCCATTTTTTCTTCGCCAATATCATTGGATCTGAAAAACAGCTGGATCTTTCCCGATCCGTCTTCAATATGGGCAAAGGTGACTTTCCCCATAGTTCGAATGGAACGGATTCTTCCAGCTAACGTGGATTGGATCGGTTCAGGATCCTCTTCATTCTCTCCAGCTATAAAAACATCGGCAGCCTCTTGGATCGAATGGCTCAGATCAACCTTCCGGGGATAAGGATCGATTCCCAGATCCTGTAACTTCCTGAGCTTCTCCAGGCGTATTTTCTCAAGATTTGAATATTCTGCCATAACATTTTCCTTATTATTAAAAACCCCGTGCGTTTTTTCTGCGCACGGGGTGAAGTTTCTAGATCAATCGGTTCAGCCAATTTTGAGGATTTTCACCGAGAAAGTCCCACCCGGAGCAAGTACATCAACCTTATCCCCTTTAGCATGTCCCATTAATGCGCTTCCCAAGGGAGATTCATAAGAGATTTTACCTTCTACAGGGTCAGATTCGGCCCGGCCAACAACAACGTAGGTTTCTTTTTCTTTGTCTGATGTTTCCAGAGTGACCTTGGTTCCAATCTGAATCACATCGGCTTTGGAAAGATCCTCGACAATCTCGGCCTGGGCCAGGGTATTCTGGAGATATTGGATGCGGCCTTCAACAAAAGCCTGGGCATTTTTAGCAGCTTCAACTTCCACATCTGCATCAACACCCAAAGGACTGCCATCCAGGGCTTCCCGGAGGCGTTCAGCCACTTCCTGACGGCGCTCAGATCGAAGGTATTCCAATTCTGCTTTTAGTTTATCATAACCCTCTTGGGTTAATATCGACGGTGCCATAGTGTTTTCCTGCTTTTCAAGGGGATAGTTACTATTAATAGAAAAAGAGCTTTTATACCAGGATTTTCACCTTTAAAAGCCCTACCCTCTAAAAAGTGGGGTTATTCTATCATAGGTAATCTAAGCCTGCAAGGTAGAAAAAAAACCTTGAAAATTACTCCTCAGGGATAGTTTTCCAGACTTTCATTCCTCCCAGAAAGTCTGCAAATAGACGAATTTCGTTTTTCAGAGCCCCCTCATTTTTCCAGAATATCGAAAGCTGTGACTCATAGACCCGGGAAGCCTGAAACCACCTTGTGATCCCTTCTTCAGACACAGGAAAGATCTCGGCAGACCATTCATCTGAGGAACTTAAAAAACTCAGAATTTCTCTACCCTCAGCTGTTCTGGCATAAGGGTAATCAGCATAATATGAAGTTGACCGTGATAATCGGTTGGCAGCTTTTCTGGTTAGTTCATGATCCACGTGATTGCCAATTCCCAACGGAGCAACTACCCTGTAATCACCGGAAAGTTCAGGTTCCAGAGCAGCGGTTAATTCATCGATCAATCCGGATTCCCTGACATCTAATCCTCCAAAAATAGCCCCCTCACTATCATAGAAATATTCACCTTCAGAGGATTGTCGGTAAATGCAGTCGAGAAAGGGTAAATAGCGGGATTTAGCGCCCAGGATACACAAAGCAGATTGGTCCTCCGCACGCCTGATCTGGTAAGCGTTTTCAGCTAAACCCCAATCGTTGTGTAAACTGGCGGCAAATGGGGACAAACGACCTGGCGGAGGATCTGCCCCGCAAATGGTCCAAACCTCTACATCCTGACCTGCATTGGTCAAATCCCAGACGAATCCACCACACGAATATACAACGTCATCTAAGTGAGGGGAAAGAAAGATCCATTTCATAATAATGTTGTAACACATTCAAGGCAGCCTATCTACTTTAACCCAGATTTTTTCTCCATCCGATATCAGGTGAATAGTCCCATGTTGATCTGTCCGGAGCAGGGAATAACCAGCCAGGCGGTCTATCAGTCCTCGATTCGGTAATCCCCGGTTGTCTTTGATCCCAACACTCAAAAGTACCAGGCGGGGATGAAGGTTATTTATCCATAATGATGGATTACTGGATTGATATCCATTATTTGCCAGAAGCAACACTGTTATTTCTCCCAGGTCCAATCCCATTCTCCACTCCTCCCGGTCCTTTTCCAATAACCCATAGGGCAGCAAAACCCGAAAGGAACCATATTCGATCAGCAAGGTTCCTCCGCTCCTGTTCTGGGAAAGTATCGTGATCATTACCCCATCGCTTAATGTCAGGACCTGCCCGGTTTTCCCATACTCAACGGGGATTTGATTTTCATCCAGCACTGATCTCAAGTTTTCTGATTCCCAGCAAAGAGAACCATCACCAAGCCATAAGACATTTCCAGGTCGAAAACGAAGCAAATTACCTGCCAAAGCATCAATATCCTGTTCGATCGGGGAGGCTACGATCCAATAATCAATATCTCTCTGAAATGGCGGAAGCCTGCGTCCCAGGTGATCTGATAACCTGCGGGTACTGGGGCCACCATTGATCATTACTCTTTGCCCGGAAGGAGTTTGCAGGTATAACCCGCTCCCGGTTCCAACATCCAGCAGCAGGATATGAAACAAATCATCTGGCCCAGAAAACACCAACCGCCAGATGATAATAATCAAAACAGTCAGACTTCCCACAGCTGCTCCTGTGTTCAATAGAGTGCTGAAATAGTATAAAAGGGGACCGCCGAAGGTGATTAAGGCCAGCAGAAAATAAAAACCTGCAATCCAACCAATTCCTATTGGACCTGTATGGCCTGGTCGGATAGGCAGCGAGCTAAACCATTCCACGATCCTGATCGTAAATAAAACAAAAGGATAAACCAGGGGAGCTGCTGCTTTGCCAAGCGGCAGCCATATCAAACTCAGGATCAACGCCAGGCCTCCTACCAGCATGATCGGCGGCTGGACAGGCAGAATTGCCGGATTGGTCAAAAAAGTATTCAATGAAAAACTCTGAAAGTGATAAAGCATAACAGGCAGAGTGGTTAGCTGAGCAGCAAACGTGAACAGGACAAATTCACTGACCGGTCCAATAAGCCGTTGAGCCCTTTCCAGAGGAATAACTCTGGATAAGATCCTCAAGAACCCATTTGCCAACGGATCCGCATAAAGTATCAAACCCAGGGTAGCTGACAGGGAAAGCTGGAATGAAAGATCCCAGGGCAGTTGGGGATTAAATAAGACCATGATCAAACTGGCCAAAGCTGCTGCATTCAGTCCATGCTGCCGCCGACCTATTTGCCCCGCGAAGATGGATAACCCTCCCATGACAGCTGCCCGGACAACTGCAGCATCCGCGCCAACCAACAAAGTGTATAACCCGATCCCACTTATAGCTGCTAATGCACCCTGACGGGGATTTAACACACGGCTGAAAAAACGGGAGAACAGCCCGGCCACTATCGTAATATTGAATCCCGAAATAGCGATTATGTGAGTGGTACCTGTTTCCCGGAAAGCTTTCTGGACTTTCTCAGATATGCCCGATTCTATTCCCAGCAGTATCCCTGCCAGAAGTGAAGCTTCCGGGTCAGGCCAGAGCTGATAGATATTCTCTAACGCCCGAGCTCGCAGTTCATATATGCTTCGCAGTAAGAAATTCCCCCCGGCATTGGGTTCCAGGATTTCAATGTCAGCGTTTGGCAAATAAACATAAATTCCCTGGCGCTTTAAATACGCCCGGTAATTAAAATCTTCCCCTTCCGGGGGCAGCTTCAAATATCCACTAACCTTAACCCTGTCCCCATATAAAACCCTTTCTTCAACTGGAATCTTAACCAGGACCAAACCATAAACATCAGCAGCTAAATCATCCCTGGTGTTTTCCAGGGTTTCTACCTCAATTCTAAGATTGGTGATCTGATCCCTTGAATCCGGATATTCAACTACAAGACCGGTAATTTCTACCCGGGCACCTTGATCCACATAGTTTTGGATATACTTTGCATTTCCATAGTCTGGTAGAGACGCCTGATAGCGGATTCCACCGATGAAAAAAGCAGCAACCAGGCTTAGAAGCAATCCTCCAATCGGTTTTTCCAGATCACTCAATTTTGGTCTGAGTAAAAACAGAACACAAATAACAAACAAAATGGAAATCAGCCCTGACCAGAGCCATCTGGATACTCCCCAGGACAACTGGTCAGCCGTTAAAACACCCCCGAACAAGATAATGGTTACCCAGATAACCGGCATTGATCTCACCCCCCGCCAGCTTAAATAAAAAAATCCCCCTGAAAACTGATCAATATATGTTTACTCGATATTTACCAAGATGAAATTATCGCGCAGATTCCGCTTTTCATCGAAAGCTTCATTGGCACGATACATCAGCTGTTGGGCCAGAATTGCTGTGCCAAATACAAATAACCGACGGGGCGATGGATCCTCTTCCTGAAGAATAACTTCATCAGGTATCTTCAGTCTTTTACAAAGATTCCTGATATCTAACTCTGTAAAACTTCCTTCCCCCATATCACGGATAAACCGGTTGCGAATATGCCAGAGTAATACCAGGTCATGGTATTCCGTTTTGCTGATTAATCCCAAACCATAGGATGCTTTTATCCTGGCTTCAAAACTTCCCAGGGGATTTTCTTCGCTTAAGAGCATTTTGGAGATCTTTTCATCATCGATGATAAAACACTCCAACAGCCGGGCCAGGTGTGTATTTAAATAAGTAGTTCCCAGAATGGCAACAGCGCGATCGCTTTTTTTCTGGAACTCTTCTATAAGCCGCTTCCATTCCCGTGTTGATCCAGTGATCTGTTCATCCATCGAGGTCTTCCTTAAAATCGTCTTGGAAATTCCAAGTCTTTTTATTATACATGACAACCGGCCAGAGGTAGACAGGTTTGTTAATAAATCTGCAAATTAGCGAATCTTTCCATCCTGGAAAATCCATTCGAATTCAGCCAGGAAAATTTCTGCGACATCACGATCATGGATCACCAGGGTATTTTCATCATTCTTGATTTCAGCGCTGCGAGTCAGGTTATAAGAACCTGTAACAACAATCTCTCCATCAATAATAATCACTTTGTGGTGCATCTTTTCAGGATGTCCATCCAGCAGCACATCTAACCCCTGATCCCGCAGCCTTAGATATTCCCCGCCCAACCCTGCGCTCTCCTGATAAGCGTCAAAAACTCCCCGGACCAGAATACCCTGGTTTGCCTGGTAAATCAGGGCATCTGCAATACCATCAGACGTAAAAGCATAGAATAAAAAATCAATTGAATCTTCAGCCTCCAGGATCAAGTTGATCAATCGTTCCGCAGTAGAATCGTCTGGAGAAAAATAAGTTTCAATTCGTGTTCCATCAATTTTCAGGTCTGGATGGGGTGTATTTTCCAATATTACTTCCCCAAAATAACCATCCAGGTACATTTCCTCAAATTCTTCAGTGTAGTTCTCCGCCAGGAGAGAGGAGCGGATTCGCACCAGGTTATTTAAATGGCGGTAGGCACCGTTCAAGGTAAAATTCATCGATCCGGTCCAAACTTCTGCATGGTCAATTACCAGAAATTTATTATGCATCAGGCCTTCAGATCCATCAGTCATCACAGGAATTCCTGCCGAAATCAGCTCTTGTATTTCGGGCCGGTCAAGGGAGTCCCCTTCCAGGACCAGGCGGACCAGTAGGCCCCGTTTATGTGCTCTGATGAACGCGTTGCGAATGCTCCAGAGGTTTAGATCATAAAGAGCAGCATCCACCTGGGAGCGAGCCTGATCAATGGCCTCAACTATATACTGGTCAGGCCCTCCTCGGTATTCATCGTTGGCGGGGGCTGTGAAATAAAGACTGATGATCTGGTTGGAAGATGTATAACCAGCTGGAGTAGGATCGGGTAAGGGTTCCAACCAGGTGGCTGGCTCCGGGTCGCATCCAACCAGGATGAGTGTTAATAACAGTAGACCCGGGATATACATTCGTAAACGAGAATTTACAATGCCCTTCAAATTTCCCCTCTTAGTCAACTTCTAAATACCGTATCAAAACATTTCTGCTGCGAGCCCGAACCCGGTGTTCAAACAGGTAAACTCCCTGCCAGGTGCCCAGAGATAAGACTCCTTTGTCAACGGGGATACTCAAACTGGTATGGGTAAGAATAGCTCGCATATGGGATGGTGAATCGTCCCTGCCTTCCATCGTGTGGCGATGCCAGGATTCACCTTCTGGCACCAGGTGTTCCAGGAAATTTTCCAAATCCAGGCGAGCAGAAGGATCATAACTTTCATTGATAACCAGGGATGCGCTGGTATGAGGGATGAATAAATAACACATACCCTCCTGGGCAGCCAAGGAATTCAGGACCTGGCTGATCTGATCAGTGATCAAGTAAAGTCCTTTTCCGCTGCTTTCCACCTGGATCGATCCTTTGAACCATTTCATGAGTATATTTCCTCCCTATCTCATTGTAATAGAAAACCATCAGGGAAACAAAAAGAGCAGCGATTTCTCGCTGCCCTTTTATTTGTAAAGCTTAGTTTTATTAGTCTTCGCTGTCAGTGTCGGT
>CAYUXO010000012.1:32831-41970 GCA_964448865.1 uncultured Anaerolineales bacterium
TGTCAGTGTCGGTGTCTTCGCTGTCAGTGTCGGTGTCTTCGCTGTCAGTGTCGGTATCTTCGCTGAAAATGTCTTCGCTGTCTTCGGGCTCGGTGGTGAAGGAAGTAACGCTCTCACCCATGGGTTCAATATCCTGGGCCTGAGGTCCTTTGTCGCTTTCTACCACATCAAATTCAACTCGCTGACCTTCGTCAAGCGTCTTGAACCCGGATCCATTGATCGCGCTGTAATGGACGAATACATCGCCTTCGCCATTATCGCGTTCAATAAAGCCGTAGCCTTTACCTGCGTTAAACCATTTTACAGTACCGGTCTCACGCTCTGCCATAAAAAATCTCCTTCGAACTAAATGGTATCAACCAGCAGGCGTTCCCCCTCGTTCTAAACAATATAATTGCTCAAGAAACGTACGTTCTGCCACTGAAGCAGGAAATTCCCCACTCCACTAAATTAATATAGCATGAACAAGCAAGAACGTCAACGGAAAAACAAATCATCAACATAATAAAGATTTATTTCACAACCAGGGATTATCTCATCCCACTCTCAGAGACTTGAGGACAGCCACCGACAAAAAACCTCTGTTATAAACACATCAAGAGGAGTTCCCCCTGGCCTGAAAACCCCGCTATAATAGTAGTGCCTTCCATCATTGACCCCATGAATGAATTAACACTATCCATTCATATCTAACAAAAATGACTCTTACAACCATCCTGATCCTCACTATATCTGCTTTTGTACTTTTCCCGACGGCTGCCCTTGCGGTAATTTCACTTCAGGAGGGAGAGAAGAAAGCTGCCACCCGGGCTGGTTTGATAACCATCCTAGGAGCCGGTGTTTTACTCAGCGCGCTGCTTCTTTCCGAAAATGGAAGGATCCTGGTTATTGGAATTTATCTGGGATTATTATCCCTGGCAGGCATTGCCTTTTTCCTCCCGGTTGGAAGAATATCCCCTGAAACGAGTACTCCTGCCAATCGTGTAGATGAGCGGGAGATTATCTTCGCCCGCGCCAGATTAGAACCAGGATCGGAGAAATACAAGTCTTATTACCAGGCCCATCCAGACCATCAGCCCCTAGATGATAAATCCAGGGCGCAGCCGGGCTTGCTCTCTCCCGGGGGAAAATATACCGATCCCCTGCACTCTGCAGCCACAGTGGGAAGTTTCAGCCTGACCGAAGCTCTCAAGGAAGCTGTCGACGGACCACAATCAACGGACCGGGTTGAGCTTTCACCGGGTGAATTTACCCGGACAGTAAAATACCTGGCCAGGTATTACGGCGCCCTGGACAGCAGTATAACGGAACTCAAACCAACTCATATTTATTCTCATATTGGCCGCGGATCAGGCACTTATGGGGATCCGGTTGAGTTAAGTCATCAGTATGGGATTGCTTTTACGGTCGAGATGGATTTCGAAATGATCGCTTCAGCCCCCTATCCACCCATTACTATGGAATCCGGCCGCCAATATGTGGAATCTGCCCGGGTGGCGGTCCAGCTGGCAGCTGCCATCCGACATCTGGGTTATCCAGCCCGGGCTCACATTGACGGCAACTACCGAATAATTGCTCCCCTGGTCGCCCGGGATGCTGGATTGGGAGAAATAGGCAGAATGGGTTTATTAATGACTCCGAAATTGGGCCCCCGGGTCCGGGTAGGTGTCGTAACCACTGATTTGCCTTTGATTCCAGATTCATACCAGCCATATCCCAGCGTATTGGATTTCTGCATGATCTGCAAAAAATGTGCTGAAAACTGCCCCAGTCAATCCATCTCTCATGATGATCGGGAAGTCAACAATGGTGTGCTGCGCTGGAAAATCAATCCTGAATCCTGCTACCAATACTGGACGATCATCGGAACTGACTGCGGAAAGTGCATGGCGGTTTGCCCCTATTCCCATCCCAATAATTGGATCCACAATCTAGTGCGCTGGGGAAATTCCCGTTCCGGGACTTTCCGCCGGGCTGCCCTGATCCTGGATGATTTTTTCTACGGCAAAAAACCAGACTCCCGAAATAGATCGGTTTTCATCTTTCCTGAGAATAATCAGGACAATAATTAATCAACCCATAATATGATGTGGATGTACAATATAGGAAAGACATTATTTAGTGAAGATTTGACATTATCAATCTAATAGAGAGGTGCTTATGGATCCTGTAATTCTCTCACGATGGCAGTTTGCAATAACTACCATCTACCATTTCTTTTTTGTCCCGGTCACGCTGGGATTATCTCTATTCCTGGCCATCCTGGAAACCAAATATGTCATCAGCGGGGATAAAATCTATAAAAGAATGGTGAAGTTCTGGGGCAAGATCTTTCTGATCAACTTTGCCATTGGCATAGTAACCGGCATCGTCCAGGAATTCCATTTTGGATTGAACTGGTCGGAATATTCCCGTTTCATGGGTGACATATTCGGAGCCCCGCTGGCCATAGAAGCTTTGATGGCATTTTTCATGGAGTCAACCTTCATTGGTATCTGGATCTTCGGATGGGATAAACTTTCCAAACGGGCTCACGCAGGAGTGGCCTGGCTGATTGCTATCGGATCCAATCTATCAGCCTATTGGATCCTGGTTGCCAATTCGTTCATGCAGAATCCCGTTGGATATGTGATCAGGAACGGGCGGGCTGAAATGACTGATTTCTGGGCCTTACTCAGCAATCCCAATGTCTGGTACCAGTTTCCTCACGTCGTTACCGCAGGAGTCGCAACTGGCGGATTCCTGGTCATGGCTTTCAGTGCCTGGCATCTCCTACAAAACAAACCAGAAACAAAAGAATTTTTTCAAAAATCTTTCCAGTGGGCAGCAGTAATTGCCCTGGTTGGATCCACGCTGGTTGGATTAATTGGCCATGCCCAGGGACAATTCCTGGCAGAATCTCAACCCTTGAAAATCGCTTCCATGGAAGGACACTGGGAAACTGAAGCACCGGCTTCATTTTCTGTAGTTGCTATCATTGACCAGGAAAACCATGAAAACACCTTTGATATCAAAATTCCCGCGGTTCTTTCCTACTTGTTGTTTAATGATTTCAGCACTGAGTTCAAAGGTTTGATCGATCTGGAGGCAGAAGAAGTGGCCAAGTACGGACCAGGAAACTACATTCCACCTGTTACGATCAGTTACTGGTCATCACGGACAATGATCGGGATTGGACTGCTGATGATCCTGTTCGCTGGCCTGGCTGTGATCTGGTCCCGAGGTGATCAACTTGAAAAACGAACCTGGTTCTTAAAAAGTATCATCCTAACGGGGCTCTTCCCAACCATCGCAATAACTGCAGGATGGTTGGTGGCAGAAACCGGCCGCTGGCCCTGGATCGTACACGGTCTCATGAAAATTGAAGATGCTGTATCACCCAACATCACACCTGGCAATATCATCTTCTCGCTGGTCAGCTTCATAATTATTTACACAATTCTAGGCGTGATTGGCGTCTCATTGATCTTTAAATATGGAAAGAGTGATCCTGCGGCAGCGGAAGGAAAAGGAGAATAACATGGATCTTAATATACTCTGGTTTATACTACTCACCGTTTTATTCATCGGATTCTTCTTTTTAGAAGGATTTGATTATGGCGTAGGCATGCTGCTTCCCTTCATAGCCAAGGAAGATAACGAACGCCGGGCAGTCATCAACACCATCGGCCCCGTCTGGGATGGAAACGAAGTCTGGATGATTACAGCCGGCGGAGCCATGTTTGCGGCATTTCCGCATATGTATGCCACCCTGTTCAGCGGTTTTTATGTAGCTTTGGTGATCATGCTGATGGGATTGATCATTCGAGGTGTTGCCTTTGAATTCCGGGGCAAACGGGAAGAACCTGCCTGGCGGGCACGCTGGGATATGGCGATTTTTGTCGGCAGCCTGGTCCCCGCCCTGCTTTGGGGCATTACTATCGCTAATTTAATGCGGGGTGTCCCCATAAAGGCTGATTTTAACTACTATGGGGGGCTGATCCCGCTGCTGAATCCCTATTCCCTGTTTGGAGGATTAGTTTTTCTGAGCCTGTTCATCATTCACGGCGCAAGTTTTTTGGGCATCAAGCTGGAAGGTGAAATTAAACAGCGCGCTAAGGATCTGGGCGGAAAAATCTGGATTCTGTCAGTTGTCTTGACTGTGGTTTTCCTGGTCTGGACTTATCTGGCCACGGATATCCTCAATAATCCCGGGTTCGACGGAATGATACCGGCAATCCTGGCAGTAGTCGCTCTATTGGCTTACGGCTGGTTCCTGCGCAAAGGCAGAGAGGGATTAACCTTTATCAGCGGAGCCCTGGTGATCGTTTTGGTGACAGTGATGGTTTTCTCAGGCCTGTTCCCCAGGTTGATGATTTCCACCCTGGATACTGCAAACAACCTGACCATCTATAATGCTTCTGCAAGCCCCTATACTCTGAAGGTACTTACCATCGTGGCAGCCATTTTTCTGCCGGTGATTCTGGTTTATCAGGGCTGGACCTACTGGATGTTCCGGAAGCGTCTCAGCCCGGATAGCCCCGAGCTGCATTATTAATCCAAATAAAACTAATAGGACACGGTATCCTTGATGGTATGAACCCTGTAAACCGGACAATTAAATAGAACCCTATCTGTGTAGATTAAACAAACTGACGTCTGAATTCAATAGGCGTCAGTTTTGTTTTTGGTGTAAATATACCTGAAAAATTGAGCTCATTTGATCTCCTTCGCCAGAGGGAATGAATTCCTCCCTTTGGGCTGGCGCCGGGTGTCCCTCTTGAGGGACACTTGGCTTTGCCAGTTGGAGAGATTTCAATCCTGTAAATATAAATCAGTTCACCCTGAAAGCTCGAGCGCCCGTCTCCGGGCGCGATTGGTCTTACAACCTCACCCGGGGACGGGTGAGGGAGCTCTGGCAGTTGGAAATCGGAAGCTCTTACCTGATTTACGAGAGGTGTTCTTAATTTTGTGTCCTGTTTTTGGGGGTCAGTGCATTGAAGGAAACCGTGTCTTATTTGTTTATATCAGAAACTTGGTCTCATAAAAAAATCCTCAGGCGACCCACCGGGTCGCCACTACAACTCAAAACAGCATCTTATTTACCAATCGCCGCGGCGATTTCCTCCCCAACTTCATCAATCGCCTGATTACCGTCAACTTCTTTAAGAATACCCCTGTTTCGATAATAGTCGATCAAGGGACTGGTTTGAGCCTGGTAAACTGCCAGGCGCTGGCGTACTGTATCGGGTCGATCATCTTCCCGTTGGTACAGCTCTCCCCCATCCAGATCACATACACCTTCTTCTGCTGGTGGATTAAATACAAGGTGATAAGAATCACCACAGGTTCGGCAGATGCGCCTGCCGCTTGCCCGCTGTACCAGAACGTCCTCCGGAACCGCAATAGAGATCACCCCGTTCAGCTCTGCACCTAGATCACTCAAAATTCTATCCAGAGCTTCCGTTTGAGGGATGGTTCGCGGGAAACCATCCAGCACTGCGCCGAACCGGCAATCTTCCTGATTTAATCTGCCAGCCACCATGTCAATTGTGACCTGATCCGGTACCAGATCTCCCCGATCGATAAAAGACTTTGCCTTAAATCCCTGTTCAGTTTGATTTTTGATATTCTCCCTGAACAGGTCTCCGGATGATACTTTGGGGATGCCCAGCGAGTCGGATATCCTGGCGGCTTGGGTGCCTTTGCCTGACATGGGAGGTCCCAGCAGGATTAGGAAACGAGTCTTCTCTATCATGGATCAGTCTCCTGAATGCGCGCTTTTTACCTGAAAAAAAGTATAGCACGATTATGCTCCCGGAAGATTTTTTCTCAATTTTTTTCAGACGGACATCAGACCTGCCCTTGTGATACTATAATGTGAAATAAAGCAGGACCAGTCCATGTTTCCGAATTCAAGACTATTACAACTGGCACAAAAAAGCCGCGCCTGGTTAATTCTTACTATCAGCCTGGGATTTATTTCCGGGCTGCTGGTGCTGGGGCAAGCGGGCACGATCAGCCGGATTGTCAGCAGGGTTTTCCTGGATGGTTATGGACTGGCTGATGTATCAAACCTGCTGATCATTACCCTGGTCTTATTTTCGCTGCGAGCAATTCTAACCTGGCTCAGCAGTCTCAGCGCTAAAACCATCGCTGTCCAAGTTAAAAGCCGGGTTCGGGTCCTGCTGCTTGATAAACTGAAAGAGCTGGGTCCCGCCTATCTGCAGGGAGAACAATCAGGAGAACTCACTAGAACGATTGTTGAAGGCGTAGAAGCCCTGGATGCCTACTTTAGCCAGTATCTTCCCCAACTGGTCCTGTCTGCCCTGGTCCCTCTCACAATCCTGGTTTTTGTGTTTCCGATGGATTTGTTATCCGGATTCATTTTATTAGTAACTGCTCCGCTGATCCCCTATTTTATGTACCTGATTGGCGGCAGCGCTAAAACCATCACTGATCGCCAGTACAGCACCCTCAGCAGGCTGGCTGCCCATTTTCTGGACAGCCTGCAGGGATTAACAACCCTGAGATTATTTAACAGAGCTACCGACCAGGTTGATAAAATCCGCCAAACCAGCGACCAGTACCGGGCGACTACCATGAAAGTACTCCAGGTAACATTTTTATCCGCCCTGGCCCTGGAATTGCTGGCTACTCTGAGCACGGCAGTAGTAGCAGTGGAAATAGGATTAAGGCTGTTATATTTCAAAGTGTCCCTGGAGCAGGCTTTGTTTTTGCTGATGATCGCGCCGGAGTTTTACATTCCCCTGCGCATGTTGGGACTGCGATTCCATGCCGGCATGGAAGGTCAGAGCGCTGCTGAACGGATCTTCGAAATCCTTGATACCAAACCCCTCCATCGGATAGAATCTGCCATATCCCCAAAGGGATCAATCACTTTTCCGATGAATACGATCGATCTGGATCAGGTCAGTTTCACCTATCCCGGGCAGGAGGGACCAGCCCTGCGGGATCTGAACCTGAGAATCAACCAGGGAGAGCAGATTGCCCTGGTAGGAGAAAGTGGAGCCGGGAAGAGTACCCTGGCTAAGCTGATACTGGGATTCTTCCCACCCGGGAAGGGTGAGATCAAAGTAAATGGAATTATTTTGAGGGATAAAGACCTGGAGAGCTGGCGGGAGAAAATCGCCTGGGTTCCCCAGGAACCTACCTTATTCCTGGACACGATCGCCGCTAATATCCGCCTGGCCAGACCGGAAGCAGACGATGGCGCTGTGGCTTCAGCGGCTTCCGCTGCCCACCTCGCCGAGTTTATCGAGTCATTGCCAGAAGGTTACGAAACGCTGATCGGCGAAGGTGGGGCCCGCCTTTCCGGCGGGCAAGCCCAGCGCCTCGCCCTGGCCCGTGCGTTCCTGAAGGATGCCCCGATCCTGCTGCTGGATGAACCGACCTCCCAGCTTGATCCCCAAACAGAAACACAGCTGGCGGAAGCAACTGCGAAACTGATGACTGGAAGAACCGTGATCACTATCGCCCACCGCCTGAATACTGTTTACCAAGCTGATCGGATCCTGGTGCTCAAGGAAGGTACAGTTGTTGAGCAGGGTACTCACCAGGAGTTAATGGACCTAGACGGTGAATACAAAAATCTTGTCCTGGCCTATACTGGATCGGCTGCTGAATTTCTTAGAGATGGCCAGTCAATTGACTTCGGTCTGGACTATGTACAGGAAGTCTCATCATCACACAGTCTCGCTGTCCCTGATCATTCGAAAGCTCAGGGTCAACCGATCACAGAACCACTGGTTGAAAAAGACCCCCCATCAAACTCACTATCGGTCCTCCGGCGCCTGCTGTCCTTTTTCCGCCCCCACTGGCGGGAGGTTTTGTTATCCGCATTTCTCGGGTTTTTGACCATTTTTTCCAGCCTGGGTTTAATGGTGGCTTCAGCCTGGTTGATCTCCACGGCTGCCACCCACCCCAGCATTGCTGTTCTCCAGATTGCCATTGTTGGAGTTCGTTTCTTTGGAATAACACGGGGAGTCGGACGTTATTTTGAGCGGCTGGTTTCCCATAATTTGACATTTAAAATCGTGACTAAATTGCGGGTTTGGTTCTTCGAATCACTCGTTCCTCTCGCCCCAGCCCGAACCCTGAAGTACCGGGCCGGGGACCTGCTGAGCAGGATCATATCTGATATAAAAACCCTGGAAGATTTTTATGTCCGTTCCCTTGCCCCTCCCCTGGTAGCTGGCTTGATCGGGCTGGGCACCTGTATTTTCCTGTTTCCCTACAATGAAATATTGGCCCTGATCGCTGGAGTATTTTTCTTGTTGAGCGGTCTTGGCCTGCCCGCCTTAGTTCGAATTCTCGCCCGTAAACCAGGCCAGAATCTGGTCAGAGTTCGTTCAACGCTAACGGGCAATTTGACCAACTTCATCCAGGGTCTGCCGGATTTGCTGGTTTTTGGCGCAGCGAATAGAAAAACCCACCAGCTTGAGGGTAACGACCGGCTTTATAAAACCTCCCAGCTGCAGCTGGCCCGGATCAGTGGATTGAATGGAGCCTTGTTGATCCTGTTCAGCAACCTGGCCATGTGGCTGGTATTGATCGGGGCAATTCCCCTGGTCAGATCTGGTGAAATACCGGGCGTAATGCTGGCCGCCCTGGCACTGCTGGTTTTAAGCTCATTTGAGGCTGTTCAACCCCTGCCCCAGGCAATGGAAACCTTATCCAGTTCAGTGAGTGCCGGATCCCGCCTGCTTGAGGTTCTGGACAGCAAACCAGAGGTGGTGGACCCAGCCCAGGCTGTATCGTTCCCAACATCCCTTTCCATTCAAGCCAAAAAGCTTTCCTTTAGCTATCCCGAAAACGATCAATTGGTCTTGGACGGGCTGGACTTTCAGCTGGAGAGTAAACAAATACTGGCCCTGGTCGGCCCCAGCGGATCTGGAAAATCGACCCTGGGCAACCTGCTGCTGCGCTTCTGGGGTAATTACCAGGGTGAAATCAACCTGGGAGATGAGGGAATACCACTGACTGATTTGAACCAAAATGAGATCAGGCAGAACATCAGCGTGGTATCACAAACCTCACACCTGTTTAATGACAGCGTCAGTGCCAACATCGCCCTTGGTAAACCAGGGGCAACCCGGGAAGAAATCATCCAGGCTGCCCGCCAGGCCCAGATCCATCA
>CAYUXO010000012.1:42070-45351 GCA_964448865.1 uncultured Anaerolineales bacterium
GGAACTGAAAAAGAACTGCTTGCGAGTCCCAGTTATTACAAACAGATGTGGAAGCTGCAAAATCGCCTGTTGAATTATTAAGGGGGAAAATATCCAGGTAAGTGACCATCATACCATTTGAAATCTCTGCAACTTATTCGTATAATTAACGTATAGTAACATCCTGTTGAGATCTGGCAGGGAAATCATTGGTTTATTTAGGAGTTTTGAGGAGAGGTATGATGAATTTCAAACTTGAATTACTGGCCCTGCTGGTTATCCTGGCATTCGTATTATTTCTGTACCTGGTGATCCGCACAAATAGAATAAACGCAGCCAAAAAGATCCATCAATCCCTAACTATGGGTTTCGAAGAACTTAATGTCCCTCCATCCCAGCTTACCAGTCGGATTGAGGAGCTCTTTAAGAGACATGATCAACAAGCAATATATATTGATGAGGTCTTCAGTCGACAGGAAACAGATCGAGAGCTGTTCATTTTTAATATCAGCGATTCCAACCGTGAAGATACCCAGATGCAAACCGAAGTATTCGGCATGATTTCCAGCGAACTGGAACTGCCCCGATTTTCACTTTCTACTCTGCCGGATTTCAACAACAATTCTCTGTTGGGGGGATTGATGGAAGCACTGCTGGATAAAGTTCTCTCCCTGGCCGAAAAATACCAGGGTTTGTCCAGGATCGAATTTCCCGATAAGCCGGGTTTCGGGGATCAAGTAGTAGTTTTTGGAAGTGACGAAACTGCTGTCAAAGAAATGCTGCGGGGGATCCATCTCAGAAATCTCACACCTGACCAATCACCCATTCATGTTGCCGGAAGAGATGATTTCTTAACAGTTGATTTCAGCCTGCCGAGCAGCTATGATTCTAACGAAAACGATTTGATCTCGCAGTTTCAAATGTTTACCAAGATCGCGCAAATCTTTATGAAATAATCCCATCCCTGGTTCGGACCAAAAGAGGAAAGATAACAAGTCTAGAAGTTGGAAAAAGGAGCAGAAAATGGCCAGATCCAAAAAAACATATAATCTCATAATACCCATCCTGATCCTGGCCCTGACCGCCCTTGCCTGCGGAACCGGATACCGGACAACCCAGAAAATCAGCGGAAATTCAGGAGAAGTCCGGGTCAGGATGAACGAAGCCAATGGCACTGATTCTACCAGCGTGGAAATCAATGAAGATTGGTCCCGGGTCAGGGTGACCTCTACGGTTACCTTAAGTGTTGAATCCGGAAGCTGCCTCATTTACCTGACCGGAGAGGATGGAACCTCGATCAGCCTGGAAGCCTCGGCCGGCAGCCCGGGAGAGGTTTATGGCGACTTGATAACAGATGTTTTCGGTGAGGTAGATCTACAAACCGACTGCCAGAACGCCCAGAATTTGGATCTGACGATCTTTTTTGCCAGGTAGCAGATATTTTCTATTAGTGCTCGAGGGAGAGCGCCAGCTCTCCCGATATAGACATCCACGGGAGCTGGCGCTCCCGCTCGAGCAGTCGGGGGGGGATTTGATACAGCCCAACTCCCTCCCAATCCATTGGGGGATTGCCGCGTCACCCTTCGTCTGCCATCTCGACGGAGTTTATACTGAGCCCTTTGATTTCACTGCGTTCCGCTCAGGACAGGCTTAACGAAGTGCTCGATGTTCGCTCAGGGTTCCTCGCAATGACAGAAAAATTCCCTCACATTTCTGCAAGAAATTCTATATGTTAACCCAATCCATATCCAAGATAGGGCATGTTACAATAGGTTTACCTAGTTCAAACTAGACATACAAGGAGAACTCATGTCTGAGAAGAAAGGTATCTTTGGATTATTTGGAAAAAAGGAAGAAGAAACCAAAAAAACTGCTGCCCGCAAACAAGATCTGGCTGGAAAATCCCACAAAGTGGACATTGATAAAGCCAAAGCCGACATGCTTCTGAAACAGAAAGATTTGATGAAGAAGGCTAAAGAGGTCAAGAAACACGTGGTAGTCAGCGGCGACACCCTCAGTGGAATCGCAAAGAAGTACTACAACGATGCTGGCAAATATATGAATATCTACGAAGCCAACAAAGACCTAATTGGCGATGATCCGGATCTGATTAAGCCCGGCATGGAACTGGTCATTCCCAAACTGTAAATAACGATCTGGGCAGCTGACTCGCTGCCCCAGCTATATTAAACAAAAAATCCCGCAGTGAGCGGGATTTTTTTATGACGAATTGAAATGGATTATTTTAATCCACCCATCAGGGTTTTCAGCAGAACATCGGCAACCAGTTTGCTGGACTGAGCCCGATGGGGAGATTCTCCCATCTTGCTGGATGAGATCACCGCATCCATAGCGGCTTCCAGATTGCTGTCACCGGATTCTTTGGCTTCCATGAAGGCAGCCCCGGCGCTGAGAATATCACCCAGGTCCAGGCCGTCATCACCGCCAATGGATCCCACCAGAGAATCCAGCAGCCCGCCGGCGCCCTTGGTAACGGAGGCTTCTCCGCCACCCAATATGGTCTGCAGCAACGGCAGCATCTGTGAAGCATCCAGATCTTGATCCTTGAAATATTCCGCAGCCTGGGCCAGACCTTTGGCATACATGTCAGCTGAACCGCTCTTTTTCTTATCACCGGCCAACAGCTCACTGGCAGTGCTCAGTCCGCTGGCAACATTCCCCTGAGGGGCTTCTTTCATGGCGCCGGTGATCATAGTGAAAATATCCACCATATTATCACCATGATTCTTGTTATAGTCATCAGCTTCATTTAGAGTGGTCTTATTTTCGACCATGGTTTGCGCCACAGCCGAAAATATTTTTACGAGATCAATATTACTGGACATGCCTATTCCTCCCGGAATACGAGTAAAAAGATTTGTTTATTCTTATTTGGGAGGAATGGTTAATTCCTGGCCCACTTTGATCATATCGGGGTCCGAACCGATCAGGTCCTTGTTAGCATCGTAAATTTTCTGGTAATCGGCATCTTCACCATAGAATTTTTTGGCAATCTTTAAGAGAGTATCTCCTGCCTTAACAGTATAGGTTTTTCCGGATTTGAATTTGGGATCTAAGAAACTGGGCTTCTTTTCTTCTGAATCCTGAGGTTTAGCGGCTTTTTCCATCGAAATACTCCTTTAATTATATTTTTGTGAGGGAGATTATAACAACTTGACAGAGGACGGTCAATCAAATGGGGAGCAAAATGCCGTTAAATGGTAAGCTCCCGGAAGTTTTTGGCCTCCGGGAGCTGTACCCTGCCCCCCAGTTATTAGTAAGAAGTAAATAGTAAGGAGTAA
>CAYUXO010000013.1:0-4695 GCA_964448865.1 uncultured Anaerolineales bacterium
ATTATTGCCAATCTGGCTGTTGTCATCGGACCCGCTATTGGAGGTTTGCTTGCTACCCGTTCCTACACACTGCTGTTTATCATCGATGTCATCACCAGTGTAATCACCGCATTTATTTTCTACTTATATGTTCCTGAGACCAAACCAGAAGCAGTTCCTGACAAGGACGGTAAAACCGGGGAAGAACAGTCGATCGGAGAAGTTTTATCAGGGTATTTCCAGGTCGCCAAAGATAGGATCTATGTGGTTTATATCGCCGCATCCCTGCTGATGGCCCTGGCTTACATGCAGATGAATACCACTCTGTCTGTTTTCCTGCGAGATGTGCACGGAATTCCTGATCGAGGTTACGGTTTCCTGCTAAGCCTTAATGCTGCCATGGTTGTCTTGTTTCAGTTCTGGATCACTCGCAAGATCAAACGATTTGCACCGATGAAAATCATGGCCTGGGGAATGGTGATCTACGCTGTTGGATTTACCATGTACGGCTTTGTGGCAACGACAATTTTCTTCGTGATTGCCATGGTGATCATCACTATCGCAGAAATGCTGGTATCCCCCACAGGACAGGCAATTGTGGCAAAACTTTCGCCGGATGATATGCGCGGAAGATACATGGCTGTTTATGGATTCTCCTGGATCATTCCAACGGCGGTCGGTCCCCTCGCTGCCGGTATAATAATGGACAACTACAATCCAAATTGGGTCTGGTATGCCAGTGGAATCAGTATGATGTTGTCTGCTGCCATATTTGCCTGGCTTCAGTTCAAGGCATCCGCCCGTTTTGCCCATATTAACGGAGATGAGGTTGAAGCCGAACCAGAAGGTGCTGCCAGCTGATCCCTGCCTATCCATGATTTCCCCCACAATTTCCCCCACACCGTTGACCGACAGGGGGCTTTATGGCATAATCAGCCCAATAAAACACCAAAGGCAGAGATGAAAACGAGTAAGACTGAGGCTGTCTGCCAGCGAACCCGGAATCGGTGGAAGCCGGGTCAGAAAAGTCAGTCTGAAAATCCTTTCGGAGCCGTGAACTGAACGCCAGTGGCAAGTAGGGAATCCGGGTTCACCCCCGTTACCAGGGTGGGAGGCTGAATCGCAAGATTGGCGATACTCATTGAAACCAATCATTGAGAGTCCTCGCTGAGTGTCCGCTTGATTGCGGGAAACCGGGTGGTATCGCGTGAGTTTATAACTCTCGTCCCGAATGGGATGAGAGTTTTTTTATTTCAGGAGGCAGTATGGCAATCAAGAAAGCGCCTAACGAGATTGATTTTATTGATATGGAGCATCGAATTCTGCAATTCTGGGAGGATATTGATGCTTTTAATACCCAGAGAAAACTGCACCAAGGCAAACCACCCTGGTCGTTTATTGATGGACCGATCACAGCCAATAATCCCATGGGAGTTCATCACGGTTGGGGTCGAACCTATAAGGACCTATTCAACCGTTTCTGGACCATGAAAGGGCGTGAACTGCGCTATCAGAACGGTTTCGACTGCCAGGGTTTGTGGGTGGAGGTAGAAGTTGAAAAAGAAAAAGGGTTTAAATCAAAAAAAGATATTGAAAGTTACGGATTGGCAAAATTTGTGCGCGAATGCAAAGCGCGTGTCCTGGAATATGCCGCGGTTCAGACCGAACAATCTATCCGCCTGGGTTATTGGATGGACTGGAATAAACCTGAATTACTGAGAGATCTGGCCGAAAAACTGCTCGAGGATCCTCTCCAGGAAATGACCGTCCAGGGGCCAGAGGGCAAGATCACGGATACAGTGGAGCAGATCATTGGCCGTCTTGGCCTTCAGGAATTAGGCGGCAGCTACTTTACGTTTTCCAACGAAAACAATTACATGATCTGGAAGTTCATCAAGAAGACTTGGGAAAACGGCTGGCTGTACCGGGGCGCAGATGTCATGCCCTGGTGTCCCCGCTGCGCCACCGCCATCAGCCAGCATGAGATTGTCACGGACGGATACGCAGAGCTCACTCACCGCTCCGTGACCCTGCGATTCCCTTTACGTGACAAACCGGGTGAATCCCTGCTGATCTGGACCACCACTCCCTGGACTCTCACTTCCAATGTCGCTGCCGCTGTTGGTCCTGAGCTAACCTATGTCAAAGCCCAGGTTAAAATCACTGCGCCCGAGGGAGAACAGGACCATGTCGTTTACCTCTCCAAAGGAACCCTGGGCATGCTCCGGGGTGAGTATAAGGTACTCGAAGAACTCAAGGGTGCTGAAATGGAGGGTTGGACCTATGATGGTCCGTTTGATGACCTGACTGCTGCTCAAACTCAGGGCGGCGTGACAGAGCTGAAGGAACTCAAAGAAGGGGTTGAACAAAGCGCAGTCGAAGCCCATCAGGTAATCCTCTGGGAAGAGGTTGGAGAAGAAGAAGGCACAGGAATAGTGCATATTGCTCCGGGTTGTGGTGCTGAAGATTTCCAGCTGTCATTTGAAACAATTCTGCCCAGGATAGCTCCCCTGAATGAAGAAGGTTATTTCATTGAAGGTTTCGATTGGCTCACTGGCAAACATGTCTCAGATACAACAAATGAGATCTTTGAGGACCTGAAGGCAAAAGGCATCCTTTATCATATCGAAGACTACACCCACCGCTATCCGACATGCTGGCGCTGTAAAACCGAACTGGTTTTCAGGTTGGTGGATGAATGGTTCATTAGCATGGGTGAAAACTATGATAAACCCCGTGAAGAATTGACTGCCGCAGAGAAGGAAGCCAGCCTGCGCTACCAGATCATGGATGTCGTGGATCAAATCCGCTGGATACCTGATTTTGGACATGCCCGGGAGCTGGATTGGCTGCGGAACATGCATGATTGGATGATTTCCAAAAAACGCTACTGGGGCCTGGCCCTGCCGATCTGGACCTGTGATGAATGTGATCATTACCATGTGATCGGCGATGACCAGGAACTCGAAGAAAAGGCAGTGGAAGGTTACGAAGACCTCAAAGGGCATACTCCTCACCGTCCCTTTATTGATGGGGTCATCATCGCCTGTGATAAATGCGGCGGTAAAATGACCCGCATCCCCGATGTAGGTAATCCCTGGCTTGACGCAGGTATTGTGCCCTTCTCTACCCTGAGCTACCGGGTGGATCCGGAATTCTGGGAGAAATGGTATCCAGCCCACTGGATCAGCGAATCTTTCCCGGGGCAGTTCCGGAACTGGTTTTACAGTTTGCTGGCCATGGGCACCGTATTGGATAATTCTCCTCCTTTCCTGGAAAATTTCAGCTATGCCAGCTTACTTGCCGAGGATGGCCGGGAGATGCACAAATCCTGGGGCAACTCGATTGAATTCAATGAAGCAGCGGATAAAATGGGTGTCGATGTCATGCGCTGGTTGTACTGCTCCCAAAAACCTGAAAACAACCTGCTGTTCGGATTCCATCGCGCTGAAGAGACCCGCAGGCATTTTATTATTCCATTCTGGAATGTGTATTCCTTCTTCACAACCTATGCCGAGATCGATGGCTGGGCTCCTTCGCTGGACAAGTTTAACCCGGATACACCTGAAGGACCCACACCGGAGAGCCAAAATCCCCTGGATCGCTGGATCCTGGGTCGCTTGAATCAAACTATTGATCAGGTAAGCAAAGAATTTGAAAACTCTAACGCCTACAATGCTATCCAGGCTTTTGAGTCGATGCTTGATGATTTGAGCAACTGGTACGTCCGCCGCTCCCGCAGGCGCTACTGGAAGACAGAAACCGATCAGGACAAGAACACAGCTTATGCAACGCTTTGGCATGTATTGGTAAAGATGATCCGATTCCTGGCTCCGGTAATTCCTTTCCTCACCGAACAAATCTATCAAAACCTGGTGAGATCACTGTATCCCGATGCCCGGGAAAGCATTCATCACACTCTCTGGCCAAAAGTTGACCAGGAGGCTATTGATCTTAAATTAATTGAACAGATGAAGCTTGCCCGCGAAACCGCCAGCCTGGGCTTGAGCGCCAGGAGTAATGCCGGCCTAAAAGTCCGGCAGCCATTGGCGCAGGTACTGGTTCATGTCAAAGAAGGACGGGGGGAATTGGAGCCCGAGCTGATAGACATCGTCCTCGACGAGCTGAATATAAAAGAGTTGGAATTTATTCAGGACGCAAGTTCTCTTGTTCAATATGTCGTTCTGCCAAACAATAAAATTTTAGGACCAAAATATGGATCTGATTTCCCAAAGGCAAAAGAAGCTTTATCAAGTTTAGATCCAAATGATGTTGCTGCATTGGTAAAAGACGGGAAAGAAATATCGACCGATTCTGGTTTCATTTTCACCCCTGACGAATTATTAATTAGCACAGTTGCTGCGGAAGGTTATGCCACTGTTGACAGTAATTTTCTGACCGTCGCAATTGAAACTGAAATAACTCAAGAGCTGCGCAAAGAAGGATTGGCACGGGAACTCATCCGGCGCATTCAGGATTTCAGGAAAAAAGCGGATTTTGATATCGCCGATCGGATCAAACTAGTTTACCAGGCGTCTCCTCTGCTGAAGGATGCCATCGGTGCCCATCAAGATTACATCAAAGAAGAAACCTTAAGCCTGGAAATGCATGAAGGCGATCCTGAAAAAGACATGTACAGCGGAACCTCAAGTTTCGAAGGCGAAGAAGTAACACTGGGATTAAAAGTTATTAAGTAAAAATATCTTCAGGACACGG
>CAYUXO010000013.1:4795-41986 GCA_964448865.1 uncultured Anaerolineales bacterium
GTTTCAAGACAAGAACTTCCGACCTCCATTTACCAATCCTGCCACCAGAGCTCCCTCACCCGTCCTCGGGTGAGGACATAACGCCAAAAGCGCCCGGGGGCTGTCCTGAGTGCAATCGAAGGGACGGTCGATTGGAACATCTGAGGGTTCTATTTATTTGTCCGGTTTAAAGGGTACATGCTATAAAGGATACCGTGTCCTATATCTTTATGCATTGAATTATTTGTTATAATCCAATTAATGTTCAGTGAAAAACCACAAAATCTGACTGGATATTATTATCCTCTTTAGAAGCGCTGGATCGAACAACAGGCCAGTGCTTCTCAACACGCCCTCCCTTATGGGGGCGTGTTATTATGTAGTAGCCTGATTAGAACAGGGAGAACCTGATGGCTGAGAAAAAAATGACCATTGACCAGCAAGTAGCTTACCTGATGCAGGGTGCCGAATATGGTGATGCCCAGGTAAAAGAAGCCATGGCAGCGGAATTAAAAACACGACTGCTGGAAGCTGAAAAGGAAAAACGCCCCCTCAAAGTCTATTGCGGATATGACCCAACTGCTCCGGATTTGCACCTTGGTCACACCGTAACCATGCGCAAACTAAGTCAATTCCAGGAATTAGGTCACGAAGTGACTTTCTTGATAGGCGATTTCACATCCTTGATAGGTGATCCATCCGACAAGGACAAACTGAGACCCCGCCTGTCCCCCGAGCAGGTTGCCCACAACGGGCAGACCTATGCTGAACAAAGCTTCAAAATACTGGATCTTAAAAAAACCATTGTCCGCCACAACGCAGAATGGTTATCAAAACTCACCTTTGAAGACCTGATCCACTTGAGCTCAAATTTCACAGTGGGGCAGTTCCTGACCAGGGATAACTTCGCCAAACGATTTAAAAAGAACGAAGCTATTTACCTGCACGAATTTTATTATGCCCTCATGCAGGGATATGATGCCTATACCCTGGATGCTGATGTCCAGGTCGGGGGCAGTGATCAATTATTTAATATAGTCACCGCTTCCCGGAAGCTGATGACAGCCCTGGGGAAGAAACCCAATATTGCTATTATTATGTCTATTTTGCCGGGTACAGACGGTGAAATCAGGATGAGCAAGTCTCTGGGCAACCATATTGCCATCACGGGCGATCCCAAAGACATGTATGGAAAATTAATGAGCATTCCGGATAAAGCCATGGGAATCTTCAGTCGGCTGGTAACCCGCTGGACCCCAGATGAGATTAAAGCCTTTGAAGAAAAGATCTCTAACGGCAGCCTGCACCCCAAAGAAGCCAAGATGAAACTGGCTCTCGAAATTGTCGCCATCTATCATGGAAAGGGGGCAGCAGAGAAAGCTGAAGCTGAATTTATACGGGTCTTCCAGGAGCAGGGCCAGCCCGAGGAGATGAATGAATACAAACTTAATAAAGGCCAATCTGTCCTGGATGTGCTTCAAGAAAGCGGACTCACCGAGAGCCGCAGCCAGGCCCGGCGCCTGATCAAACAAAAAGCCGTTCGCCTGGATGATCAAATTCTGGAAGATCCCCACGCGGAATTTTTAGGAACGGGCGTCCTTCAAGTTGGTAAACGCCGCTTCATAAAAGTAGTCTGACCTGAACCTGTCAATAGAGAGGCAAGCTGTCATGTCCCTTCACTTTGCTTTTTTGATACTGGAAGAACATCCCTATGGACGGGAGATGCTGCGCATACTGTTGGAAAACAACCTGGTTCCTAGCATGATCATCCAGGAGGTGTCCAATGTGGGTGATGTTGAGCGCGAAAAATTCCTGACGCGCATTGCAGGTCAGCCAGTGCCACCACGTTTGACTCAATTGATCTCTGGGAGGAAGATACCGGTATATTGTGTATCCAATCATAACGACGACACCTGCAAAGAATTGCTTGCAGCCGATAAACCTGACGTGCTGGTATTAGGCGGAACGCGCATCATCAAACCAAAAATCCTTGATGTGCCGCGCCAATCCACAGTCAATTCACATCCGGGCTTACTCCCTTGGCTGCGCGGGTCAGCTTCGGTAGGCTGGGCATTATACAAAGATTTACCCCAAGGTGCTACCGCTCACTTTGTGGTTCCAGGAATTGATATCGGCGACATTATTGTCTCAAGGCAGCTTCCAGTTTATCGCCGCGATAGCTATGAAAGCATTAATTATCGTATTGCCATTCTGGCCGGAGAATTGATGGCTGAAGGGTTAACTTTAATTACAAATGGAGAAGCTCCCCACACACCCCAAGACCCAAATGTGGGGGAGACCTATAAAGTCATTCCCGACAATTTATTAGAAGAGGGCAAACAGCGTTTGGTAGAAAGCCGTTATTCGCATTTCGCAGATTGAAGAACACAAGATTTCATTCCCATATCCCTAGGACAGCTCATGAAAAAATTTACTGAGGAAGTTTCTGCCCTGCAATTAGACAACGAGGATCCGCTGGCCGGTTTCCGGGAACGTTTCGTTATAGATGATCCAGACCTGATCTATTTGGATGGCAATTCGTTAGGCCGACTTCCAAAAGAGACCATCCCCCATATCCAGGACCTGGTTAAAAACCAATGGGGCAAAAATCTGATCCGCGGCTGGAATGAAGGCTGGTATGAAAAGCCAACCAGTCTGGGAGCCAGGTTAGCAGAACTGATCGGCGCTCAGCCAGACGAGGTAGTAGTCTGTGATACGACATCAGTAAACTTGTTTAAACTTTCAGCCGCAGCACTCAGATACCAGCAGGGCAGAAGGGGTGTTGTCAGCGACGAATTCAACTTTCCCACAGACCTATATATTTTCCAGGGTGTGATTGACCTGCTAGGCAATCATCACCACTTGGAGATAATCAAGTCGGAGAATTCAATATCCATCACTGATGACGCTGTTGCAGCTGCTATCAGCAAAGACACTGCCCTGGTAGCTCTCACCCAGGTTGCTTTTAAAAGCGCCTTCATGTATGACATCGAGAAGATCACCGCCATTGCTCACCAATCCGGGGCGCTCACTTTATGGGATTTAAGCCATTCAATTGGCGCTGTACCACTGGAGCTGAACAAGTGGGGAGCCGATCTGGCGGTTGGTTGTACTTATAAATACCTGAACGGCGGACCCGGATCACCGGCCTTTTTATATATTCGCAAAGATCTGCAGGAAAAATTATCCTCTCCCATCTGGGGCTGGTTTGCCGACCAGGATCCATTCGCTTTCAAGTTGGACTTTTCACCAACAATAGGGATATCACGGTTTCAGATCAGCACCCCTCATATTCTTTCTATGGCAGGGATAGAGCCTGCCCTGGAATTATTACAAGAAGCAGGGATTGAACGCATCCGGGAAAAGAGCATAAGACAAACGGAATACTTGATTTATCTGGCAGAGAAGAACTTAATCCCCCTGGGATTTCAAATCGGGTCCCCACTGGATTCCACCCAGCGGGGTTCCCATGTTTCACTTAGGCATCGTGAAGCTTATCGAATTTGCCAGGCTTTGATCAATCCAGAAAAGAACGATACTAGCCTGCGGGTAATACCAGATTTTAGAGCTCCTGATAACATTCGTTTGGGAATTGCCCCGCTATATACCAGCTTCAGTGATATCTATCGAGCTGTGGATCGTTTGCAGGACATCATTCAGAAAAAGGTATACCAGAATTATTCCAACGATCACCTTAAAGTTACCTGAGGGGTGAGCTGGTCAGGAGGTTGGCTCAATAAATTGATTTCTGGCGTCCTTCTCGTTTACTCCCAACAACAAGACCAAACCCACCAGCAGGAATAGGATGACTGGCAAGATTGCCACTCGCTGCCCCAGTTGTTCTACAAAGGGAGCTCCCCCTGGCAGAAACCTGAACCATAAGAACGAAGCCTGATTGCCCTGAGCTTCAAAGAACAGGGCGGCCTCTGCTGCGACTATGCCGTAGATCGTGGGGCCGATAAAGGATGAAGTTCTACCTGCTACCGCAAAGAAACCATAAAATTCGGCGCTCCTTCCGGGGGGAGACAGAGCACCAACCATTGCCCTGCTTACAGCCTGGACAGATGAAAGCGCCAGGCCTGCAACTCCTCCAATGATGTAAAAGTGGGTAACAGATTCAACAACGAATAAACCAACCACCGCGCCAAAAATGGCTGTAAAATTGATCGCCATCAGGATCCCATCGTTATAGATCAAAAACGCGATGATATATTTTACGAATTCACGGTAAACCTTAACCATGCTGATCGTATGTCGGAGTCTTTGAAAGGCAATCGAGATTATATTTTCACCAGGTTTAAGTCAGGAATCACCATCCCTTTCCTGGAACCAGATAAAAAGTGGTGCCGCAAAGGCGGCAAAATAAACCGCTGTTATGACTAATGAAAAACGGACAATCCAGGTTCCTTCATATACAGTAACCAGAACCAGTACAATCAGCAGGCAAACAATTCCTCGAAATAATCCTATTGCCCAGCCATTTCCCGAGACTCGTCCGATTTCATCACGGTCTGCAACTTCTGGCAGCAGAGAATTATAAAATACCTGTCCGCCCCGATAACCAATTTCCGCCAGGAAAAATAAAAGAACCGAATAGACTAATATTAGCTGTTCGGTTCTATATCAAATCTCAGTGTTATTTATTGGTAGGAAATTTCGCCGCCCTTATAAACCATGCTCCTGCGCCGGTAAGCCCAGCACATATAGGAAATTGAAACAAAATAACTTGCGGGCAAACGGTGGAGATTTTTAATCTTCGCTCCCAGAACAGTGGTTTTTCCCCGGAAACCCATGGGGCCGATGTCAAGTTGATTGGCCTGCGAGGTGATTTGCTCCTCCAGCTTCATCAGGGTTTCATCCGGGTTAGTATCGTCCAGTTGACGCAGCAAAACCTCTTTCGCTGCTGCATAAGAAGAACCCCGGTCACCACCAATTGCAATGCCTAATATGCCCGGCGCACAACCTCTCCCCTGGGCTTTGGCAACTGTGTCCAGAGCAGCTCGCCTCACGCCATCCAGATCTCTCCCTGCCTTCAGCGATGAATCAGGCAACTTATATTGTGTGCTGACATTTTCGCAGCCCCCTCCCTTTAACATCAAGTCGATTTCCAGGTTGTCGCCTTCAATTTCTACGAAATGGATCGAGGGATAATAATCATCACCACTATTGTCTCCGGTGTTTTTTCCAGTGAGGGTATTCACTGAATTCGGCCTCAGGTAAGATTTTCCGGTTGCCTGCTTTACAGCATCCTGGATCTGGGCTTTAAGTTTTCTAGTGCTCCATCCTTCTGGATACGCCACGTAGAATATTGGCGTACCAGTATCCTGACAGATTGGAGTTGAATTTTCACGGGCCATTTCAACGTTTTTAAGGATCGTATCAAGAGCACCTCTGGCAGCAGAGCCATCAACTTCGCTCTGCTGTGATTCCCTCAATTTCTTCTCAACATCAGGGGGTAAATCTGTTGCAGTTAAGCGGACTAGTTCCAAGATACCTTCAGTTAAATCAGGCTGCATAATTTCCTCCACAACCAGCTCATAGACTATATTTCTATATCATACATTACTTTTAACTCCCTCGGTGAAACAGTGTAGGAAATAAATATAAGGGAATACCATAAGTCATATCTTGTCGAGAGCTGTGACTGACTTGAAAATTGAAACTATGCTATACTAATTCTGAACTATGAGAAATCAAGAAAATTGGAAAAAATGGATCAAAACGCTGTATAAATTGCGGCTTCAGAATCTCACGGCGACCATTTTAGAAGCTCTGGGTCCCATGAATATTCTTGGCGCCCAGCTGGTATATCTCACTCAACCAGTTTTGTCCTCCTTCATTACCGATGATCAGTCTCAGGAATTCGCCAAGATTCTAGAAGATCCTTCAGAAACCGCACTATTTATCAAGGCTCTCAGATCCTTTGAGCCAGCAGCGTACTTGGAGGAATAATCTGTGTCCGCTACAGGATTCACAGGGATAGTGGTTATTGTGCTTTTCACTGGATTAATGATCTTTTTTTCAATCATTAATCAAGATTCTAAGAAAAGAAATATCCGTCCAATTCCCACCTACGATAAAATCAATCAGGAAATCAACGTTGCGGTTGAGGATGGCACTCAACTGCATATCTCTCTCGGCAGAGGGGGAATGACTGGTCCTGAATCGGCCTCTGCCCTGGCAGGTTTAAGTATTCTCAAACAGATCATCGAAAAATCATCCGTTTGTGATCACCCTCCAGTTGCATCCACGGGGGACCCGGTCATATCTATTTTGGCCCAGGATACTATTCAGGGAACTTCAAAAGCCATCAGTGTAACGGATAAACTCAGAAACCCTTCTGGCGAACTAATCGGTGTCACCCCCTTTTCATATGCAGTAGGTAGCCTTTCAACCATCCGGGACAGCAATGTTTCAGCGAATATCCATACGGGATGGTTTGGCAGTGAGATAATCTGGTTCACCACAGCCGGAGAAAGGCAGAGCAGCCCAACCATTGCAGGAGCTGCCCAACTTCCCGCCCAGGCTATCATTTATGCCTCGGCGTCTGATCCCTTGATCGGAGAAGAACTCTTTGCCGGCGGAGCCTATCTTGGAGCAGGCAAGATCCATCAAGCAAGCATCTCGGCTCAGGATGTCATCCGGTGGATCATCATTGTGATCATTCTCGGAAGCGTATTGTTAAATATTTTGGGCATAGATAGCTTCATTGAAGACATCTTGGCAGGGTCGATGTGAATATTAAACTGAAATCTCCCGTCTCAACAGCATTTGCCATTGGCGTTGGCATCATTGTCCTGGCAGGATATTTTATCCCCTCGATTACCAATATTCGCTTTATCCTCCTTCGAATCGGATTGGTCCTGGCTGCTGTTGCACTACTGGTGGGCATTATCAATTTACTTAAAGTTCATTTTAAGAAAATGGGGGCAGTAAGCGAAACCAGCGGTTATAGTTTGATCCTGGTAATCTCTCTTCTGGCTACATTGGTTGTTGGGATAATCGATATGGTTCAGACTTACGTGGCAGGCAAACCTAATTTCCAAATGACTAATTGGGTTTTTACCTATATTCAACTACCCATAGAAACCACCTTACTGGCTGTCACAGCGGTCAGCCTTACTTATGCAGCAGCCAGTATCTTGAGAAAAAGAATGGATTTATTTTCAATAACATTTTTCTTTGTGATTTTATTGGTTCTATTAGGCTCTTTTTCAATTCCTCCGGCAACCCTGCCATTCCTGCATTCCATCAAAGACTGGATCTTACAAGTTCCAGCCCTGGGCGGTGCGCGTGGTCTACTGCTGGGTATCGCCCTTGGCACGATTACAACAGGGATCAGGATCCTGATGGGCACTGACCGCCCCTACGGTGGCTAATGATGGCTGATATCCTGTGTCCAACCTGCGGAAGGCTCAATTCTGACGATCACAGTTCTTGTGATTTTTGCGGCAGTCCCATTAAAGACCTGGATGGGATTTCTCCTGACAATTCCTCCCTGAGAGATGACTTTTTCACGACCGAAGGATCCCAAAATCTGGAGTCAGGGGATGAGATGTCCCGCCTGGACAGTCTGTTCTCGGATGAAAATTCAGATGGAAAATCCCCTCAAATCCAGGAACCCTCCCGGGAAGAACCAGAAGATGCTGCTTTCCGCCTGGATGAGATCCTGCCTCCCGACAATCTGGAGATTCAACCTGAATCTGATGCACCAGTCTCCAAGGCAAAAGAACCAGATGATCCATTCGATCTGGATGATATCATTACTCCTCAAGAACCAATCCAGGACCCCCCGGGTGAAAGTGAAACCCTTACCTCAATATCCGAAAAGGATGAATTCCCCCTGGATGATTTGTTTTCTCCCGAGAAACCAGACGAGGTTCCGCCTCTGGATGAATCCCCCCAGCCGGGAACTGAGACACCTGCGGATGAAGAAAGTTCACCAGACCCCTGGCTTGAGCAAATCAGTCAAACTGACGATCAAGCCCCGGATATAACACAGCCAGATATTCCAGATTCGCCGGATAAACTTCCAGAAGATCTTGAATCGCCATATTCTTTTTTAGATCCCGGACAACCATCCGACGATATCTCCCCGCAAGAAGTGAAAACGGAAGGGGAAGTGAAGCCATCTTTTGAATCAACAGATTTTGAGGAAGACTCGGGTTGGTTGGATATGCTCCATGATCCAGACTCCCGGGAAGATCCGTCGCCAGAAACCGATCCAGTCCTGAAAGACAAGAAACCCCAAACAGATTGGCTCACGAAAATCAAGAGATTGAATAAGAGCGCAGATCTCGTTGAGGAAGATTCTTCTTTTCCAGACTGGTTGACCGTGTCAGAAAAACCAGCCGAAGAACCTCCTGAAATAGAAGAAGAGGAACCAGGGGAATTGGAGGAGACGTCTGCCAGCGATCTGCCTGACTGGCTGCACCTTGACGAAGATGACGAAATGCTGAATGAGTTTTTGCGCAGAAAAGATCTCACTGATGATGAATATAAACCGAAGTTTGTGACTGACAATCTTCCGGAAGACATATCTCTTCCTGAGTCCTACGGCGCCCCGGAACCCGAAGAAGACCCTTCCACGCCGAAAAAATTTCCGGCCTGGGCAGAAGGCGAAAGAAGACCAGAGCAAATCCCTGATGAATTACAGTTTCTGGCCGGTATGGATCAGGAAGGTGTTCCAAGTAAAATTGTTGATCCTTTTCAGGGAGAAGATGAATATATTGACGATTTATTCACTGATGATCTCCCGGAATGGTTAACAACTGCATCAATAACGGAAGAAATTCTTCCTTTTGAAGATGAACTCAGCGTGGGGGATTTGCCGGGTTGGGTCGAGGCTATGCGGCCTGTCGTTGAATCAACTGATGCATCCGGGTTATCTGAAGACGAGGATTATATTGAAAACTACGGTCCTCTGGCAGGCATACCCAGTGTTCTCCCTGCCGAAGCAGACATTGTTCAGGATCCTGACAAAGCCGACAGAAAACCCATCGATTTAGTTGCAAACAAAGCCCAACAGGATTACGTGAACCTGCTGAAAAGATTAATCGGAGAAGAAAGCAAGACCAAACCGATCCAAAAAGCAGCCCCAATTAAAACCCAGCGAATGCTGCGGTGGTTGATAACAATCATCTTGCTGGTTACTACAGCTGGCGCAATTATTTTTGGCGGCAATTTCGACAATCCCGCGCCGCGAAATAGGGTGTCCCCTTTAACGGGCTATGGATCGATGTTTATTGAAATTGAGAATTTATACGATGGTCAGCCAGTATTAATTGCCCACGACTATCAGCCTGCTGCCGCAGGTGAACTCCATACCGCTGCAGCTGGAGTTGTCGATCACTTGATGGAACAAGGAGTGTATCTGACCTTCATATCGACAGTGCCAACTGGCCCGGCGCTCGCAGAATACTTTTTGGCAAATACACAGGGAGATCATGATTATCGCCATACCCAACAATATATCAACCTCGGTTATTTGCCCGGTGAATCAGCGGGTTTGTTAAGTTTTATTATCGCACCCAAAAAGATCATTCCCCTGGCTTTTGACGGAAGCAATGCCTGGGGCTCACCACCACTTATTGAAGTCAATTCAATCCAGGACTTTGCGATGATCCTGGTGATCACAGACGATCCCAACACAGCAAAAACCTGGATTGAGCAGGTCGGAACAATCCTGGAAGAAACGCCCCTGACAATGGTTGTCAGCGCCCAGGTAGAACCCCTTATTCAACCCTACTTCCGTTCATCTCCCCAGTTACTTACAGGATATGTGGCCGGAGTAATTGACAGTATGAATTATGAACACTTGATTGGCAGACCAAACCTGGCCAATGAACGCTGGCTCCCTTTTAATATCGGCATTATCATCAGCGTGGGGACAATATTTATTGGAGGCCTGGCCAACGGCGTATTATCATTATTCTCTCGTCATCGAGCCAGGAAAATTGGAGAAATCAAGTAATTAAGATATGAACAACCTTACAGAATTTATCGGACTGGCCGTGGGTTTTCTTTTGACCATTTTGATTTTTAGTTATCTAATGGGAGATAATCCATTTTTCCGGCTGGCCATTCATGTTTTTATAGGCGTCTCTGCTGCTTATGTGGCAATAATTACCATTAACAATGTTCTGATTCCGCGCCTGATCATGCCCCTGATTAATGGATCCCAAGGGGAGAGATTATTGTCCATTATCCTACTTGTCCCCAGTTTATTCTTATTCTTTAAAGTTACGCGTCTCAGAAGAGCAGGAAACTGGTCTGTGGCAATTCTGGTGGGAATTGGAGCAGCAGCTGCAATAGGCGGGGCAATCACTGGTACCTTATTCCCTCAGATCCTGGGAACAATTAACAGCGTGGATCCCTCAGCCTACACTGTCACTACCAGCCGGTGGGACCAGGCTATTAATGGCCTGATCATCGTCATCGGAACAATAAGCACATTATTGTATTTCCATTTTGGAACCCAGGATATACCCGGTCAATCCGATGAACGCCTGCCCTTCATTGAATCCATCAGCAAAATCGGAAAGGTGTTTCTGGCTATAACTTTTGGAGCTCTTTATGCAGGTGTCTATTTATCTGCCCTGGCAGCCCTGGTTGAGCGATTGTCATTTATCTGGGATTTCCTCAATACTATAGGTTTTCAGATGTTTTCATCATTTTAATAGATATGGATATAAATACTGTCTCAGCAAAGTCCGTCATAGCAATTGATATTGGAAGCACTCTTACGCGGGCATTATTCTTTGATGTCGTAAGCGGGAGATACCGCTTTCTGGCTTCCTCAAGCTCTCCAACTACAGCTGGTGCTCCGCTTTTTGATGTCACAGAAGGAATATGGCGGGCACTGGAAGAACTTCAAACAATTACAAGTCGTACTTTCCTTAGTGAAAAAGATGGGGTGATCATTCCCAGCACAAAGGACAATCAGGGAACGGATATTATGGTTGCCACCATGTCAGCTGGCAATCCGATCTCTATTGTAACTGTGGGCTTGCTTGACAATGTGTCCCTTCAGAATGCTCAACACCTGGCCAGGACTACTTACTCCAAGATCATCGCAGATATCTCTCTTAACGACAAAAATACATCCTCGGACAGAATCAATATCTTAACTGGAAAACGACCGGATTTGATTATTATCACCGGTGGCACCAATAATGGCGCCTCTCACTCGCTACTCAGTATTCTGGAGAGCATTGGTTTATCAAGTTTTCTACTTGATGAAAGCCAAAGACCCCATATCCTTTATACGGGTAACGAGAAGCTTCAAGATGAAGTAAAAAACGGTCTTGATAAAATCAGTAAACTCCGGATCGCTCCCAATATCCAGCCGGTTCTTGGCAAGGAAAATTTTCATCCTGCCCAGAAACAGATCAATGAGATCTATAAGGATATCCGCAAGAAGCAAGCCGGAGGGATCAGAGAAGTTTTGTCCTGGACTGAAGGGCAATTTTCGTCTACGGCCTCAGCTCTTGGCAGGGTTATTCGATTCTTAAGCGAGAAATATGAACCAGAAAAAGGTGTGATGGGAGTTGATGTCGGATCAGATTCAATAGTTTTGGCTGCTGCCTTTAACGGCGAGGAAACCCTTCGGGTCTTTCCATCCCTGGGTGTAGGTGGAGGAGCTTCAGGTGTGCTTGAAAAGAGTTCCCTGGAAGAAATCAAGCGCTGGATGCCAATTGCTTTGCCGGATAAGGAAATCAGGAATTATATTTATAACAAATCTGCTTACCCGGCATCACTGCCTATGCTAGAAGAACACCTGGAAATTGAAATCGCTCTGGCCAAGCAAGCTTTAAGAATTGCCATATTAAACACTATTCCAAGCCTTCGAAGGAAATCTGGCAAAGGCGGATCTCTCATGCCTGCAGTCGAACCCATTATCGGCTCAGGAAGGATTTTAACTAAGGCTCCAAATTTGTCCCAGGTAATGTCGATCTTACTTGACGGCCTGCAACCAACTGGTGTGACCACTCTGGCGGTCGATCAAAATGGTTTACTGCCAGGGTTAGGAGCTATTGCAGAGATCAATCCCCTGTTAACAGTCCAGGTTGTAGAATCAAACACCTTCCTGAATGTAGGCACAATAATTGCACCAATAGGCTATACCAGACCGGGCATTACGGTATTAAGGATTCGAATTCTGCGGGAAGATGGACGATCCATTACCCGTGACATAAAATACGGCACCTTAACTGTACTTCCGATAGATTTTGGAGAGAAGGTATCTCTTCATATCCGCCCCCTGCACCGATTTGACATCGGCATGGGAGGACCCGGAAAAGCTGGCAAAGTAACCGCTGTTGGTGGAGCTTTAGGCATCGTTATCGACACTCGGGGCCGCCCGCTTCAGTTTTATCAGGATCAAGAAAAAAACAGGAAGAGGAACTTGGCCTGGAGAAAAACCTTCCAGAAGTATGAATAATCATGATGGCCAGGAAACCTGAACTATAATTACGGGATATTATGTTAAGCAAAGTTAAGCAAATCCATAGTATGACAAGCATCAAGCGGGAGCGAGTTCTTCCGGTTGATGGTCATGTGCTCGTTCGCCGGATGCAGAAGGTGGCACCGACAGACGTGATCGTGGTTGCACCACTCACGCCCAAATTTGTTTTGCTTGATATTGCTCAGGGATTAAACGTAACTCCGGCTCGGGCAGATGAACTGCTCCAGCGTGTGTCAGGGGATGATCTCGTAAAGGGAGATGTAATTGCCGGACCAGTTGGGATGTTCAAGCGGGTTATCCGTGCCCCAAATCCCGGCCAGATAAGAATTGCCGGGGAAGGCAAAGTGTTATACGAAATTTCCTCAACAGAATACGAATTACGAGCCGGCATGGATGGAACAGTCACCAATATCATCCCTGAACGGGGAGCAATCATTGAAACCACTGGCGCGCTTATTCAAGGAGTCTGGGGAAACGGAAAAATCACTTATGGGGTAGTTCAACCGGTTAGCAATGACTTGCTTCAAGAGCTCGTTCCTGAACAGTTAAACATCAGTTTCAGAGCGGTGATTATCACTGCCGGTTTCTGTAAAAACCCTGAAGCTCTAGAAGCTGCCGCCATTATCCCCATCAAGGGCCTAATTCTGGGTAGTATTTCTTCAGATTTAGTTCCTCTGGCAAAATCGGTTGATTTCCCGATCCTGGTAATTGATGGATTTGGAAATTATCCCATGAACAAGGCAGCAGAAGGTATCCTGGTGGCTAATAAAGATAGAAATATCACCTTAAATGCCCAGGCGTTAGATCCATTCCTGGGAAATTTTCCTGAGGTAATCATATCTCAAACAGCTCACTCGGAAACTGAAATACCCAGCGAAGTGGAAACACTCAGAACTGGCAAAAAGGTTATTATTATTAATGGGCCGGATGCAAATAAGATCGGAAAAATCGAAAACATCCTGCCGCATAAACAAAAACTTCCAAATGGAATTGAAACCAAGGTTGCTGAAGTGTCCCTGTCAAACGATCGAAGGGCTACCATACCGCTCACCAACATGGAAATTATGAAGTGATAAGGAATTAACAATTTGCTGAAGAAATGACAGGGTAAATTGAGGAGAGAATACTATGGGAATGAATGATTTTGATAATCTGGATTTCGAAGACGTAAGCAGCGAAGAGACTATCTCTACCAGCAGGGGTTCCAATCGGACATTCCTGATCGTGGCCGGCGTATTAGGCGGTATCTTGCTGATTGCTTTACTGGCAATCGCCGCGTATGCTGTCTTGTACCTGCCTGGCCGCGAGCCCGGTCAGCAGACCCAGGTAGCCGAGATCAATGCTACCAATACTGCTGTCGCAGAAGAAGCCCAGCTTACTGCAGTTGGTAAACAAATCACCTTAACGCCCACCTTCACTGCGACATCAACACCTACGGTGACACCCACTATGACCCCAAGCAGCACTTCTACACCCGTGCTGGCACCAACCAATACCCCTGAGGGCACTCCGGATCCTGCCACAGAAACTGTTGCAGCCTTGCTCACTCAGCAGGCCGGTGGAGGCGATGACGCGACGCCCATCCCCACATCAACGGCATTGCCTGATACTGGCTTCGCTGATGATTTTGGCGTGCCTGGTTTATTCCTGGTAGCAGGAATATTAATGGTCATCATCATATTGAGCAGGCGATTGCGCGCATCCACCAACTAACTCTCCGGCGCCCACCCTGTCAAACATTGTGGAAATAAAACAACCACAGCAAATATTCCCAAATTGCTGTGGTTGTTTCTGTTTAATTGCCCTGGATATCAGGTAATACTATCAGCTATCTGTTCACCATACCCCAACAAAGATTTGACCATCTCTACGCTCCGACCTTCGGCATAAACTCGTAAAACGGGTTCTGTACCCGAAGGGCGTATTAACAACCAGGAATCATCAGCCATAATATATTTCACACCATCGATGGTCAGCAAATCATTGACCTTAATTCCCCCGATATTTGCGGGTTTGTTTTCGATTAAGGATTGGACCATTTTATCTTTCTGTATAGGATATTTCAAACGCTGGTCTTTACGCTCATAAAATGCCGGGCCAACTTCTTCCAGAAGTTCATTTACCAGGGTATGGAGTGATTTCTGATATACAGCGACCATTTCAATCAATAACAATCCCATCAGAACTCCGTCCCCCTCAGGGATATTCCCCCGGAAAGAAATGCCGCCAGATTCTTCACCACCGATCAAAACATCTTCTGAGATCATGTAATCTGCTATGTGATTAAAACCTACTGGCGTCTCATATACAGGCAGGTCATACATAGCCGCCAGACGATCAATCATCCTGGTTGTTGACACGGTTCTCACAACGGGTCCCTTCAAACCGCGTTCCTCAACAAGGTACTTCAACGCAAGGGCCATAATTTTATGGGGATCAACAAAATTGCATCTTTCGTCCATAGCCCCGATCCTATCGCCATCACCATCCAGGGCTAATCCCAGATCACCCATCCCGGTGCTGATCGCGCCTGCCAGTGCTCCCAGGTGAGAACCAATTGGTTCCGGATGCGCACCTCCAAATCCAGGATTCATTTCACCCCGAATTTCGGTGACCTCACATCCTGTTCCAATTAAAATGCCCTTGATCATCCCCCGGCCTGACCCGTGCATCGAGTCAACAACCACCCGGGGAGGATTGGCTGCAATCGCATCAAAATCTATCAGGGTTCGAATATGTTGATAATAATCCGGGATGGGATTAAAGTTGACGATTAAACCTTTGTCTACAGCCTGATCCCATTCCATAAGATTTGGTCCACGGCCTCGCTCCTGATTGTCATTCAGGTAAATTTCAACCCTTCGGGATTGTTCTGGAGAAGCAGAACATCCTTCGGCTGCTTTTAATTTCACTCCACTGTAGCGGGGGGCATTGTGTGAGGCAGTAATCACAATGCCTGCAATTGCTTTTAGATTCTTTACTGCGAAGGAGATTGACGGTGTTGAGGAATCGGCCTGAGCGATATAGACTGTATAACCGTTGGCTGCCATTACTCGGGCAACTTCCCGGGCATATCGATCAGATAAAAATCTGGTATCAAAACCCACAACTACCCGATTCTGAACAGTTTTATTTATTGGAACGGTTTTCGTATGCCAATGACCTGAGCGGATAGCATCAGCAATAGCCTGGGTGACCAAGCGTAAATTATGAAATGTAAATGTATCTGATATTACTGCTCGCCAGCCATCTGTGCCGAAATTAATGGGCATACTTCTTGCTCCTAAATCATTTAGATTAAATTTACCCTATTCTATCACTGTTACCAGCGTTCGACAGCACCCTAACGGCATAGCAAACGGCTGTTAACGTCTTTCCTGATAAGATACGATCCACAGGTAGACCGGGGCTGTGAGAGCGGTGTTGTGTTAAAATTCAATCAGGTATTGCTTATGGAATCAAACGAAATCTTTTCATTCTTACACGAACATTTTCTTTTCAGGTATCTGACTGATGATGAACTCGGGCAGATTTTACCCCTGTTTAATCCCATCTACCTGGAAGAGGGAGAAGTTCTATATCGATCAGGATTTCCGGGAAGGAATTTCTTTTTGATTGTTTCCGGGGGATTAATCTTGGCGGATGAAAATGGTAACCATAAAATTATTGCTGCTCCGGGGCATTTTGGCGAAAAAAATTTGTACAAAGACCTGCCCCGAAATGAAACTGCTGTTGCCCGGGAAAAAACACAGATTCTTGCAGTAAATAAACGGGGATTCCTGGCAATATTATCGGCATTCCCATCCATTAAAAGCAGGCTGACCGCTGTGAGGATGAGTGACCAGATCCTGCATTCTTTTGATTTTCCCTGGATCGGAGATGAGGAGAATATCCGATATATTGATCGGAAACATATCAATGTTCTCTATACTCAAATCATTCTTCCATTATTATTCTTGCTCCTGACCGGAATTGGAGCTGTGCTGTTGAAACTCAACCTGGTTGTTTTCATTCCAATCATATTGATCATTTCGGGATTATGGAGTGTCTGGTTATGGCTGGATTGGCGCAATGATTTTTATCTGGTTACCAGTGATCGGGCAGCCTGGGTCGAAAAAGTGATCTGGCTACACGATCAGCGCCGGGAGGTACCACTGCAATCTATCCTCTCCGTAAATATCTCCAGCAACCAATTGCAGCGCATCTTCGGATATGGAGATGTCATCATCCGGACCTATACTGGAAATATCCCCATGCGCAACGTTGCCCATCCAGAAGTGCTGGTGGATTTGATAGCTGAGTCCCGTGAACTTGCCCAGGAAAGGGGTCGGTTGACCGATAAAGAAAATATCCATCAGGTCATTCGGGATCGTTTGGGTCTGGGAGATGAATCTTCCCCGCTTGATGACGAAGCTGAATATACAGATCTTGATATGGAAGGTGGTCCTCAGTTAACTGAAACAATCACTCCCCTTCAGGAATTCCTTAATTTGTTCCGCGCCCGCTATGAATTGAATGGAGTGATCAACTATCGGAAACATGTCTTTATCCTGATCAAAAACTCCTGGTGGCTCTGGTTATTCTTTATTACGATGCTAGTTTCTTTCTTCGCACGTATGGTAAAGTTAATTTCATTTCCATCCCTTACAGTAGTGGGAGTCCTCTTGTTTATCAGTTTATTGGGTTTGGCATATGCATTTGCAGACTGGGCCAATGACCGCTTTCAGATCACTGATAATCAGGTCATTGATCTGGATCGAAAACCGTTTGGTAGAGAAACCAAACGGTCAGCTCTTCTGGAGAACATCCTCAGTCTCGATTACAGGCGCGAAAACATCATCCAGAGATTGTTTGATTATGGCACTGTCGCCATAAATGTTGGTGATATCCAGTTGGATTTTGAGTATGTCGCTCAACCTATTTCAGTCCAGAATGAGATCTTTGAGCGCTACAACGCCGTCATTAAACAGAAAGAGATATTGGAATCTCAACGGCGCCGTGATGATATGGTAGAATTTTTAGCGGCTTATCATGAAGAAAATACTGACAACACAACCTCCCAGAACGAAGAGACAACTGAGCTGTAATTTAATGGTAATAAGTGGAGCATTATCCCATGCCAGTTAGAGAAATTGTCCATGTTCCCCACCCTGCTCTGCGAAAGAAGGCAGCAAAAGTCAGCGATTTTGGATCAGATCTACAGATCCTGGTCGATGACTTGATCACAACTCTGCGTGAATACTCTGGGGCTGGCTTAGCAGCTCCCCAGATCGACGAATCCAAACAGGTGGTCCTGGTGGAATATGGCAGCGATGAGGACGAAGAAATTCCCCCAATTTTATATGTAGCCGTAAACCCGAAGATCACACGATTTTCGCGCGAGACTGTTGTCGGCGCGGAAGGATGTTTATCCATCCCGGGATTGATGGGTGAAGTGGAGCGCTCCCATGAGATCGTTGTTGAAGCCCAGGATCGTTATGGTGAGGACATAAAACTTCAACTTAGTGGTTGGGTTGCGCGTATTTTTCAGCATGAGATCGATCATCTTAATGGAATCCTTTTTACTGATCACACACCTGTTGTCTGGGAAACCGACGAAGAATACAATCCTATTTAATCCTCATGTTTCTCACACACCTCTCTCTAACAGATTTTAGAATATTCTCCCGATTTGATCAGGACGTTCCCAGTAACTCCCTAATCCTGGTTGGGGATAACGCCCAGGGAAAAACAAGTCTGCTAGAAGCGGTCTATTACCTCTCTACCCTGGATTCTTTTCAGGCGTCCAATTCAATTGATCTGATCAATTTTTCTGCCCTGCAAAACAATCTGGCTGTCTGCCGGATTATCGGAGAATACCGGATAGGGAGCTCAGATCATCGCCTGGAGATCAGGATTATCCGTGATATTCAGGTCAATGGAAATTCTAGCGTTCGCAAGGAAGTACTGCTGGACGGCACCAAGATCAAAATAAACGCGGCAATCGGTCATTTTAATGCTGTATTATTTCTACCCCACATGCTGCAAATTATCACTGGTTCCCCTCAACGGCGGCGGCACTTCCTGAATCTGTCCCTGGGTCAGGTAGATCCTTTATACACAGAATCTGTCACCGAGTATAGTAAAGCCTTATCTCAGAGAAACGCTTTATTAAAACAGCTAAATGAGCGCTCTGGAGATCCAGATCAATTATCGTACTGGGATGAAAAAATTACTCTGGCGGGCTCCTACATAATTCACGCCAGGATCCAGGCAGTTAAGGATCTCGGGAGTTTATCTGGGGCAATTCACCTGGAGCTTACCAGGGGTGAAGAAATTCTCAGGATGAATTATATGCCCGCTTATGATCCGGTCGATTCACCTGCCCTCCAGATTCAAATGCCTCTGAATACCCAACCTGACAGATCCGGGATAAATCTAGATGAAATTCAGAATGGTTTCCGTGAAAAATTACTGTCCTTGCGATCAGAGGAAATATCCCGGGGAGTTACTTCAGTCGGTCCCCACAGAGATGAACTTCGTTTTGTGAATAATGGGATTGATCTGGGAAACTTCGGATCCAGGGGACAATTAAGAACTGCCCTGATGGCTCTGAAATTAGCAGAGGTTAACTGGTTGAAGGAAAAAAATGGGGTTTGGCCAGTACTGCTTCTGGATGAAGTCCTGGCTGAACTGGACGATCTTCGCAGGCAGGATTTATTGAACCGACTGACACAGACTGAACAAAGCCTGTTAACAACAACCCATCTTAATTTGTTCTCAGAGGATTTCCAACAATCAGCCGGTAGGTGGAAGATCAGCGGCGGCAAACTAATTTAATGGCCTAGAGGTCTTTTAATAGGTACTCCCACACGTCGGGGATATTTTTCAGGCGTGGAAGCTTTCTTCTCAATAGTGATCAAATAACGATCTTCAGTTACCCCGGGCAGGGTAAGGCGCTGGATCTGGGACAGTTCTCCACCCAGCAGATGAACCGCCTGATGTGCTTGTTGAGCTTCTTTGGGACCCTGGTCTCCCTTCATTGCCAGCATATTTCCCCCGATTTTCACAAATGGCAACATATATTCACTCAGTGTATTCAGGTGGGCAACAGCCCTCGCAACCGCCCAATCAAAACTCTCCCGAAAATCCTTCTCCCTTGCCAATCGTTCCACCCGATCATGAATGACTACAATGCCTTTGAGATCAAGTTTGTCAATGATATGCTGACAAAAATCTGTTTTTTTATGAACAGAATCTACCAGCACAACTTCACTATCCGGAAGAATGATCTTTAATGGGATCCCGGGGAATCCTGCCCCTGTGCCAATATCGATCAGCCGGTTTACAATTGTGTCTTTCATAACCAGCCAAGGACTGAATGAATCCAGGAAATGTTTCACGCGAATCTTTTCGGGTTGGTTGATGGCTGTCAGGCTAAAACGCTCATTCCAGTCATCCAGCTCCTCTTTATATGCCTCCAGAAGAGACAGCTGGTGGGGTGAGAGATTTATTCCAACAAGTTCCCGTGTTTCATTCAGTAGTGACTTCATTTGGAGTAAATTATACAGGATTTATTCCAGGAAGGTTGTTCTTGAAATAATGGGCTTGAATGATTTTTACCTGTAATAGAAATATTTATAACAAAGCCTGGTTTTCAAATTGAAAACCAGGCTTTTTAGATTGGGTTATTCAAGTAAATTTAGGCTTCTTTGGCTTCTTTGGCAGCTTTCTTCTGTTCCTTTTTAGCTTTTCTGCGAGCCGCTAACTTCTTAGTTCCTTTCCAAACCCAGCGACCTGGGAAGTACAGAATTAAACCTACCGGCAGAATGTAGAGACCAATCCAAATCAGCAGATTAGCGATGAATTCAAGCGTGTTGATCAGGGCTTGAATTGCCCGCTTGGCAACTCCAACAGGCTGCCAGTTCCCGATTTTTAAGGGCTGGACAGCTTCATTGGCTTGAATATTGACTGATATTGCAGATAACGCGGCAGATTGTTCATAATACTTCATCTGACCTTTGATCAATTCAATCTGCTCTTGCACCTCAACCAACCGGTTGTACACACTCAGCACATCCTCGGTTTCCCAGGCCTGCTCCATAATAGCTGTCAACTGCTGCTCAGCTCTCTCAAGATTCCTTAACCTGGATTCCAGGTCGGTATATTCCTGGGTAACATCCTGTCCAGAGATATTTTCATTGAGAATCTGACCGGCGCCGGATTTGATAACTTCCAGAGCTTGATCCAATGTTTCAGATGGGACACGAATGGTGATATTTGCCTGTGGTACTTCCAGCCCTCCATCAACCTGAATGCGATACAGATTGGACGAAACCACGAATCCTCCCAGATCCCCGGCAAGTTTACTGATTGAATCCATGGTCTCACCAGGCTGTTCAACCACTATAGACAGGGATGCATTCTTGATTACCAGTCGGGTTTGGGTTTCCTGAGTTTTTAATCCTTCACCAGTGCTTCTGTTCGAAGCAACTTCATCGGATTCCCAATAAACAGACTCAGCCGCATCATAAGCCAGCGGTACTCCTGCTTCAGCTATTCCTTTGGAGCTAAAAATCGGATCTCCAGCACAGGATGTCAATAGAATGGCAAGTACGGACAGGATAATCATTTTTTTACTCATAATTAATTCTCCTTTATGTTTACCTATTTCATTCTTATGACGGTGATTGAAACTAAAAAGTTCCCTACCAGCCCAAATCAAGACGCTGGATATATTCAACCGGCAATCCAGCCCTGGTCATTCTTTCCTGAACATCCTCAATTGCATAAGAAGCTCGATGCTGCGACCAGGTTTTTTCTTTTGTATCAAAAATAGTATAGGCTGCCCGGGAATCGTGATCCCTGGGTTGGCCAACTGATCCCGGATTAACTATGCTTTTTTCCGGCAGCCTGGCAGTGTCACCCGGGTATACAAAGGACACATTTGCCAAATCCTTGCCGTTCTTGAGGTAATACAGAACTGGAAGATGAGAATGGCCTACAAAACAATAGTTGGTTTCAAAGTATTCAAAATTGGCTGTGGCAGTATAAACATCCATAATGTACTCCCAGACTGGGTCCCTGGGACTGCCATGGGCCAGGGTGACATCATCAATTATCGCCTGGGGAGAAAGACTTTGCAGGTACTGCCGGTGTACCGGGTTCAGCTGATCTTTGGTCCACTCCAACACGTTTTGAGCAGCATTGTTAAATTTGCCAGATTCAGTCAGTCCAATCACTGCGCTGTCATGATTTCCACGTAAACAAATCAGATTGGGTAAATCCCGGATAATGGCAACACAATCGTTCGGATCAGGACCATAACCGATAATATCTCCCAGACACCACACAGCATCTACTTTACCCGCATCTTCCAATACCGCTTCGAGAGCAGTTCGATTCCCATGAATGTCAGATATAATGAGTGCTTTCATCGCGATACAATCTCTTAATATTTGTTTTCTGCCAGCTGTCACAGCAGTATTTTCATAATCATAAGCGAAACCATGTAATCAGTAAAGCTCTATCTGAAACATAAAAAATCAAGGATCACCCAAATAAGATCAGGAAAAATCAACTTCCACTACTTATAGTATTCATTTCCAGTTCATATCAAGCTGTTTTATGGCATTTTTCTTGCAATTATTTAAATATATTCGATTTCAGGGGTATAGTACCCCTTGTTAAAGGTAAAATGTACCCAGTATGATATCAAACTCAAAAAGATTGATTCTGCTATTTCTGGCAACTCTAATAGGTGCCTGTACCCGTCAGGCCCATACTGCTCCATATATCAATTTTTCAAAAGTAGGGTCTGGTCAGGAACTTACAGCTACTATTGACCCCTTTATTCCCCCCACCAGAATTCCAGATCAGCCAATCTACACACCCACTCCTAGTGAACCCATCCCGCTGCCTACATTGAGAACCGAAGATATATATTATTCGGTCCAATGGGGTGATACTGTGAAATCAATTGCTCACCGATATAATATACTTCCTGAGCAAATCATCGATGCCAACCAAATTACAAATCCAAGTTTGATCTATACAGGCCAGCAGTTGCTGCTTCCCGCACCGAAAACCAGCGAGACTGGACCTTCCTACAAAATTATTCCTGATTCGGAATTAATTCGCAGTCCTTATACAGTTAGATTTCAGATTGACTCGTTTATCAATAATCAGCCAGGTTTCTTAAAAGAATATCAGGTTGAGGTAAATGGTGAAGAACTTAGTTCTGGAGAAATTATTTCGCGGATATCCCAGGATTATTCTGTGAATCCCCGCCTGCTTTTAGCAGTCATTGAACATCAATCGGGTTGGCTGAGTTCAAAGGACAATCAAGATAATCCCTATCCACTGGGTTACCGTGAATTCGGATATGAAGGATTATTTTATCAACTTGCCTGGGCAGCTGATGAACTCAACCGGGGATATTATCTCTGGAAGGTGAAAGGCATCGGAAGCTGGACTCTTAAAGATGGGATCAATGTACCCATCGATCCTACGATCAATGCGGGCACTGCGGGTGTTCAGAACCTGTTTGCACAATTACTTCCGCTCCAGGAATGGACTCCAGTTGTAACAGAGTACGGCTTTGTAATTACTTACATCAATTTATTTGGCTACCCCTTTGATTTTACGTTCACACCCCTGATACCGGGTGATTTAACCCAGCCTCAGCTGCAGCTGCCATTTGAAGATGGCGTTACTTGGTTGTATTCCGGTGGCCCTCATGGAGGATGGGATACTGGGTCAGCCTGGGCGGCAATTGATTTTGCTCCCCTGGCAAAAGACCAGGGATGTCAGCCCAGCGATGAGTGGGTTGTGGCAGTTGCTGATGGAATTATCACCCGCTCAGACCATGGTGCGGTAGTTCAGAGTATTGACGGGGATCCTTATGACCAGGCTGGCTGGTCTATCTTGTATATGCATATCGACCCCCGGGACCGGGTTGAATTTGGCACCAGATTGCAGGCTGGCGATAAAATAGGTCATCCTTCCTGTGAAGGCGGGATTTCAACCGGAACCCATCTGCATATTGCCCGGCGGTATAATGGGGAGTGGATCCCTGCTGACCAAGATCTACCATTTAATTTAGATGGTTGGATAACCCAGGGATTGGGATACGCATATCAAGGCTTGATGGTGCGGGGTGATCAAACTATCCGGGCCGAGGACACAAAAACTAATTTTAATCGCATTGAACGGTAGAAAACAGTGAAAAGACTCATCATAGTTCTACTGGCATTTTCCCTCGTCGGGTGCAGTTTTTATCAAAAAACGCCCCCAATATTTGTTCCCCCTATGGGCTTTACTGCGACTCCGGAAACTCCCTTTGTGGAACCTACCTCAGAACCAACAATTCAACCAACTGTCACTCAGAACTCTGAAATTAACCCCACACCCACACTTTATATTCCACCCACAGAAACCTTGGTTCCCACGCCCGACGTGCAGCGCGAGCCAATTGTCTATCATGCCCAGGCGGGGGATACCCTGGATGTGGTGGCCACCCACTTTGGAGTTAGTAAGGATCAGATTAAATCTAATGAGGATATCCCCGAATTTTCATTCATTAATCCGGGCACTCTTCTGGTCATCCCCCAGGTACTTATCAATACTACGGCTGAAACCCATCTGCTTCCAGATAGTGAGTTTGTTTACTCACGAGCAATCACTGATTCCGATTTTCCTGGAGATGTGGTTGATTTTGTCAACCAGGCAGGAGGTTATCTCAGTGAAACAAGGGAATATGAACATTCTTCACTCACCCATGGTGGTGAAATAGTCAGGGAGATCGCTCAGAATAATTCCCTGAATCCATTCCTGCTCCTGGCACTATTGGAATACCAGAGCCACTGGGTTTATGGTCAACCTCAAAACGTGGCTCAGCTGAAATACCCTCTTGGATATATAAACTACGATGATAAAGGCTTGGTTAACCAACTTCGCTGGGCTGTAAATCAGCTCTCCATCGGTTATTACGGCTGGCGAGAAGGCAGATTAACCGAGATCTTCCTGGAAAATTCGCAACATCCAACCAGCGAGGTAACAGCCAGGATTGAACCCAGCCTTAACGCCGGAACCGTGGCACTGCAATATTATTTCTCGCAAACCTTTGATAGCGATAAATGGATCCAGGCGCTGGATGATGATACCGGTTTCATAACAACCTACGAGGAGATGTTTGGATCACCTGAAAGCAGAACAAAATACGAACCCCTCTTTTCTCACGATCTGAACCAGCCAGACCTGCAGCTTCCTTTTTTGGCTGGATCAGTCTGGAATTATACCGGGGGTCCCCATGGCGCCTGGGAACGGGAAGGTTCTCTGTCGGCTATTGATTTTGCACCATCTGGTTTCAAGGGAGAATGCTCCAAATCATACGCCTATGTGACAGCGTCTGCGCCCGGGTTGGTAGTCCGGGCTGAAAATGGCCTGGTTGTTATAAATCTGGATTTTATCGATAACGAACATTCCGGATGGGTATTGTTATACCTGCATATTGCAACGGATGGCCGCCTGGTAAATAAAGGAGATGAAGTTCGCATGGGAGATCGCCTGGGACACCCATCATGCGAGGGTGGAATCTCCACCGGCACCCATGTACACATGGCCCGAAAGTATAATGGAGAATGGATGACCGCTGATGGACCAATCCCCTTTGTACTCAGTGGTTGGACCGTTCATAACGGATCAGCTCCCTATAAAGGCAGTTTGACTAAACCGGGAAATAATATCGTGGTAGCCAGCCCGTTCAGCGCCCCGGGCAGCCAGATTAAGCGGTAAAATAGAGGCCTATGTCCCGCCCCCAGGATCTCACTTATAAATGCTTTTTATGCCTCACTCGCAGCAGCTGGATGCTGGTTGTCCTGCTCTCAGCTTGCCTTCCTCAAATTCCCTCAAGTGAAAATACCCCTCCGGTAGAAGCCACTGCCACTGACGTCTTCCCTCCAATCTCCTTTACTGAGAGACCCGTCTATTCCCCAGGTGAAAAAGTTGCCTATACTGCTCAATCTGGTGATAACCTCTCCAATCTGGCATATCGATTTAATACCACCAAAGAGGAAATCCTCGCTGAAAATCCCATCATCCCGGAGGATGCCACCACTTTACCTCCCGGATTGCCCATGGTCATCCCGATTTATTATGAAGCCCTATGGGGGTCCCAGTTTCAAATTCTTCCTAACTGCACATTTATCAACGGCCCCTCCCAGGAAAACTTCGATATCAATCAATATATAGAATCTCAGCCAGGCTGGTTTAATAATTATCATCAGTTTGCCGCTGAAGAAACCCGGTCAGGAGCAGAAATTATTTCCTATATCTCTAACAGTTTCAGCATCAGTCCAAAAATCCTCCTGGCAGTTCTTGAGTATCAGCTTAGCGCGTTGAGCAATCCAAATCCTCCTGAAGATCTACTGGAAGGATACCCACTTGGATATGAAGAAACTGGTTATCATGGTCTTTATATTCAACTTGTCTGGGCTGCTAATACGCTCAATCAGGGTTATTATGGTTGGCTAACCAACCATATAGACACTCTGGAATTCATTGATCGAACTATTGAACATCCAGATCCCTGGCAAAATGCCGCCACCGTTGGACTGCAGTACTATTTTTCCCGGCTTGAATCCAGGGAAGATTATAACCATACCATCAGCCCCGAGGGATTCCTCTTAACCTATCTGAGGCTGTTTGGTGATCCCTGGAGCTGTGACCCACACATTCCAGGCAGTTTACGGCAGCCAACCTTTGTCCTGCCCTTTGAAAGTGGAAAAACTTGGGCATTTACCGGAGGTCCTCATACCGGTTGGGGCCAGGGTGATCCCTGGGCTGCCCTTGATTTTGCTCCCCCAAGCGCTGAGAGTGGATGCGAGATCACATCGGAATGGGCAGTGGCAGTTGCGCCGGGAATCATCGCCCGCTCTGAACTAGGGTTGGTCGAGTTGGATTTGGATGGTGATGGAGACCACCGCACAGGCTGGGTTATCTTATATCTCCATCTGGAAACCCAGCATAAAGTTAGAGTTGGAACCCTGGTTGAAGCTGGCGATATGATCGGTCATCCATCCTGCGAAGGTGGAGAGAGCACAGGATCACATATTCACATCGCCCGGAAATATAATGGGGAATGGATCCCGGCAGCTGGCGTGCTGCCCTTTGTAATGAATGGTTGGATTCCGCAGGAAGGTCCCGCAGAATACCTGGGAACGTTAATCCGCTTTACGGAAACTGTTACAGCTAGCGTCGATGCTGAACAGAAAAGTTTAATAAACGCACCAACTCCTGTTCCCTGATATATTCAAAGTAATTTTCATTTAAATTGCAAAAATACCTTTGCCGGGCAATCCTGCAAGGATATTTTTTTACTGAATCTGGAGTTATCTCTCCCAAAACAGCCGTTTTGCCCAGAAATATTAATATTATTAATGTATTCTTTAATTTTTCTTATATTTCCCCTTGACATTCTAAACTTTTTTGATATACTGTAAGCAATATTCACTTTCCTAAACAGGAGATTAAGATGTTTACAACAAGTTTAGCGGAATATAAAATCAAACAAAACGAACTTCACATTCAGGCTGAAAATTATCGCCTGGTGAAATCATTCGAACAGCCCAACCCCCTGCTTTCCCGGTTTGTCAACGTTGTTGGTAGATTACTGGTCAATTCCGGTCAGCAGCTGCTAACATATTCGCGGGCTGCTCTCTAAATTTAAGGGCATCATTCAACAGCTTTTAATCTGATATATAAATGTTTACAACAAATTTAGTGGAATTCCATACTCGTCGAACTGAACTTCACAATCAGGCAGAAAAATACCGCTTAGTGAAATCTCTGGAAAAACCCAATCCCGTTTTTAGCCGGATTGTCAATGCGCTTGGTAAATTGTTGATCCAATCCGGTCAGCATCTGATCAGTCGCGTCCAGACCGCCCACTAATCACGCTAAGTCATAATAAGGAGAAAATAATGCATCCATTACCATCACAATGTCCCATTTGCCAGGGCAAAATTATTGTCACCCAAATTAGCTGCCGGGACTGCGACACCACAATTAACGGCCGGTTCTCTTCCCGGACATTTTCCCAACTCACACCGGAACAAATGGATTTTGTGGAAAATTTTGTCCGTCTGGAAGGCAAGATCAAACACATGGAAAAAGAGCTCAAAGTTTCTTATCCCACGATTCGCAAGAAACTACATGAAGTTATACGGGCATTAGGTTATGAACCTGGAGGCGAGGAAGGCCTGTCAGTATTATCGGATAAGGAACGCCAGCAAATTCTGAATGATCTAGATGAGGGCAAAATCAATTATGAAGACGCCATGAAACAGCTCAAGAACGAGGAAAAATAACATGGCTGAACGCATAATTCCTAAAGAAGACCTCAAAAAAATTGAAGTGGTCAGCGGGGGCAGCCTTTTTCTAACGGGTTGGAACAGAGACGAGATCCGGATCAAGGAGTTATCGGACCAGGATGAGGTCAAGAAAAAGAAAACACAGCTCAATTTGGCATTTGCAAATGACGCTATCATCCATGTTCCTCACTCGCTCGAAATCGTTATTGAGGCCGTTGGCGGTGATGGGTCCATCCGGGGGATCAGGGGCAAACTCGAGATTTCCACTATTGGGAGAGATTTGAGCTTGATTGATATCGATTCAGCGAAAATCGGATCGGTTGGCGGGGATTTAATCGCTAGCCGGGTCCAGGGAGATTTATTGATAGAGACCACCGGTGGAGATGCACTGGTAGATAATATCCAGGGACAAATTTCACTTCAGCAAGTGGGGGGTGATGTTCACCTGGAAAAAGTGGGCGGAGGGATCGAGGTCATCACCGGAGGTGAGGCTAGTCTCAGCTTCCACCCTGTACCATGGCAAGCTTACCAGGTAAAAGCAGGAGGTGATATCTCGGCCTCTATTCCTGACGAAAGCTCTGCAGACTTATCCATCCACAGTGGAAAAGAAGATATCACAGTCATTATTGGAGATATCGATCAAAAACTCAAGGAAAAAGATTTTTCCCGGCAATTAGGCGAAGGCGGCCCTGCCTTAATGCTTTCAGCCGGAGGAAAAGTATTTTTTACAGGAGATGATTTTACCTGGCTTAAAAACATCAAGATCAACGCAGATGAGCTAGAAAATCTTGCGGTAGATTTTTCTGCTCAAACTGCCGAACAAATCAAGAACCAATTGGGACGCCTTGAAGAAGATCTAAGGGAATCTCTTTCCGGATTATCGGAATCTTTGGATTCCATGGGCATATCAGAAGAAAACCTCCAAAAAATCACTGCCCAAATCGAAGATAGCAGCCGCTTGGCCATCCAGAAAGCTGAAATTGCCGCTGTAAAAGCCCAGGCTAAGGTCGAAAAGAAAATTGCCCAGGCTCGCAAGAAAGCCCTCAAATTCAAATCAAAAACTAAGGGATTTGATGTAAGTGAATTCCTCGCCAAGCAGGAACAAAAAAAGACTGTGTCAGCGGAAGAACGCATGTTGATCCTGAAAATGCTTCAGGAAAAGAAAATATCCCCAGAAGAAGCGGATGACTTGTTACAAGCATTGGAGGGTAAGAAAAAGCGATGAGCCCAACTGATGAGCGTTTAGAAATACTTGAAATGATCCAACGGGGAACGATCAGTCCCCAGGAAGGTTTAAACCTGATTGAAGCCCTTGGAGAAACCTGGGAAGAAGAACTTGAATCATCCCTGGAAATGAATGGAGGCGAATCGGAGTCACTACTCCCTGCCCCGAATTTTGAAGGGGAAGATTTTAAGAAGTGGAGGGACTGGTGGATAATTCCCTTTTGGTTAGGAGTCGGTATTACTACCCTGGGTGGCGCCCTGATGTACTGGGCCTGGTCAGCAAACGGATTGGGGGTTGGTTTTGTTCTGGCCTGGTTCCCATTCCTGATTGGTGTAGGAATAATGGTGCTGGGATGGAACAGTAAAACCGGCCTCTGGGTCCATATCAGGATCCATCAAAAACCGGGTGAAACCCCCAAACGGATTGCCATCAGTTTACCAATCCCTATTCGATTCTTTGCCTGGACTATCAGAACTTTTGGAAGTTTCATTCCCGGTTTAGATACCACAGGAATTGATGAAGTCATCCTGGCTCTGGGTAATAACTCCCCGGGAGATCTCCCCCTGAGCATAAATGTCCGTGATGATGAGGACGGAGAACAAGTAGAAGTCTATATCGGGTAGGATTGATCACCCAATACGAGGAGAAATCAGTATGGTTACCAGTGAAGAACGAATGAAAATCCTAAAAATGATCAATGACGGGAAAATCAGCGCGGAAGAAGGCTCACAGCTGTTATCCGCATTATCACAAAGAAGTGATAAACCCCACAGAACAGCCAGGCGCTCCCTTTCAAATCAAATGCTCCACGTTCGGGTGACAGATATGTCCACAGGAAAAGCCAAGGTAAATGTAAACGTGCCCATGAAACTGATTGATGCGGGTATAAATATTGCGGCACAATTCATTCCCGAGATGGAAAACGAACAAATGATGGAGGCAATCAAGGAAGCTTTATCAGAAAATTTGAGCGGCAAGATCGTAGATGTGATTGATGAAGAAGATCAGGAACACGTTGAAATCTTTATCGAGTAATAATTCTCTGTGTCGGGTGGATAAACGAAAAGAGCCTGGAATTTCCAGGCTCTTTTCGTTTATTGGATTTATCGATGATTATTTATCAGACGGAACATCTTCTGAGACAGTAGTAATCACATCATGTGACGCCGGCACATACTCTGGAACAATGATCATCATAATCACATAAACCCAGAACAGACCGCTACCTGTGACAAAAAAGCCCAGCACAAACAGCAAACGAACCAGGGTAGGATCAATATCAAAATAATCGGCGATTCCAGCGCATACACCTGCGATCATTCGATCATCAACAGATCGGTGCAGTTTCTTGTATTCATTAGTCATCAAATTCTCTCCTAATCTTCTATATTCAATTTTCTACCCAATATACGTCTATCGGCTTTAAAAGTTGTATGTTCTGGACCAACAGGATCACACTTTCGGCGCATCTAAAATCATCATCTATTGTTCTAACAATAAGAAAGTAATAAATATTTGATAGAATCATGACAATTAAAAATAAAAGAGGATATATGGATATTTACGATCAAAACGCAAGCTCTGTGAATATCAGTGAAAGATTAAAGAAAATACGAGAAGAACGGGGGTTGTCTATTCGAGCTCTTGGGCGTTTAAGTGGATTATCTGCAAATGCCTTAAGTGTAATTGAAAGGGGGCTTTCATCACCATCTGTCAGCACCCTCTACAAGATCTCTACTGCCCTTGAGATTCCTGTCACGGCTTTTTTTGAAGAAACTCCTTCACAGCGGGACGTTGTGCTGATCAAATCAAACGAAAGGAAGCGCATTCCCTTACATAGAGGATTGTGGGAAGGTTTAGGAGGGGAACAGTTTGAAGGCACAGTTGAGCCTTTTATGGTCACTCTGGAAGCAGGGACCAGCAGCGGCAGATTTCCCATGGCACACTCAGGGCATGAATTTGTATTTTGTCTTCAGGGTGAGCTCGCCTACGAGGTGGGAGAAACCACATATTCTCTTGAATCCGGCGACGCGCTGTTGTTTTCTGCTGCACAGGAGCATAAATGGCACAATCCCGGGAAAAACGTCACCAATGCACTGATCATCCTGTGCGGTTTCCATGATGGCGAAAGTCCCAGCAAATACCACCAGGCATCGACAACAGGTGAAGAAGTCGAAAAATAACCCCATTATTTAATAAAAAAACAGCCTCCAAGAAAACTGTGAGGCTGTTTTTAATTTTAACTGGGAAATTACACAAAAACGATTTGAGCGCCTTCGGTAATGTCCATAAACTCCATCGCACCCAGGACTGTTGCTCCCTCAATCAGGTCATCCTGGGTCAATTTCATCATATCCATGGACATTTTGCAACCGTAAATATTGGCTCCTGCATCCACAAGAAGCTTCATGAACTCTGGAACACGGGGGAAACCCAGCTTCTTGATTTCACCACGCATCATCCACGAGGCAGCAGCGGATATCCCGGGAATCGCACCTAACAGAGTGGGAATTCCAAACCAGGGGTGCATGTTGGGATTACCAACTGTAGCCACAGTAAGTCCGCTCATTTTCTTTTTGGTGATGATGTCCAATCCCCAGAAAGTAAAGAACATTTCCACGTCAATCCCACTCATTCTAGCTGCGTTAGCCAGGATAAGAGGTGGATATGCCATATCCAGAGACCCCTTGGATGCTATCAAAGCCAGTTTTCGATTTCCGGTTGTTCCTGAACTTTTTTGTAAATCTTTGGAAGGTTTTGCCATATTGATCTCCTTTAACTAAATGCAGCCGGTAGGTTTTTTGAGCCCGGCGATATTGGCGGCAAGTTTTGCCGGTCCATCCGGGAATAACTGATACATCTCTTTCATGCTGACATCGGTTTGCTGGGTAATGCGCCGCAGCGTGGGGGGTTCGCCGCTGCTTTCAAAATCAGCTCTGGCGAAGTCAATCACCGCCCAATGTCGATCAGAAAGCTGAACTTCGAGTGCTTCAGCAATAGCCTGACCAATTTCCTTGGTCCAGGCAGCTTCATCTACCAAAAAGCCATCGTCATCGAAATCAACGGTATCTAGAATATCTTGGGGCATAATATGTCTCCTTTTATTGAAACTAATCAGTTATTAATCCCGGGTAGTTGTACCCAGGGACTGTAATACTTTTAGCAGGCGGTACATTCCAGTCCTGGTCTCTGGTTTTACAAGTTCCCGCATGAGTGAGAACAGGGATGGAGCTGAAAACTCTTCATCAGCAGGAAGCTGCAAAGCCAGGAGGGCTCCATTCAAATCAGTCAGAGTACTTGTTTGAGATAAGGTATCAAACAAATCTCTGGCCTGATCGAATAAACCACCTTGTTCCAGGCGGTCCAGGGCTTCCACGGCAGCAGAAAATACCTGTTTGCCAAGCAGATCGACTTCATCTGCTATCCCCATCAGGGCTTCAAATCTATCCATCATAGTGAGGATCAAATGAGTATTACGAAGCACTCGTTTGAGGAGGAATAACAAATCTTCCAATGAGAATTCGGCACCTATTTCTTCCAATTCTGTGATTGCCAGGTTTACAAGCTGGTTTCCAATAGGAATTAAGTCCGCTTTCAATTCATCAAATTCCTGACTGCGGCGCTGTTGAAGTTCAGCTTGTTCAGTAAGGATCAGCATTTGAATAGTCAGCTGATCAACTTTATCGTGAAGCAGGGCGAGATCTTTATTCATGGATCACTTCCACTTTCCAGCCATAGTCATCTGGGATTCAAAAGGCATTTCGCCGCCTTTCAACAAGATATTCCAGTACATCCAGCGGAACATCATTTTGCCCCAGTGATTTGCAGGAGATTCTTTCAACAATGAAAATGGTCCCAATCCTGGCAGAGGATACTTACCGGGCAATGGTTCCACATCGTAGTTAAAATCAATCAGAATGCCCTGCTCAAAACCAGACTCAATAAAACAATTGGCATGGCCATCAAAATCTGGCAGCGGCTCTAGCCCTTCCATATGGCGCAGCATGTTTTCAATTAAAACATCCAGCATGAAGTGCGCCACCGACCCAGCCTTTGAGGTTGGCGCGTTACCAGCATCGCCGATCACCCAGACATTTTCCCAGGAATTTGCCTGCAGGGTATGCTTGTCGATCGGAACATAATTTAATTCATCACCCATGCCCGATTTTCCAATCACTTCAGATCCCATATTGGTAGGGATGGTAATCAACAGGTCATAAGGAATTTCCCGTTCATCCCAGGATCGAATTGTTTGCTTCTTATTATCAACTTCACCGATATTGAAATTCGGCTCGATAATAATATTCTTGGTTTCCAACATGCCACCCAATATATCGGCTGCCCGGGGCTTGGTAAAAGCTCCATCCAGTGGAGTTGCATAAACAATCTCGACTTTGTCCCGGATGCCTTTCTCGTGGAAAAACCAATCAGCCAGGAATAAAAATTCCAGGGGCGCAACCGGGCATTTAATGGGCATTTCAGCAACATTGAGCACCAGTCTGCCGCCTTTCCAGAATTTGAAGAAGCTGGCCAAATCCACAGCCCCATCAGGAGTGTAAAAATCAAAGATGTTTTTACGCCAGCCCCCTCCGTCCAGTAATCCTTCTGTTTCACCAGGTTGAATATGGGCCCCGGTCGCAATTACCAGATAATCATAGGAAATGACCTGTTTATCCCGGGTTAAGGTCACTCTATTCTTATCGGGTTCAATCAATTCAATATCGGATAGAATTAATTTGACGCTGTTGGGAATAAAATCTCTCTTGGGTTTTTGAACATCTCTGGAAGAATAAATTCCAAAGGGAATGAACAATAAACCCGGCTGATAATAATGCGTTTCATCGCGATCAACTAAAATGATCTCCCATTTCTGAGAATCCAACTCATGGATCATTTTATTGGCTACCATGGTGCCGCCCGTACCAGCACCTAAAATTAACAATGTTTTCATCTAAAGAACTCCCGATCCTAAACATTTCAACAAATAAATTTCTTCCTGCATTTGAGTTGATGGCTCAATAAATCACAATCTACGCAGGTGTAAACCGGACAACTTTACCATGTTACACCATGTGTCAAGAAGGACAATGTGACATCCTTCACATTCGTTATGGAATATTCTTATCACAGGGTCACTTTCCATAAGTCAACCCGACCCGTAAATCTCAAATTTGAGGCTAAAGGGTTATTTCCTTGTATAATAAAGAAGTATTACCCTACACATGGGAGGTATCAATGAAACTAAACATCAAAGCATTTGCTCTGGCAGCTGGCCTGGTTTGGGGGATTAATTGGTTTGCGGTAACGTGGTGGATGATAATCCTTGATGGAAATTCACCAGAAACTTTTCTGGTTGGCAAGATGTACCGTGGTTATACAATTAGCCCGATTGGCAGTCTGGTAGGTTTTCTGTGGGGTTTCCTGGATGGATTTTTGATTGGTTTAATGGTTGCCTGGATTTACAATAATGTAGCTCCCCGGTTTACACAGAAGGAAGAATAAAGGCTCATTAACATAAACAAAAAGAGCCGTGAAGATTCTCTTCGCGGCTCTTTTGTTACCAGGTATTTTCAGGTGAGGGTTATTTTGCCCTTTCGCAAACCCAGCAGAACCAGACCAACTAAAAAGGGGGCGCTGCAGATGGAACGAACATTCTGAACACCAGACCAGATCCCATCTGGCTGTATCTCGTCCTTTCCATTAACCTGAATGAAGTCCTGCTGAATTTGACTTACGCCGTCTTCTTCCGACACAATTTCATAAGCCTTGCCAGCAATCACAAAGATCACTCGATCGCCCAGGGCCAGGATTTTACCCAATGAGGGCTGCATGCTAATCAAGTCAAAGTAAGCCTCAGAACTAAATCCGATCGGAACAGTTTGCATGCGGCCGGGATCAAAAAGGCTGTCAATCCAGACTCCCTCTCTGTACAGGAATGTTTTATCACCCACATATTTTAAGGCTGGTTGGCCTGAATATTCTCCAGAAGAATTTCCGGAAAATACCGGCTGCGGAACTGATTCGGCGGATCTTAAATTAGATTCAGCATCTGCCTTACCCACTGCTTCTGCGCCAACTGCAGGTCCAGAATATTCCTGCATCAATTCCTCAGCGGCATCATTCAATCCTTCGGCAGAAAAAATATCGTGCTCTTCAATCAAGAAGGATGTATAAGGAGTGATAATCCCATAGCGAATACTCAGTTGGACTATAGCGTCCACCCACTCCTGGTTTTCTCCCTGGTGCCTGATTTGACCCAACAGGTAACCAATCTTGCGGGTTGCCCACAATCGGGGTATATAGGCATTTGAACGATAAGGATCCATCTCAGACCCAAAATCAACCCGGTAAGAAAATGATTCCACCCGGGAATTTATCTGGCCTGTCAACACAATCCTGCTTCTGCCGGAGTGAGCCGCCGGTAATCGGTAGCGGCCAGTAACGGTTAATTGGGTCCCTGAATATAAATCCGGCAAAACAGGCGGGTAGATTTCATCAACAATAATGTCTCCGAAATCCAGTTCCAAATTGGTTAATACCGGTGTTTTGATCCTGGAAAAAAGCTTCGAAACTTCCTCGTCAATTCTTTCACCAGGGCGAACATAACTAACCAGCCCCCGGTTATCTTCTGCGAGGATATCCAGCAGTTCAGTATTGACGTCATCCCCAACTCCAAAAGCAAATAATCGGACACTGCTATCAGATAATCCACTCACATTATTGATGATTTGATCAATTTCGGTGATCCCCTCAGTTGGCAGTCCATCTGTCAAGAACAAAATAACCAGCAGTCTGCCGGATCCAAATTCATCAGAACCGCTATTCTGGGATAGGGCTTCCAGCAAGGCAAGGTTGATATTGGTTCCCCCAAGAGCCGGCATGCGTTCCAGCCAGTAAACAGCTTCCGCTGCCCTGCTGCGCGGCTGTAGTTCATAATCGAAGCGCTTGATGCCCGTTGAAAAGGCAATCACATTAAACCGGTCCTCCTGGTTGAGGTGTTCCAGAACATAAGCCGCAGCCTGTTTGGCCTGATAAAGCTTATCTCCCTCCATGGACCCTGAAGTGTCCAGGACTAGTACTATATCCCGGGGCACAATCTGGTCCACTTCTACAGAAGGTGATGCCATCAACAGGAAGTATCCCTCTTTGTCTAACCAATCACCTCCTGAGTGATCAGGAAAAACTAACAGGTTCAATCCGATATCATCCTGACTGACCGTATAAATCAATTCAAAATCCTGATCTGGAAGAACAAATTTTTCCTCATAGCCTATCAAGGCGCGGTAATCCCCATCCCGTTCCACGAATATCCTGTCCTGATGGGTGGGCGAATATAAACTTCTCAGGGGGATTTTTGAGATTATTTCTACCCGAACAGAGCAGTTTTCCAATGGTTGGGCTGAAAATTTTTCCGTATTCAAGGGATATATGTAGTTAACCAATCCGTCCTCAATTTCCAGGACCTGACTGTATTCCAACTCAATTTTACGAGATCCGCCTGGCGGGATAGGAAATATCCGGGCCTGAACGGCATCTTGTCCAATATATTCCAATAAAGCGGGGTCCCGTCTTTCCCGTACAATATTTTCATAGATTTCCCGGGCCTGGTCTGCCGGCAGAATATTTCCCTCTACAGGAATTCCATCCACCCACATCACAAACTCAGATAAAGCTGCACCAGCAGGGATGGGAAAAATATAGGTTCCCTCAACTTCCCAGTCATGGTGGTTTACAAATTCCTGTTCTACCCGAGTAATCGCTATCAGGCCCTCGATAGTGACGGATACCTGGTGATAGCGAATGGTCAACCAACTTTCTTCGAAGGATATCGGATCCGCAATAGGTGGAGGGTCTGGAATGATAATACCGTCCGCCAAGGCTGTCTGAATGGTCACAGCCAGCATGATCAGACATAAGATAAAACTGACAAGATGTTTTTTTTGGTAATCTGGAATAGTGTACATTGTCTCCTCCTCGAAAATCATGCTAGTGACTTATTGACGGTCACCAAACTAAAAAAGTTCCCGATTCTGATGTATGAATCAGGAACAAGGAGGAAAAAGGTCAGTCAAGTTGATAGATAAATCGCATATCTGGCGCTTCTGTAAAATAATAGTGGACCCAGATATAGAGGTGATTAAACAGGGCTGCCAGCAGTGCGGCTTTGGACA
>CAYUXO010000014.1:0-32378 GCA_964448865.1 uncultured Anaerolineales bacterium
AGTCATCAAAAAACCACAAATCTGCTTGGTGAGCGCTGGCAGCGATTTCCTTAATATCAGGTTCACTTGTGAAACCGACTATTGCATAGTTGGATGTATGAGCCCGCATCACTGCTGCAGTATCTTTGCTGTATGCATCTTCAAAATCAAATAAATGCACCTTGTTGGTTGTCCCCACTTCCACCAGCTGTGTTCCGGAATGTTTAAGCACATCCGGAATTCTGAATCCACCCCCGATCTCTACCAATTGGGAGCGGGAAATGATAACTTTTTTACCACCCGTTAGAACCGTCAGTACCAACAGCACCGCTGAGGCATTATTGTTGACTACCAGGGCAGATTCCACACCCAGCAGCTGTTGGAATAAAGATTCGGCATGATGGGTTCTAGAACCCCTGCCACCCGATTCCAGATCATATTCCAGGGTTGAGTACCCTCCAGCTACAGCCTTGACAGCTTCCAGGGCTTTTTCGCTCAGCGGCGCTCGACCAAGGTTGGTATGGATAATCACTCCGGTGGCATTGATCACTCGAACCAGGCTGGGGTTAAACCAGACCATAAGTAAATCCGATGTCTGTTTGAGGACATCTTCAACATCAGGAACGTCTATCCCTTTTTCAAAATGCAGCTTCCGAGCCATGTCAAGAGATGTCCTGATAGCATTAACAACCTGATTATGGCCATAGGTAGCCACCAGGGTCTGGCCGTCTTCAACCGTTAACACCTGGTCAACTGATGGTAAGTTACGAAGATTGTTCATTTGCTTTTCCAAAATCAATCACCCAAAGGCGGTTATGGATATATTTTTTTATCTGTTATTATTCCGGATGCCACTGGCTTCGGTTCCGGAGCCGAATAAGCAATTCAACAAGTATTAATCCTATGCCAAGGATCAGGGCTAGACCAGTGCTCAATACCTGGCCTTTGTTCAGCCATAATAAAATCCCTCCGTATACCCCAAGCATCGTCGCCTCCCGGACAACCGTTTCATAGTTTGCCGGTCCAAAAAGTTGAATGATACGGTTTAAATATGCGACCAGAGGCAAGGTAAGACCACTGACCGCCAGAACAACAGCAACAAAGAACATCCAGCGATTTCTCAGGTTGGGAAGTGTACCGGTCACCAGGTAAATCAACCAGAATAAGCCCGGGATGGCAAGAACCAGGGTCAATGGTATAAACGATCTAATAGATGGTGATGGGTTCTCTTCCATGTTTCAAATTCTAACATAGAGTTATCTTCCGATAAATTTTGATCAGGACACTGAGAAGAATTCAATGGTTAATAACAATAAAATCATCTAAAACCATGCAATATATTCTTGCAACTGGCCAATAAATTGGCAATCAGGGGTTGAGATTCAAGTAGAAGGGTTAAAATCCATCAAAGTGAAATATTACTTAATTTCAAAGTTTTAAGAATTGGTTTTAACAAAGTAATTGAACCCCCATCTGTAGGGGGTCAGTTATATTGACACCCTAAATCGGGCGGGTATACCCCCCTTACGAAGTGGTAGTGGAGAACTGCCAAACACAACTCAATTCCTTAAGATAAGAAACCTTAATAAATTGCTTTTTTTTAGAGGAGAGGATTGCACCACAACCCCTCATCCGTTAAAATTATCTCTGAAGCGTTCCCCCATTTTGGGATTTTTAACAACCAAATAGCACTAAACCTGATAGATGATCAGGCAAGATAATTCCAGGGAAGGAGAGTCCGGGAATTGTATCTACTTCTTTGAAAGAAGAGGCGAGGAGGAGAAAGTTAATGGAAGGAAAGCAAGCCTGGCAGGTTGCGCTCGGGCAACTTCAGCTGGAGATGCCTAAAGCAGCTTTTGATACCTGGGTGCGGGATGCAGAATTGATCTCGGTCTCAGATAATATTTTTCAAGTTGGTGTTCACAATGCGTATGCGCGAGACTGGCTGGACAGCCGCCTAAAAAGCACCATCACCAAGCTTCTTACCGGAACATTGAACCGCCCGATCGATATTGAATTTGTAATTAATAACTCCCTAAAGAAATCCTCTCCCAAAGAACTTGCCAGCGATCTGGATGAATCCTCGCTGGAATCCCCTGCTATAGTAAATCAGGCTCCTCCCAAAGTATCCATCAATATCAGGTATACCTTTACTAACTTTGTGGTTGGTCACAGCAACAGGCTGGCACATGCAGCTTCCCTGGCGGTATCAGAAAAACCATCCCAGACTTATAACCCGTTGTTTCTATATGGCGGAGTCGGTTTGGGAAAAACACATCTTCTCCACGCCATCGGTAATATGTGTCACGTTCAAGGTTTAGAAATTCTCTATGTTTCCTCTGAAGAGTTTACCAACGACCTGATCACAGCCATCCGCAGTCATACTACCCAGGCTTTCCGGGAAAAATACCGCCGGATTGATGTACTGTTAATTGATGATATCCAGTTTATTGCCGGCAAGGAATCTACCCAGGAAGAATTCTTCCATACCTTTAATACACTGCACGGTCAGAACAAACAAATCGTAATGACCTCAGACAGGCCGCCCAAAGCCTTGGTTACTCTGGAGGAGCGCCTGCGCTCCCGCTTTGAGTGGGGTCTGGCAGCAGATATCCAACCCCCGGATTTCGAAACCCGGGTAGCTATCCTGCAATCCAAGGCTGACCGAATGGGATATTCCATACCCGATCCAATTCTCGAGGATATTGCCCACCGCTTCCAGACTAACATTCGTGAGCTGGAAGGTGCCATGACCCGACTGATGGCCTATGCAGATTTGAGGGGAATGGTACTGGACGAGAAGTTAGTAGAGTATGCCCTGGCAGATTTGATGCCAGAAACCAGAGAAATCGAACCTGAGCAGATCTTAAAGACGATTGCTCATGAATACGGTGTCTCACTCGAAGAATTACTCAGCACCAACCGCAGTCAGAGAATTGCCTTTCCGCGCCAAATTGCGATGTATATGCTTCGGGAAGAAAGCGAACTCTCCCTTCCCAAGATCGGAGAAATACTTGGCGGCCGTGATCACACCACCATCATGTACGGACATGACAAGATCACTGATCTGCTCGAACGCGATAAGAACCTGCGCCGGAAATTAGTTAACATCCAGGAAATACTGTACTCCCCGGTTGGACTTCCCGTATAGTTTGTATAAAAAAGATAATTAGGGACGAAGTCCTTTAATAAGACTTTGTCCCTAAAAATAAATAGGACCCTCAAATGCTCCAAGCGCCCGTCCCCGGGCGCTTTTGTCGTTATGACCTCATCCGTGGACGGGTGAGGGAACACAAGAGGTGTTCTTTATTTCTTTCGTGTCTTGTTTATGGGGTCTAGTTCAAAACACAACAGGTTTTTTTGGATATTTACTCTTCTTTCTTCCTGGACCATCGGTCTTGGACCCAGGCCTTGATCTGCTTTGACCAGCGATACCAGGGATATTCCACAGGTTTATTATCCTCTTCGGGATCAGGCCAGGGATCCAGGTCAACCATTTTCCTGAATACATATATTCCCAATATTTTAATGGTAGCTACTACCGGTGCCGCCAGGAAAATTCCTATCAATCCCAGCAGACTGGCCATGAACAGGGCTGCAACCAATACTGCGGCAGGGTGAATATCCAGGGTGCGCCCAAAAAAACGGGGTGTGATGTAATTGTCAAAAGTGAAATTGATCACCAGTGTGATGGCCAGGATCATGGCAGCATATTGCCAATTTAGCAAACCGAAGTAATTATCGGGTTGAAATAATGTCACCAATACAAGAACAATGACTGTTATCCAAATACCAACATAAGGGATAAATACTGCCAACCCGGTTAAGGCAGCCAAGGCAACAGAATAGCGAACCCCCAGGGTAGAAAAGACCAGCAGATACACAAAAAATATCATCACGAAAATGATGATCTGTCCCCTGAAGAATGAATCCCAGACAAGGCGCAGCTGGCGGGATATACGCCGGATATCATAGTCATATTGGGGGATCTGGACGATGGAAAAACTCCCCACTCGCCGAGATTCTGATAGCATGAAATAAGACACAAGAACCACAAAAAACGTTCTCCCGATTCCGGTTGCTGCTCCCGTAGCGATCGATCCCACAATGCTGCCAGCCTGTCCCAGTAATGGTTGAATTATTCCCAGGAGTCGGTTAGCCAGGTCATTGAGATTAATTAGGTCAGCAATCCCAAAACCCTCAAGATAAGATGTCAGATCCTCTGCAAACTGAGGCAAGTCCTCTGTAAAATCTTGCAGGAAACTAACCAGACCGATCAGCTGTTGGGCGATTGCCAGTCCAGCACCGGCTACCAAGCCGATCAATAAAATAACAAATACCAAGAAGATAAGTGTAGCGCTCAAGCGCCATGACATCCTGGTCTGTTCAGTCAGGTATAAAACCATAGGTTGGAAAAGGTAGGTGATTATGGATGCCACAATCATCAAGGATATAATTGACCTGTAATAAAGGAATATTCCGGCAAATAATGCCACCAGAGTTAGTCCAATGATCAGTTTTGTGGTTGTGCTCCAGGATGGTGAGCGGGTCTGTTCAGAAGTCATGTGCCTGTTGTCCCTTTTTGTCCCCTACCCCCCGGATTATTTATGGATCATTCCATCCGGGTACATCTAAATTACTATCAATACGGAAATATTCCTATTTCTAATCCTTAAAACCCCCTACCCATCAAGTAGATTCGCTCTCACAACAATGCGTTTGTTATCCACCAAATAAGGGTAACAGGAAATCAATGTTGCAGTGGAAGCTTGAGTTGATTCCAGGAATTCCACCTGGGTGGGTTTTACGATTAATACCTCCTCCACGACGTAGGTATAGCTCTGCCTTTCAGAAAAGATGATTATCAGATCTCCTTCTTCCAATTGATCCAGATTCCGGAAAATTTCCCCATGGATATCATTATGGGCGGAAAGGACCACATTGCCAGTTTCCCCAGGGTTGGCTGAATATATATAGTGGCCAACTCCCTTTTTCAGTTGTTCAGGACCATCACCCTCTACAACTGGCACATCCTTATTCAGTTTTGGAATTTGCAGACGGATAGCATGCTGGGGGCTCTGGGTGGGGATGGGCATCTCCCAAAAGGATTGGACCACAGGCTGCAGGTGTTCCGGGATTTCTTCAATATTTGGCTGGCTTCCACCAGGCGAATTAGGCGGAGTATGCCCAGAGGGTAAAACCACAGCTCTTATCAGCGGAGTGGCTGTAAGTGTGGGCTGCTCCAATGCGCGGGCAACTTCCCGGTTTAACTCCTGGAGAATATCCAGACCGTTGAACAAAACAAATACCAGGCCTACCACTGCCAGTATTTCAATGGATAGCAAAAAACCATCAACAACCTTCTTGTTTTTCTTTTTAGACTCATCTAGAGGGTCCAGAGCTCCTTCCCCAATCGGCGAAGATGTACGGAGGTCCTCCCAGGATGAATCCCCCTCATCGGAAACCAAGCGCACAACCCTGCCTGTTTCCCGATAACGTTCAATTCGTTCATGCCTCCCGGAACGCTGTTTTTCCATCAGCAGGCGGCGCAGCTCATTAATCGACAAGTCCCGAGGATCAATCTTCTTTGCCATTTAATAATTATAGTCGTGCTTGATTGAACTGCCAAGTCAATCAGGTGATAGGAGCAGCACATCTTTGGATATTGGTTTATGCTATCCAAATCTATAATCAGAAAACATGTATAATATTCGAGTTATCAAAACTATACTTGTCAACAATAAATTGGGTTCAAGAGAAAATGCTTGCCAACCTTCTGAAAGATAAAAAATTCTTGTCAACCATGTTCCGGATTGCCAGCCCGATCATGCTTCAGAATTTAATTTTCTCTTCTCTTGGCCTGGTAGACGGATTGATGATCGGACAGCTGGGGGAAGATGCCGTGGCAGCGGTGGGAATTGCCAACCAGGTATTCTTCCTGGTTTCGCTGCTGTTTTTTGGCATCTCCAGCGGAACAGCCATCTTTACGGCCCAATACTGGGGGCAGAAAGACGTTAAGCGCATCCAAAGCGTTATGGGATTAAGCCTGTTAATGAGTGTGGCAGGCTCATTGGTCTTTTCACTGGTAGCCATCCTGATCCCTGATAAAGTCCTCAGTCTTTATACGACCGATCCTGAAGTGATCGCCCAGGGAAGCCGGTATCTTCAAATCGTTGCCTTCGGCTATGTATTAACTGCGATTACTAACAGTTACTCAGCAGTAATGAGAAGCACTGAAAATGTCAAACTGCCCATGCTAATCAGCCTGCTGACATTAAGCTTCAACACAATATTAAACTTCTGCCTGATCCAGGGGAATTTTGGCTTCCCTGCTTTGGGAGTTAGTGGCGCAGGCATTGCCACAGTTAGCTCACGATTGCTGGAAACATCTCTTTTGCTGATTATTGCCTACCGTCAAAAACTGCCGGTTGCTGCCAAGTTAAAAGATCTGCTCAATTTCAGGATCCTGCCGTTGAGCAAGTTCTTTAAAACAACACTTCCAGTCATTGCGACCGAAATTGCCTGGTCGTTTGGGATCGCGACTTATAATGTAGTTTATGCCCGAATTGGAACAGAATCCATCGCAGCCATCAATATCGCCAGTACTCTAGATCGTCTGGTATTTGTGGTATTTATTGGCCTGGGCAATGCCTGCGCAATCATGATCGGTAACAAGCTTGGCGCCGGGGAACGTGATATCGCGATTGATTACGGCAGGAAATATCTTACTTTTGGATCAGTAGCGGCAGTAATTTTCGGATTGATAATGATGGCTCTGGCCAACCCCCTGCTCTCCTTCTATAAAATTTCTCCCGAAACTGTTCAGTATACGTACAGGATTCTGATCGTGATGGCTCTCTCCTTACCGGTAAGATCACTCAACCTGATCCTGTTAATCGGTATACTACGCAGCGGAGGAGATACACGTTATGCCTTTTTCATCGATGCTGGTGTAATCTGGAGCATTGGTGTCCCCCTGGCCTTACTGAGCGGGTTCGTGTTTGATTTACCTATCTATTGGGTTTATTCTATAATCATGACTGAGGAAGTCGTCAAATTATGTTTGGGCATGTATCGTTTTTTCTCTAACAAGTGGATAAATATGCTGACATCTCCTGCATAATCTAAGTGTAAAATTATAAGATAATCCCCTATATCCGAGGTGTTTATGTCTGATCGAGAAATCCTTAAGACTTTTTCCCAAGAAATGTTGATTGATCTATTGGAGGACCAGGCAAAAAATTGGCTGGCTCATGACGGTCTGTGGTTCCAGGCAGTAGAGAAAGAATTCGGATTGGAAAAAGCAATTGAGCTCGATACTGAAGCCTGGATCCGTTTCACCCAGATTGAAGCAAAACGAATCATGAAACGCTTCGATATTCAACCCCAGGGCGGTATTATGGCCTTGAAAAAAGCTCTCCAGTTTCGCTTATATGCCAGGATTAATGAACAATCACTGGTTGAGATTGATCAAAATACCCTTCGCCTTGAGATGAATGACTGCCGGGTTCAAAGTGCCCGCAAACGGAAAGGGCTGGAAGATTTTCCATGTAAATCCGTAGGAATAGCTGAATATACCTACTTTGCTCACACCATCGACAATCGCATCCGAACCCGAGTAATTTGCTGTCCTCCTGATCCCTACCCCGAGGAATATTACTGCGCCTGGCAGTTTTCCCTTGAAAAAGAACCCATTCCGCAAGAGGAATTAATTTGATACAGAAAAAACCGGGACTTACGGGGTGTACTCCGTAAGTCCCGGTCTTATTAATGATGATTGGATCTACTTGGCTCTCCAAAATCCTCTCCTTACAGCCACCACATCTTCAGTAGTGATAAAGGCATCTTCATCGATATTCCGGACAAGTTTTTCAACATCCAGAACCTGGCTTCGTCTCACACTGCTGGTAATCACCGAAACCATACCGTCTTTTCCCCTGGCTGGGATCTCTGTGACAGCATAGTTATTTTCCCGGAGCACATCCAGGATGGCTGCTCCCCATTTTGAACTGATCACCCGGACCTCGGCAAAGCCGACTGCCAGCTTGTCCTCGATCCACATTCCCATCACATTGCCGGTTGCAAAGCCTGCTGCGTAAAAGATCACGTTCACAATATTATCGATGTCAGATAATACGAAGGCAAATGTTACCACCCAGATCATGGAATTGAAGAAACCCAGCAGCCAGACCCAGATCTTGCTGCTTCTCATGGTCAGAATCACCCTGATCGTATCTAAACTGGTAGCGATCACCCTCACTGCAAAGATCAGTAAAGCAATCAGGATAGTTTGTTGTGTGAGCTGAAATGTAAACATTATCAGATTTTCCTTCTAGATTAACTATTTTCAGTACATTTCATTAACCAGCAACGTTATTGATCCAAATCCATTAGTTCAAAATACATATCTTTTGCATATGATTTTACCATCCTGCGCATGCTGAAATCAGGAGCGAGCGTACGGATGGATTCTTTCATTCTTGAAATCCACTCAACTGGCATATTATCAGCTGAGCGCTCATAATACAGGGGAATGATCTCATTTTCTAGAGTATCATAAAGGCTTTCAGCGTCCAAATCATCCTGGAACTGCTGGTCCGGATGGCTGTCATCACTTCCGATAGACCAGCCGTTTTTGCCGTTATATCCTTCTCTCCACCAACCGTCGAGGATTGAAAAGTTTAATACTCCGTTAAGGGCGGCTTTTTGACCTGATGTTCCAGAAGCTTCATTCGGCCGGCGAGGAGTATTCAACCAGATGTCTACTCCCTGGACAAGGTAGCGGGCCAGGTTCATATCATAATCTTCCAGGAAAACCAATCTACCGCTGCTCCCAGCCAATTTAACTTTCCGATAAACATTCTGGATAAGCATCTTTCCGGGGTCGTCTGCGGGATGTGCTTTTCCGGCGAAAATAATCTGCACTGGCATATTGGGTTGGTTAATTATCTTTAGCAAACGGTCAAAATCACTTAAGACTAGATCCGCCCTCTTGTAGGTAGCAAATCTCCTGGCAAATCCTATTGTCAGGGCATATGGATTTAATAAAGCCCCGGAAGCAATCACCTGTACTGGATGAATACTGTCCCGCGCCCACTGGGACCTGGCCAGTTCTCTCATATAAAAAACCAATTTTCGTTTTAAGTGACGTCGAACAGCCCAAAGTTCCTCATCAGGGATATCATTAATGGCGTTCCATATTTCCGAATTATCAACATTACCCAACCAATCTGAACCCAAATACTTATCGTATAAATGACTTAACCGCCTGGCCAGCCAGGTACCTGTATGAATACCATTGGTAATATGGCTGATGGGGGTTTCTTCTGCTTTTTTATCAGGCCAGAGGTAGCTCCACATCTCCCGGGCAACTTCACCATGGAGCTGGGATACACCATTTCGCAAACGGGACATGCGCATGGCTAAAACTGGCATACTGAAGGTTTCACCCCAGGAGACATTGTGCCGGGCAAGATCAAAAAATTCATCACGCGAAAGACCTAATTGCCCTTTTAAACCACCAAAATATTTATCGATCAGCCAATCGGGGAATTCATCACTTCCAGCTGGCACTGGAGTATGAGTTGTAAAGACCGTTTTATTCTTAACATAGTCAATAGCTTCTTCCAATGCTGATCCCTTTTCAATCAGCTCCCGGACCCGTTCCAATGCTAAAAAGGCTGAGTGACCTTCGTTCATATGCCAGACAGCAGGCGAATGGCCCAAATGACGTAGAGCTCTAACTCCGCCAATACCCAGGATTATTTCCTGGGATATCCTTAAATCCAGGTCGCTGCTGTATAGGCGCGAAGTCAATTCCTGGTCTTCCTCTGAATTCCCTTCCACATTGGTGTCCAACAAATATAATGGCACTCTTCCAACCTGGACTTTCCAGATTCTAACCAGGACAAATCGCCCGGCTAACTCTACTGAAACAGTGAAGGGTTTTTCATCCTCATCTACCAGGGATATAACTGGTAATTCATCAAAATCCAATCTGGCATAGTGCGCTTCCTGCCAACCATCTTCACTGATCCGCTGGGTAAAATATCCCTTTGTGTAAAGGAAACCCATCGCAACCAAGGGAAGTCCCAGATCGCTGGCTTCTTTCAGATGATCACCAGATAAGATCCCCAAACCCCCAGCATATATTGGCAGAGTTTCGTGTAAACCGAATTCTGAAGAAAAATAAGCGATAGTTTCCTTATCAATATGACCGTGATTTTCCTGGTACCAGGTGTCCTCTCGCCCCAGGTATTCATCAAATGCTAAAAGCGAACGATCGTAAAAATCCAGATAAAAACTGTCATGTGTCACCGCATTTAATCTAGCCCGTTCAATTTTGCGCAAAAACTGGATGGGGTTATGAGAGGTTCTTTCCCAAAGATCACTGTCAATTAGTTGATAGAGGCGTTGAACATCATGGTTCCAAGTCCACCATAAGTTATAAGCAATTTCTCCCAATCTATTAATCCGGTTGGGCAGGCTGAAATTATTGGGAATCAATTCCCGATACTTTTCCACAGTCAATAAAAACTCCTATAAAAAGTTAGTCCTTAAATTTAAAACCTCGCTCATTCTACCATTGGAGCTCTTTTCAGTAAACTTATGGAACATCATTGTATTCAATATATTGGTGAAATATAGGTTTTATTGGAATAAACAAAATTCCGGGGAATTATCAGCACAAGAATTCAGGGAGTTTTATTCAACTCCCTGATAAAAAACAGATCATAAATTTCATGTTTAACTGTTGACGCGTTATTAATTAAAGCGAACCTCTCCCCAAGTTTTCAGGTTTTCAGGTGGAAGCAGAACCTCACCTTCCAGACGACGAATCAGGATCAAAGCATCCTCTGGGCAGACCGGGACACATAAACCACAGCCGACACAGGTGACAGGGTTCACTTCACAGACCGGTCCATCTACATTCAGAGCATTGAACTGGCAGCGCTCCAGGCAATCTCCACAAGCGATACACAGATCATCATCCACCAATGCCAAGAAATCTGATCTGGCAACTCCAGTGATGTTATTAAATTCAGCCACACTGCGCAAAATACCGCAGCTACAGGTGCAGCAATTGCAAATATAATAATGGGGTCCCTGATAATTTCCAGTTGTGTGCACGAGCCCGGCATCTTCTGCCTCATGAAGGATTTTTAAAGCTTCCTGTTTATTGATCGCCCGGTCAATTTCGCTATTATCAAACGCACCTTCAATGGGCGCGAATACCAGGCAATTTTCCTTGGGATGGTCACAAGGATCTCCAATCAGCTCCTTCTGAACCCGACATATACAATCTCTCACACCCCATGATTTAGCATTTTCCAGCAAATCAGAGGCTTTTTCAAAGGGAAAAACCTCCATCTCGAAATCAATCGATTCCTGGACGGGAACAACCCGGTGAACAGAAAGACCTTTTCCAGTAATCCTGCCTTTTGTTTCCTGGAAGTACAGCTCAAATAGTTCTGCCTTTTCTTTATCCAAACGGGGAAGCAGTCCCTCATAAAAACCGACTACAAAGGGCATCAATCCGAATATCAAAACAGAATCCCTTTTGGAGAACGAAATTAAATTCTTCCTGACCATACCTTTGAGGATCTTCTTAGCTTCTTTTTCAGATATACCTGCGCGGGATGCAATCTCAGCTGCCGGTTCTTTTTCGTAATTCATTTCCGCAGCCACGGCAGCTTCCTCAGCAGAAAAGATCTTCTCAAGTAAACGAACTTCAATTCCACTTTCGGTGGCAGGATAACGATTGGGGATCTGATCCAGTTTTTCAGCTAACTTTTTATAATTACTCATATCAAATAATCCCTTGTTTTTAACCATCCCGAGTATAAGAACTATTCCTGAAATTTGAAATACTATAGAATTTTACATCAATTTGGCACATTCCTCGATCAGGATTTCTGATAGATCTGTTTTGTCCATCAGGGGTATTTCCCGGGATTTGCCATCTTTCCAGATCAGCGTGATCTGGTTCTGGTCAGCTCCGATTCCTGCATTCTCCATGCTGATGTCATTGGCAGCAATTAAGTCCAGCCCTTTTTCCTCGAGTTTTACACGGGCATTTTCAAGCAGGTTCTCAGTTTCCGCCGCAAAACCCACAGTCAGTTTTGGCCCACTACCAGCTTTCTTTTTCCTCTCTGCCACTTCCTGGAGGATATCAGGTGTGGTCTCAAGTTCGATAGCTGATAATCCACCCTGGTTCTTTTTCACCTTTTTGTTGGATACTCTGGCAGGCCGATAGTCTGCCACTGCTGCGGCCATAATCAATAAATCTGATTTTTCTGTCTCACGAAGTGTAGCCTCAGCTAATTCTTTTGCAGTCTGGATTTCGATCATTTCTACTCCCAGGGGAGGGATCAGGCAGGTTGGCCCAGAGATCAGGACAACTTTTGCTCCTTGATCCAGAGCAGCCTGTGCCAAAGCATAACCCTGTTTTCCGGAGGACCTATTGGAAATAACCCTGACAGGATCAATAGGCTCCTGAGTTCCACCGGCTGTGACAACTACTTTTTTACCGCTTAATGAACCATCCTTGCCCAACCATTGACGCAAATGACCCAGCAGTTGCAGGGGTTCCAGCATTCTGCCTTTACCAGCCAAACCTGAGGCTAGATGGCCTGTTACGGGACCCCAGATCTCCACTCCCCGTTTCTTTAATATCTCAAGATTGGCCTGAGTAGCGGGGTTGGAATACATACCGCCATCCATAGCGGGCGCGATGATGAAATAACTGCGTGTTGCCAGGGCACTCAGAGTTAATAAATTGTCCGCTAACCCATGGGCTAGTTTAGCAATGGTATTGGCTGTGGCCGGTGCAATCAGAAATGCCTGATTATTTTCTCCCAGGTTAATATGGAGCACATGATCATCAACCTGCCAGAGATCACCATCCAGGTATGCCCTTCTGCCTGTGACCGAAGAAAAAGTAATCGGCGCGACCAGTTTTGCAGCAGCCTCGGTCAAGATCACATCCACCAGAGCGCCTGACTTGGTCAATTGAGATGCCAGGTCAACAGATTTGTAGACGGCAATAGATCCTGTCACTCCCAATACAATACGTTTCCCATCCAATACATTCATTTGAAATCCTTTAACCGGAGATCGCGTCAATAAGTAATTTCTCCAGTTTTTATTGATTCATATCCCAGATAATCCTCAATCCTTCGAGGGTCAACCAGGGTGCTACAACATCAATCACATCAGTCTCCCGGGCGATAATATCTGTTAAACCGCCCGTAGCGATCACTTTCATGTCCGGTCCCAGTTCATTTCGAAAACGGGCAACCATACCTTCTACCAATCCAACATAACCGAAGATCAATCCGGACTGCATGGATTCGGGAGTATTCCGACCAATAACCGAAGGCGGGGTTGAGAGATCAACCCGGGGAAGTTTGGCTGCCCGCTGGAATAATGCCTCAGCCGCAATGCCGATACCAGGGGCGATCGCCCCACCCAGGTAATCACCATTTTTCGAGATGGCATCGAAGGTTGTTCCAGTACCAAAATCAACCACACAGGCAGGACCTCCATACAGCTGCTGCACAGCTACCGCGTCTACAATGCGATCAGCACCAACTGATCGAGGTGTTTCATACAGGATTTTCACACCGGTTTTCACACCGGCATCAACAACAAGGGGATCCTGGCCTAAATAATCCCGGCATGCCTGGGTAAAAGATCCCGTCAGGGGTGGAACAACTGATGCCAGGCAGATCCCGCTAATATCCTCTGGCGACAAATCTTTATGGCGCAGCAAACCGTCAATTTGCAGCCCATATTCATCGGGCATGCGGTGGTGATTGGTGGATACCCGCCAGCTGGGACCCAGTACCTCACCTTGATAAACTCCCAGGGTGATATTAGTGTTGCCAATATCTATTGTCATTAACATAGGATCTCCTCCACCTTGTTTTGATCGTTTACCAGAACGATGGTGGGCTGCCATTCTTCAGGCAATGGTTCTTCCATATAAACATAGGTCATGATGATGATCCTGTCCCCCGGTTGTGCAAGTCGGGCAGCCGCACCATCTAACTCTATTACCCCGGAATCAGCTTGTCCTGCAACCGCATAGGTCTCAAAACGGGCGCCGTTGTTGATATTGACTACCTGCACAAATTCAAATTCTCGGATGCCAGCTTTTGCAAGCAGGTTTTTATCGATCGTAATGCTTCCTACATAATTCAAATCCGATCCAGTGACAACAGCTCGATGAATTTTTGATTTCAATAATTTTCGAAACATAATTTATCCTTTGACAATCAATACAAATAATCTTTCTGAATATCAAGTCTATCAACCTTTAACTGGCAACTGAATATTGTCAATTAGCCTGGTGCTTCCTATAAATACAGACAGTGATAACAGACAGCTAACAACATCCCCGTTTAACTCTTCCAGGGTATCCGGATGAGCACATGATATATATTGAACCCGGGCAATTTTTTCCCGGTCGATCTCCTTTCGGATAACCTTGCGCAAATTTTCCGCATCATTTTCACCTTCAAGGTAAGCCTTCCGGGCCGCATTTAATCCTCGCATGAGACATAAAGCCGCTTTTCTTTCAGGGTCAGTGAGGTAACTGTTGCGGCTGGACATCGCCAATCCATCGTTTTCCCGGATGATCGGGCAGATCACGATTTCAATGGAATAATTCAAATCCCGAACCATTTGTTTGATGACTGCTGCCTGTTGGGCGTCTTTTTGTCCAAAATATGCCTGTTCTGGTCGAAGGGCGTTAAATAATTTTGCCACCACAGTCGTTACGCCCCGGAAATGGGTTGGTCTGAAACGGCCTTCTAAAAGTCCCGTCAGCTCTTCCACTTCAACCCAGGTCTGGTAACCTTCCGGGTACATATCCCCGGTGGATGGCATCCAAACCAGATCGGCCCCTTCTTCCCCTAAAAGCTTAAGATCGCGGTCGATATCCTTTGGATAATTATCAAGATCTTCACCCTGAGCAAATTGGGCTGGATTGGTGAAAATGCTGACTACAACAGACTCGTTTTGTTCTTTTGCCACCCGCACCAGGGATAGATGACCATCGTGTAAATACCCCATAGTGGGAACAAAACCTAAAGGTCGATTTATTTCATCAAGCGCTTTTATTAATTCAGGGAAAGTTGAGACTGTTTTCATAGATTTTTTATTCCTGTAAATTCTGCCCGGGCTTTTACCATGTACCACAGCAGCTGATTGGTTGGTGTCTCAACCTGGAATTCCCTTCCCAATCGTGCGACAGCACCGCATAACACATCAATCTCTGTTGGCGCTCCCCGGTTGATATCCTGGAGCATGGATGACTGATTTTCTGCAGTAGCTTCTGCCACTGCTTCTGCTGCCTGGAGCGGATCAGAAAAATTCAGTTCGATTCCCATTGCCCTGGCAACCTCGGCGGCCTCGCCAGCTGCCTGTCCCATCACCTGCCGCGCTGATTTGCTCTCCAATAGAAGTCCATTACGAACACCAAGCAGTGCTGTAACAGGGTTAATGGCAACATTGATGACCAGTTTGCCCCAAACCAGGCTGGTTAAGTCTGGAAGCTGTTGAACTGATAATCCTGCCCGCTGAAATAACTCAAGCAGGGCTGGTAATCGAGGGTGCTCCTGAATAGATATCAATCCTTCTCCTCCCATACGTATTAATCCAGGTTCTAACAAAGTTGCTCCTGAAGTAGTGACTCCCTGGGCAACACGATCCACACCGAGGATGTCAGACAGAATTTCCAAATTGCCCAGGCCATTCTGCAAAGTAAGAGCCAGGCCTTCCGGGCTTAACACTTGAGCCAGCTGTCCTGCAGCTCGTTCAGTTTGCCATGATTTTACAAGGATTAATGCCAATTGGATTTGAGGTATTTCAGCAGGATCACTGAAAACCCGGGCAGTGTATACTCGCTCGCCTTCAGGTCCTGCTACCCGGATCCCTTTTTCTTTTAAGGCAGAAATGCCTTCTTTCCAAGAACCCAAAAAACTCACCTTAACACCTGCACCGGCCAGTTTGCTACCATACAGTAAGGCCATTGCTCCAGTTCCGACGATCAAAAGCTCAGTCATTGATCCGAATCTCCCGCCCGCTTTAAAAATAATCTCCATTGCTCGTCAGTAATAGTGAATGAATGCTCTGGCCCAGGGAATTCCCCCTCAAGCACATCGCTTTGGTAGGCCAGTAATGCCTGATGGATTTCATCATGCAGCACCGCATATTGTTTGACAAACTTGGGAGTGAATTTATCGAATAAACCTAACAGGTCATGAGTGACCAGCACCTGGCCGTCACAGCCGATTCCAGCACCGATTCCAATCGTGGGGATACTTAACTTCTTTGAAATATAAGCAGCCACCCTGTCTGGAACTGATTCCAAAACTATCCCAAAACATCCGGCATTTTCCAAAAGCAAGGCATCTTCTAGGAGCCTCTCCGCTGCACCGGCTGTTTTGCCCTGGGTCTTAAATCCCCCCAGCTGATGGACACTCTGGGGGGTCAGCCCCAAATGACCCAGCACCGGGATACCGGATCCAACTATAGCTTTGACTGCCTCAAGCCTTTCCCTTCCTCCTTCCAGCTTGACAGCATCCATACCTCCTTCCTGTAGAAACCGACCTGCATTGCGGACTGCTTCTTCAGAGCTGATCTGGAATGACATGAACGGCATATCACCTATTAATAATGCCCTGGAAGCCCCTCTTGAAACTGCCCTGCAGTGGTGCAGCATATCCTCCATGGTAACTGGCAGGGTGTTCTCATAACCGAGGATCACCATGCCGAGAGAATCGCCCACCAGGATTGAATCAATCCCGGCCTGGTCGACCGCCCGGGAAGTTAAATAATCGTAGGCTGTTAACATGGTGATACGCTCTCCGCGTTGTTTTTTCAAACGGAAAGTGTGTGTGGTTATTCTTGGTTGTTGTGGGGGGATTTTTGACATGGTACCCTCCTTTTCTGGTAGGGGCCAATTTTTGACCAATTTTATTTATTCAATTATCAGTCCCGGTTTGCTACCAAATCCGGGCTGCATACCAATTATCCCCTATTTAACGTGGGTTGGCAAGCGAAAATTTTGAATACTTACAGAGTGTTCTATTTTTATTCATACCCGTGCTCTTTTAAAAAATCACCAAATAACCCTTCACACATGGCTAATTGAGAACTGTTGAAAGCATCCTGGTAACGTCCGATTTTCCCCTTAACAAAATGAAGGCCCTGGATCTTTTTCGGTTTCCGCTCGGGACGATATTGATCAATGATGCCTATGATTTTTTTATCACCGGAGTCTATGCCCAGGAAATCAACCAGGCGACTGGCTTCCCACTCAAAATCACCCTTTAGATCCTCATATTTGACAACCAGTGTACCTGGATGTGTTATCCAACCCCTTGCTACCCTGACATAAAAATCCATGAATTCAATTGCGTCCTCAATAGTTTCCAAGGGCGTAAAGGCGTTGGTCAATCCTTGAGACGACATCCGTTGTCCATATTCATAGGCTGACAATAATGCATCCCTGGGATCCCGAAATATGAAAGTAGGTTTAATCAATCTGGTTTTGATGAACCAGTCCGCCAGGGGACGTCTTCCTGCATGCAGTTTAATCACATATGCAGGTTCAAATATTAATGGGGCCATTGCCGGGAGAAGACGATAAAAACTCAATGTGCCCAAATTGCAATTGACTTCTGTTAATAAGCCCTTTAAGCCATATTTGGATCTGATTATTTTGGCGTCCACGCCACCGGCCGCTATAACCAGATCCTGGGTCAAATTGTAATACCAGCCTGATCCGGCCCGGGGCATTCCAACCGATAAGATCATATGTTTATTCATCAGAATTATCAACTCTCCCGGCAGCTTTTTCTTGTAAGGAAATTTTTTCACCCGGATCAAGGAAAGCTATCTCCAGGGAATTTTGCTGGGCTTTCCGGATCAATTCAGGTGATAGACCAGCAGCAGGAGCAGCCTGTTCATATTCATACTTGAGGTCAATTGCACTGATCCCTGGATCGTCAGTATTTATCGTAGCCAGGATACCGGCTTCCAGAAATTCCCTTAACGGATGTGCAGAGTAATCATCAATCACCCTGGTCTGCAGATTGCTGGTCAAATTTGATTCGATGCCAATTTCCTTATCAACCAGGAAATCCATCAGTTGGTGATCCTTGGCTGCACTGACTCCGTGACCTATCCGTTCTGCATTCAATTCCTCTACGGCCTGCCAGATGCTGTCCGGACCGGCTTCTTCACCAGCGTGCACAGTAATGTGCCAGCCGGCATCCCTGCCTTCTCGAAAATGCTCCACAAATAATCTGCCCGGGAAATTTACTTCATCCCCCGCTAGATCCAGAGCAACAAACTGATCGTTAAATGCAAGCAGAGCCTCCAGTTCCTTCCATCCCAGATCCGGTCCGTAGGTTCTGCTGATAATTCCTATCAAGTTTACCTGTATATCAAAATCAGCTCTCCCCTGATGAACCCCTTCCAGAATTCCTTCGACAACTCCCTGGGGATCCAGGTCATGAGGTTCAGCCATAAACAAAGGGCTGAACCTGAGTTCAATATAATCAATACCCTCTAGGTAGGCATCTTCGACATTTTCATAAGCTACCCGTCGGCAGGCATCATAATCTACTAATATGCCAACCATATATTTAAACTTTTCAATAAATGCCATCACTCCCGGCCGGGGTTCGGTTATTTGAACATAGGACCGCAGTCCCTCCAGGTCATCTGCTGGCAGGAGTATATCGAATTTTCGGCCCAAATCGAGAATAGTTTCCAGGCGAACATTCCCATCCAAATGGCGGTGTAGATCCAGAAGTGGAATATTATGATCGATCATAAATGATTCCTTACTTTGTTCCCCGGAATTCCCTTTTTTCTTCAAGACCAATTATAATAAACAATGATTAGATTTGTGAAAGGAGATTGATTGATGAGAAAGGCAATGGCATTTACATTTGGCGCGGTGCTCGGAGGTATTTTAGGTGGGTTAATAGCTCTGCTGTTGGCTCCTTCTTCAGGTGAGGAGTTGAGATCTTCATTCCAAAAACAGATTGATCAAATTCAGATCGAGATCAAGGACGCTGCCAATAAGAAACGCGAAGAACTCGAGGGGCAGCTAGATGAGTTGATAAAATCCGAGTAGGTCTGGATCCTTAACCTTAAAATTTCCAGGGTTTTGTAGATCATAACTGGCAGGATAAAAAGAAAACTCCCTAATAACAGGGAGTTTTTGTGTTTCTATTTTTCAGTAAGCTCTATCCAGTAATTTGCCTTTTGCCTGGTAAAGCGAGTAGCCCCGGTGACTACCAGAATTGTGGAATTTGACCCATTCTCACCCGGTGAGACAGGAATATCGATCTGGTTTCCCTCAGATATTGTCAGGTATTCAACCCGGGGGACTGGTCCCAGATGAATGAGAACCAGACGATAGATCTGGGGTAATTTATTTTCGATCCTCACAAATCCTTCCGGAACCCATCCTCCATTGTCTGTTTCAAAATCAGTGAAATAAGCAATTTCCGGGATTGAGATCGAATCCAGCAAAAATCCCTCACCATGCACAGCAGCGTCTGTAATATATTCAAAACGGAGCCGGATTACGTCACCGGCATATCCTGAGAGGTCAATTTCTTCTTGGATCCAGGAACCATCACCGCCTGAGAGGCCGTTATAACCCCAGCCGTAGCTGTTCCCTGATGGGTCTTCGGATGTGCTGGATGGGGTTCTGATAATCCTCCAGTCGCCACCGTTGCTGGATATCTCCAGGAAGACATAATCATAATCGTCTTCCAGATCGTACCAGGCCCAGTAACTGAAAGTAATCGGTCCGCTGACATCACTGAAATCAAATTCGCGAGTGAGGCGCATGTCGGATTGGTCACCTTTGTTTGACCAGAACGCAAAAGATCCGGAGTAAGGATTTTCAGGTATGACCTGAACACTCTGCTGACCGATGAAATTAATCGAGAAATCCTGTTGACAATTTATTTCAATATAATCAGCAGCATATTGATGCACATCGCGCTGGAATTGCTCGGTTGAACAACTATCAATTATCTCAGTAGGGTAAAAACTCGGCGCATTCGGATAAGATAAATAACTGAACCTCTCAGTTACGTTATATTGATCCTTGAGATAGTTTGTTACCACCCAATCCAGGAAAACATCATCAGCAGTGATAGGAATTCCCGAATCCGGATCAACTTTACCCAGTTCTTCCAACACATTATCAATGCTCTCAAGTCCGTTCATCTTATCAGCCACCAGGGCTTTAGTTGCGTCACTGCCAAATCGATCCATGAAGTATGTCACGAACAAGAATGCATTTCCATAATGAGGGATGGTCTCACTGGGATTATTAGGCCAGTCATTTAGTTGGGTATCGGGGTTATCGGCAAAGTAATAATCATGGGTCGGTCCTTCCCTCTGACCGGTTAATAAAGTAGACAGCTCTGAAAATCCTTCGTTCAACCAGGAAGTCTCATTACGGTCCCGGTACCAATGGATCATGTGCTGAAACTCATGCGCCAATACACCGTAGGTATAACCTTCAGATAAACCTGCATTATCTGCGCTGAGCATAAAAGTTTCGTGAGCATTCGAAAACTCATGCACAATGGGGTGGTATTCATCGATTGAGGCGTAATACCCCGCCAGGCTATTTCCGAGACCACGGGCATAGATAACATACAAGTGTGGGTCTCCATCGACACCAGGAAACCACTCTGAGCCAAAGAATTCCTGATTTGTAGGATAAATGACATCTTCAAATTCCCTGACTAATTTGTCCAGGGCGTTTTGAGAATAATCAACGCCATCCTCAATCCAAAAATAAAGGTGATCTGTAACAGCAGCCAAGGTCGTCTGGACCTGGAAGTTTTCTGCAGTATCGGTATTGGTGACCCAGAAGCTTTCACTCTCGCCCACCTGGCGATCGAGATTATCGACCGGCAAAGTCAGAGGAATGTTTTCTTTCCCTTCCAACCGCTGGGCAATATCAATGGGATCATTAATAGGGATCTCAACTGCTTTTAAGGTTTCCAGAGTTGAAGAATATACTTCAGGGGATTGTCCAGAATCCGGGGAAGGATCGGATGGGCTGGAGATTGAGGGAGAGATCACCTCTACCTCAACCGGGGTATCAGCACCCCCCTCTATGCTCCTTACCCAGGTATTTACTCCATAAACAGTCACACCACAGGCCAGGCATGTGAAACCCGTGATCATCACTCCCAGAATTATTGCACCGATAAGCAATTTTTTATTATTCAGAGTTCCTCACTTATTCTTGTAGTTTTTGATCGGATTTGGCAAGCTGAATTCCATACCAATTGGAAAGGTCTTCATCCAAGAGGAATCGCGGAGGTCGGGTTTTTTTCAAGTCATAATAATATTTTCCCAATATTCCAAATCCAAGAACATTTAATGCCGAGAAAAGCCACCGATGCCAATAATCCTTTAAGGATGGAAACCATTTTTTTACAGATTGAAAATACATACGGAATGCTTGTTGGGGCATTCCCCCATCCAGTAAATACCTGGCAATGATCTGGTATGCCCCCGACCATGTTTTTCGATGGTTTTTCTCAACGATTTCTGCCAAATCAGATTCTTTTTCAGCCCAGTCAAGTATCCTGTAAACTTCTGTTCCTACCAGTGTAGATGCCATAGTCACATTTTTTGCTTCTAGATGGTAACGCGAGACAGCCCAAATCCGCGGTTGATGGATCATCTCGGATTCCCGGGCAATCCGGATCCATAGTTGGTGATCCAAGAAAAAATGATAGCTGGCATCCAGGTATCCAACTTTATTCAATAGGGACCGTTTCATAAACACGGCTGGCTGGCAAATAATATTAAATTGGAGTAAATCCTTAACATTCCAGGTATCAAACCTAAGTTCATTAAGCAATCTACCATCACGATCACAGGAGACAGCATCGCCATAAATCATTCCTGCCTGAGGATGGGCAATAAAAGTATCTACAACCTCCGGAATTGTCCATGGCAAATACATATCATCCGAGTTAAGCCAGGCGATGATGTCTCCCTTCGCTCGTTTAAAACCTTTATTGATTGCATCCGCCTGACCTTGGTCGGGCTCTGAGACCCACCAAGCTAATCGATCAGCATAGGATTCGATAATTTTTTGACTTCCGTCAGTTGAGTTACCATCAACAACAATATATTCAATCGCAGAGTAATCCTGATTCAGGACCGATTCCATGGTCGCTTTAAGATATGCCACCTGGTTATAAGAGGGAGTGATAATGGAAACAAGAGGTTTATTAGAATTAACCATGATTCCTCCAGTGAACCATCATTATTGTTCTCCAGCTTATGCATTTCAGGAAAACTGTAAATCTTATCATGACAGATATTTTATTCTGCATGATGACTCCTCTTCTTCATTTTTTGGTAGTAGACATTAAACGCGGCAGTAATTAATCCGAATAAGATCCAAGGGTTTGGGATCGCGAATGAATCAAAGGAGAAAGTCGCCCCTAAGAATGCGACCAGTCCAATGAACCCAGCTGTGCCCCAGAATCGCTCATCAGAATCATTGGAGGCCCATAAAAATACAGCCATCACGGCCAGAACGATCAAAAAAACCACAAAAATACCAAATCCAACAATTCCCATCTCCGCCAATATTCTTGTCAGGAAATGTTTGGCTGTGATCACCCGGGTACGGTTTGCAGCAGGAACAATGTGGCGGAGCAGTTCAGGTATTACTGAGAGTTTCTGATATGGTAAATATTCTGAAAAATAAAAAGTATAGTTCCCCAAACCAACACCCAAAAAGGGATAACTTTTAAAGGTCTGCCAAGCAGTCTCCCAATATGCAATCCTGGCACCAAACCCAATATTATTGAAATACTTTCTAAGATTGAATCCCTCTTGAAAGGGGGAATATTCCCACATATTGGATATATAGTTACTGCGTTGACCAAGAAAATAAAATATCCCTATAAATAACCCTAAGCCTAAGATAATCAATAAAAAGCGATATTTTTGGTGATTCTGTACCCACGAAGATTGTCCTTTTTCACCATTTTTCCGGCGGTGGTCTTTCATCCTGGGATCTATAAACTTCAAAATAAATGCAAAACTGACAACCCCCAATCCCACAATCAACCCTGTTCGTGAAAGTGTAAAGGCAAGAATTACCATTATCCAGATGCACAAAATCCGCTCAACAGTGATCCATTTCCAACGCCACTTGAAAACCGTGAAATCATCCAAACTGGCTGCTAAAACCCATGGCAACCAAATCACAACAAGTTGGTCTGCAAAAGAGCTTGGCTCAAAGGTCATTCCAGAGACTCGCTTTGTGTTTAGTGGTTGTACGGCTATCATTTTCTGGAATTTGCCCATTATTCCATACCACCCTGGAATCAGATCAATGATATAGATAGCTTGCAAAGACCCCCAGGTTAAAACTAACCCTAAACCAATATAAAGCCATCGGAGAGAAAACCTTAATTCGGTAACTGCTTGCGGAAATAAACTGATTGTGAAATATAGAAATAAACCCAAACCTAATGTGATGATGGTTCTTAGCTCACGGGGGAGGAGGGATACTTCTCTCCAGGGGGATTCAACCCCTTTCAGGGGAGGGATAATTGAAACGATCAAACCCCAAAGGAAAAACAAGGCGAGGATAATAACTGGTCTTGGCAGCGGCTTAGATATCAATCGAGGAATCGTTACTGTTAACACAAGTCCGAAAAGGGGATAAACTAGGAGAGGGCGCACCCCTGCGGCGTTTCCTCCAAAGCTAGATGGGAAGAATGGAAAATTCGTCACTGGAATGGATAGGAACAATCCGGCCATTAAGATATAAGGAAGTGTCTTAAGAGCCTTCTGGATCATCATTATTTCTCTTTTCTTTCTGATATCATCACCCAGATCATGATATAGATCAACAATCCCAGGAAACTACCCGCCAATCCGATAACACTGTCTTTATAATAGGGTTCCATCCGGGGATCCGAAGTGAGTTCTTCAACATATAAACTAGCTGATAAACCTTGAGCTTCATTTATTTCTCGAATGTAATCCTCAGTAAGTAATACTAGATCTCCTTCCAAAGTTTCAAGAAGTTGGTTGGTTTTTTCTTTATCTGTATCTATAATTATCAATACTCGCTCTAACCAATCCGTGTACATAAGCTGTGTTTGATCTTGATCAGGGAAATCATTCAAGGTTTGAGCCCATAGGAAATCATCAAAAGCAAGTCCAACAAAAATGGACCACAATTCATCTCTGGTTAATTTATCAACAACTTGCTCAGGATCTAAATTCTTGAATTTGTCCAGTAATGGATCAATATTTTCTCTGAGGATTTTTAGTTCCTCCACCCGGATCTCTAATAATGTGATGGCTTCATTCGTAGCCCGCATACGCCCTTCGAATTCCAGAACATCCTCGCTTTCCTCGATTAACCGGGTCAATTCTTGTAATAGCTTTTCTCGCCAAACCTGAACACCCTGAAGAGCATTTTCTTTGTCAGGCGTCTGGATTTTCATTCGCCAAACACCAACGTCATACCAATCCAGATCTTGCATACTCAAGAATTCTATTGTGGAAACACTTTCCCAGTAAGAATCCAGGTTTCTCAGCTCAGCTAATGATTGATCTGCAATAAGCTCAGAAAATGCAATTCCTTCAACTTGGGAAAGCTGCCAATTTTTATAGTCATCCACATTAAAGGGTTCTGTTTTCGCATAAGTAGACAGGGAAGAAACATCATAAACTCTAGTGATATCTATTCCTATGTATATCTCCGCAACAGCTAGTTGAGCTGGAGGAAAGAAATGGACAATGGACCAAGAGACAACACCTGATCCTATAAAAACCAATATAAGAATTGGCCAAGTTCTGATAAATTGGATAATTTTTTCCCGCAGTTTCCAATCTTCCATGAAAATAAACTCCTACATAACAATGATTCTAAACATTGTACTTACGTTGTTTGTTCCAACGCCAAAGAGGGCCAACCAATTTTCTGATCCAGTATTTTGCCACCAACATAGAAAACCAGCTTCCTCCATCTCGTCGATGGATTTGGAGCATTTCTTCCCAGCATTGTTTATCGGCCGTAATAGTTTTTGATCCACCATGAATCCGAAAATCTGCCCAAAGACTTCCTTCGTGGTAGTGAACAGGTGCCAAGGAAGCAAGTTTGATCCATAAATCGTAATCCATGGCAAAGAACAAGGAAGGATCCAAAGATCCAATTTTTTTCCACAAGTCAGCCCGCCAGAACGCCGCTGGTTGGGGAATATGAACCCATCCTCGCCTGAGTTTTTTATAAGAGGTTTGTTTTGCGTTGAAACTCCCAACAGTGACACCATTTTGATCAATAAAATTCAAATCCCCATAAACTAAACCAACTTCAGGGTTTTCAGACATAAATTTCACTGCTTCAGAAACTGCCTGAGGACGGAGAACATCATCAGAATTTATCCAGGCAAATAGCTCTCCAGATGCTCTTTCAAACCCTTTATTAATTGCGTCTGTTTGTCCTTGATCTTTTTCCGAAACCCACCAGAAAATTCGGTCTTGATATTCTTTGATAATCTCTACGCTTCCATCAGAAGATCCACCATCCACAATAATATATTCAATTCGAGGATAGTCTTGGTCTAGAACAGAATTAATCGTCGCTGTCAGGAACTCAGCCTGGTTGTATGATGGGGTGATAATGGAAACTAAAGGTTCACTTACCACGAGTTCCACTCCTCCCATTTATAATATTTTTCAGCAACATCCCGGGTATCAATCACAATCCGGTCAATCTCGAGGTCAGTTAGTCTTTTTTTCCAATTGGTCAAATTAGCAATGCTGTTCACGAGAATAGCGTGTTCATCATGAACAGATATCTCTCTCAGGTTACTGGAACGACTAAATCGGTGAATGGCTCTTTTTATATCTCCTGAGTAGGTAATTCCCACATAATCACAAATTTCACTAAAATATTTCTCAGGATCTAGAGATAAATCTTCATGTCGAATAAGCATAAAATCATGCCCTTGGCTTAGATATTGGTTGACAATTGAGTAGATAATCCTCCACAATAAGATCCCCTGTCCTACAATATCATCTTTTTGACGATTGACCTGGTTCATCTCCGCGCGATAGGGCTCCAGATAATCACGCATCAATAAGGGCTGCTGCAGTAAATAATCAAAATCAAATCTCCAACTCATGCGTTTAATACTGCTGACAAACTGTAATGGATGCCTGACCAAAATCACGACATTTGCTTTTATCATAGATAGAAACCAGGGAACAGAAACCACTGCAAATGGATCTTTCAGCAGCGCACGACGTTTCCCCAATCTGCTAGATTGGAAAACGGAAAAATCTCTCACCATCTTTCCAACTGCCTTTAAACTGTGAAGGTTTTGAAGCTCATTCCTTAGGTGATACTTATACTGAATTGTTTTAAGAAAGGCGTTTTCAAATGGTTCCCCATTTTCTTCACATATATATGGATACCAAGCATCAACCGGATGCTTAAATACACCCCGGGAATGTTTCAAATGAAGGGGTTCACTGATATAGGTAACCTGAGGATCATGAGCGAGTATTTTTCCTACCCAGGTCGTGCCTGATCTATGAATTCCTGTTATTAAAATGGGTTCCACTATCTCTGCTTTTCTCATCATTCTATAATTTGATTAAGATCAAAAATGATATAACCACCACCTTCTTCATGAATTGCATAATTCTTATGTAGGTGATTATACAATTCTACCTGCTTTTGTAATTGGTTGATTGAAGTAATCAAGAAATAATCATATCCAGCAGTAAAACTATCGAATTCCTCTCGGAAAGGCTCTTGAATTGTTCCCCGTAATGCAGAATAAGCCCGATCACCAGTAGATTTCCATTGTTTGGTCACTATCCAACCATAAAAAGCAATCCGATTTCCGTAATCCTGGCTTATAGTTACTACCTTTGCATCACGTTCGACAAAACTTGCAACCTTGTTGTAATAATATGGTTCATAACGATAATCCTCCTGATGCAAGAGATAATAACCTCCCCCTACGCCAATGAGCAGGATTATCGCAAAGCCAATCCTGATAAGATTTGAAAATAATTTATGATGGAAGAATTTGACGAAGAAATCATAAAAACCGGCGAGTAACAATCCTACTAAAGGAATAATTGGCAGGTGATAATAATAATGAGTAGTTATATGATAAGTAAAGAAGAGACAATAGAGAATATACCCTATTCCAATCCCCGCTAAGTACCATAGCTTCTCTTTCCGAAAATAGAGGACCAACCCAAAAATTGCTGCAATCAAAATAATGGTGTGGCCAGCTACTGATGAAATGGCATTCTTCCATTGAAGATAATAACCAGGATCACTTAACATCTGAGGAAAGAAACGACCTTGGAACTGCTCTCCTAGGGATCCAACAATAAAAACACCATAAATATGATATATCAAGACTGGGGCACCAGAAAGTACTATTATTAACCAAACCTGCTTATCACGAATAAGTCTCTTAACACCCTCTTTTTGAAGTGCTAACAGGGAAAAAGCAAATAATAAGAAGAAAATTGCTGTGGATTTAACCATCATTGCCGCACCAGCCGAAAGACCAGCAAGCAAGGCCCATTTCCAGGTTGATGAACGATACCATTTGAAAAATGTCCACCAAGAAACAATGATAAGTGCTGTTAGTAATGGATCAGGCTGAAAACTCCTGCTTGCGACAATGCCAAAAGGAACAAATAAATAATACATCAATGCGATAAACGCCCCATCGGTTGATACCATCTCCTCAACCAGAAAAAATAAGGCTATCCCGCCTAATATCCAGAATAATGAGGAATAAATTCGTGCAATCCAAACATATTCTCCCCCTACTAAATGATAAGTCCCTGCTACGATAGACTCCAGTATGGTCGGTTCTATCATACTGTGTCTACCTTGTTTTTCCGCGATGGTTTGTTTCCACTCCGGGGCATCATCTAGATAGGGATAATACATACCTCGAGCTATCAAAGCCGAACGGAGCTGCCGTGTAGAAGCAAAATCAAGGGGAGGATCAGTTAAATCGTAAAGCCTGGTCACCAGGCCACAAACCAGGATCACTGCTAGGAGCACAAAATACCAAAATCGAGTGGGGGCAAAGATAGATTTATTCATTGTGTATATTATAAATGTTAAGTGGGATCCTGATTAAATAGTCCTGCATATTCCACTTTTGGGAACACCTCTAATTTGCCTCCCAGCGTAGCATCGAGAATTTGGCGATTATCATGCCGGTAATGATTATCAGCCAATCGATAGGCTCTCTCTGAGGTTTCCAGGTCTGGCAGCTGCCACCTAAAGCCTTTCCCGAAATATTCGGGGCTGAAATGATTAGGGTCGTCTCCACTTGAGATAACCGTTTGATTTGCTTTTCCCCTGGTTTCAAAATTATGATCCACGCCGATAAGATAGACCTCCTGGAATCCCATGCAATACGCCAGCTGCAAACAGACATAGGTCACAGTAGCACCTTCCCAGAAACGGGACTTAAGTTGGTTGGAGAATTTCGGTCCTGTGTAGGTTGTGTACAAAAAATGGGTATTCTCATCTGGCTCCCCTTCCGGAAAAAGGAGATTCCTGGAACGCCACGAAAAAAACTTGGGAATAGATAAATTCCGGAAATCCTCCCGGCTTTGTTTAATTACCAGGTCATTAATTGAGACTAAAAAACTTGTCTGAAATTTCCACTCCGCAAAAGCAAGGTATACCCTATTCATTCCAAAGGTGATTTCATTTTTCAGGAAGGTCATGTCTGTGTTTTTCAGGCTGGGACCATTTCCAATCACAAAACATCGTTTTCCGGAATAGCGGTCTTGATATTTCATTATCCTGCGATTGGATTCCAGTTTCCAGGGATGCAGCAGTAGACCCGGCATATCAGCCAGTCGTAAAAGAGCATCTCTACCTGTCTGGAGAGACTGGTAAACCTCAGATGGAAGGATATTCCGGATAGACTGCTTTAATGAGGCCATCGAATTTATTCCGTACTCAATCTGGCTGTGGCACCACCATCGATAACCAGCGGCTGACCGGTAATAAAAGATGCTTGATCCGGGTCAGCCAGAAAGAAAATTGCCCTGGCAATTTCTTCCGGCTTTCCGATCTTTCCACTCACGGTCTTCCGGGCCAGGTTTTCCAAGCGCTGCTCTGGAGTACCTTCTCCGGCATGATCCCTGTTAAGTCCAGCTCTGAGCATTCCGGTATCCACCGCCCCTGGTAATACTGCGTTAACCCTGATATTGTCCGGGGCAAGTTCAATAGCCAGAGCGCGGGTCAGCGCCAGCATCCCTCCCTTTGAGGCAGCATAGGCTGCAATATTTTTGGAAGTTGCCACAGCATGGACAGATGAGACATTCACGATGGCTCCCCCACTGCCCGCCTTCAAAGCCGGGTAAAGCAGTTTTATACTTAAGAAAACTGATCGCAAATTGGCATTCAGTACTCTGTCCCACTCTTCAACGGATGTTTTTACCAACGGTTTGGTTACCTGTATGGCTGCATTATTAATCACTGCATCCAGGCTTTCTGTTAATTTTGATATCTGGGATTTGATTTCTATCCAATCGCCCTCCTGGGCTACATCTGCCTGGATAAAGGCTCCAGAATCAGGGAACTTTTTTGGATATGGCGCACGGTCAATTCCAATTACAAACCAACCTTTATCGGCGAAAACTTTCACAGATGCCTGGCCAATTCCCCCAGCAGCGCCTGTGATCACAACAGTCTTTTTTTTCATAATATTTCACCTTTTGCATTCATATGGTAAGGAATTCCCAAACCATCCAACAAATTCTTTATCGTATTCCAGTGAACCCGTTCCCAGGCTGCCGGGCTTGAATTTGAATTGTGAGGGGCTAACAACACGTTGCTGAAACCTCTGAGGGGGCTATCGGCAGGAAGGGGTTCAAATTCATATACGTCCAGGGCCGCTCCACCCAGCCGCCCGGACTGCAGGGCATCAATCAGGGCAGTCTCATCCACCAATGGACCGCGGGCGGTGTTGATCAGGATCGCTTCAGGTTTCATCTTCGAGAGGGCATCTTGATCAATTATGTGCAAACTGGTCGGATTTAAATCGCAGTTAACGCTTACAAAATCTGATCTTTCCAGAAGTTCTTCCAGACTGACTATTTCCAGGGAATATTTCTCAATCAATTCTGGATCGATTTCCCGGATATCATTCCCATAGAGCTTCATATTAAACGCATGAGCCCTCTCGACAACTGCTTCTCCAATATTGCCAATGCCAATCACACCGAGAACACACTCATTTAAAGATCTTCCGGGGATCTTTTCCCAATTTCCACCCTTCATGGACCGATCCATCACTGGCTGCTGACGGGCAAAACTCAGGATATAACCCATAACCGAGTCAGCAACCGGGATTGTAAAAGCATTGGGCGTATTGCCAAGAAAAACTCCCAATTCCCGGCAGGCTTGCTTATCAATCGAATCTATCCCGGTTCCCCATTTTGAAATCACCTTCATCCTTGGCAAGCAGGCTTCAATAACTTCCCGCGTAAACCGGTCATCCCCACAAATCACGCCATCAAATTTACCAGCATACTCCAGCAGCTGGTCTTCTTCCAGTCGTTCCTCAACATCAGGAACAATCAGCTCGATTCCAAATCCAGCCAGGATCGGTTGGAACCTCTCTAGAAAAGGGATCATATAGGGTGCTGAAAACAGGACGGTCACCATAAATCACTCACCAGTTTGATTCATCAAACAATTGACAATCTTAAAATCAAGCGGGGTATCGATATCCCATGCCTCTGCAGGATCGATTTCAAACATATAAGGTTTTCTGCCTATCCTGTGTCCTGATTTTTTCATCCCAGACTCAGAAAACAGGTAGATACAGGAATTTTCCTCATACAAAGGCGGCAAATCCTGGGTTTGAAGCAGCTCGTCAAGGTTATGGTTGAGAGCTTTTCCTGCCCGATTATATAGACGGGTTTGAAGGCGTGTTACAGAAAACAAAGAATCATACTTATCATTATTCTCCTGAAACTCCCGAATCGCGTTGGAAATAGTTTCAGCTTTCAATAAAGGATTAGTACTGTGCGTTTGAAGGTATAAGTCAGCCTGGATCAATGACATATCATGTTCGATGATCCGATTCATGGGTATGTCATCAGCCCTCAAATCCAGAGGGCGGTCAATTACTTTAACGACCGGAAAGTGTTCGGATATGCCTTGTTTGATCACAATGCTGTCTGTATCGACACAGATAAGGTCAATTTCCGGGACTATGAATAATGTGTTCAGAATATGATGAAATAAGGGTTTTCCTCCCAAATCCCGGTAATTCTTTTCCGGAACACGGTGGGAATGGTGCTTCATAGGAACAAGAGCAGCTAATTTTGTCATAACATCAGTTCTCCTCATCCGGCTCTGATGGATACTGAATGGGATCAACAAGACGGGAATTAGGTATTTTTTCAGTCAAGATCCCAGGAGGATAATAAAATTTCTTGTGTAGACTTTGGTCGATTCTGCCTGAATAGCGGTATCCTTGCCAGGTACCTAGATATTGAAGTGCCCGAAACCGTAAAATACCCCAGAACTCTTTTGCGAGTTTTTTATCCCTATTAGCACTCGAAATATCCCTGGTGGTTTTTCTTAATATCATACTGATCATATTCCGCAGAGAAAATTTACTCTCGGGCAGAATTTGTTTCATGGCAATAGCTTCTCTTTTATAACGGTTGTGAACCCGTCGGAAAGTTTCCTCATGGATATGAATGATTTCGGCTTCTGCGACATAAGCAATATTGTAACCCTCTTCTTTTGCCCAACTGCTCCAAGCCAGATCTTCCAGTCCTGTTAATCCTTCATCGTAGGGGTGTTTATCCCAGAGTGATTTTCGGATTGCTGCGTTGGCGTTGTGAGTATAAGGCTGGCCCTGATTAGCCTGACTGCTATCCGGAAAATAAGTTTTGAAAAATTGGTGTTCAGAATAATGGTTGCCATCCCCTCCACGCTGTTTTCCATAACTGACAGCAACCTGATCATCAACAAACGGCTCGAGCAGCTTGTCCAGCCAATCTGGATAGACCGGGTAACAATGGGCGCTGATAATGACAATAATTTTGCCTGATGCTGTATTTATCCCCCTATTTAATGATCTACCAAAAGTAAACTCGGATGAGTCGATCTGAACCACATTAACAGGATATTTGCTGGCAATATCCAGGGTTTTGTCGCTGGAACCAGAATCGACCAGTATAATTTCTTTCGCCGGATAGTCCTGTAATTGGATACCGGATAATAATTTTCCAATGTGTTTTTCTTCATTGAAAGCCCGGATCACGATTGAACA
>CAYUXO010000014.1:32478-41097 GCA_964448865.1 uncultured Anaerolineales bacterium
CCCCAGCGCCGGGCAGCCATGAGTCTCCTTAACTCTAATCTGAATAGTTTTAGGATCCGTTTTATCCGGTAATAAATCTTCATATTTCACCAGTCTCCAAAATAAATTCATGGCCGTGCAAGATGCCGTTTACAAGCGTGTCTATCACCTTTGATCCACCGGGTTCAAGAGTCCTCAGGCTCAATTCTTTTAGTTGAACATAACCTGGGGTTGTGTGGTCTATGAGGAACTCACTAAAAGGTAATGAGGTTCTATAAAGTTGGAAGTATAAGAATATCCGGGCAAATTCAATAAATTCGTTGGGGACTTTGATTACTTTAGTGTTCAAAAACGAGTCCAGATATTCTTCATAATCTCTGATGGTCACTGGATAAAAAACAGTCGGATATTGGGTATAACGTGCATTTCCAGCACAGAGAACAGGCTTACCCAACAAGCTTGCTTCCAGGCCAATCGAGGAGTTGTAAACCATAACGAATTTTGAGCGCTGGATCAGTTCATATGAACTTAGAGTTTCATCCGGTCCAATTAATCTGACATTGGGTAGATTCTTAAGGTTCTTGACAGCAGCCCAGGACACCACACTTTCCTGGCTGCTTTTTCCCTTCCTCATTTCATCCGGGTGAGCCCGTATAACGAACAGAGTTTCTGGATATCTGGCTGCAGTCGCAATTGCCTGATCCAACCACTCGAACATATCAGAGAAGAGCACATTGGCATGGGCTTGACTGGTATCAAATATCACATTGGTAAAGACCGGAACCACGCTATCAAATTGACCGGCAAACTTTAAAAAGTCATCCGGTAGGTGATTCATAGATGACCAAAATTTTATTCCGGCCATCTTGAAATCACCCTTAAAACGTTTTTCCAGGTATCGATCAAGGATTTGGTTTTGCCGATCCGATAGTTGAAAATCCTGTGGAATATTCATTGGGTAGATTGTTGCCTGGCCATCGGTGAAAAATGCCGAATAAGGCTGCAGATTCACTTCATAAGTAATAACCCGGATTCCTTGTTCTTTCGCTACCCATCGGACAACAGCCTCCGGGTAAAATAAACCATTAAACAACACGACTGCTTCGGGATCTACACCATTCAAAAATCCAGAAAACGCCTCAGCAATAGAGTTGGCAGAAAGAATGTATTCACTTAGTAAATACCGGGTGACTTCATCCTCCTCCAGGTGATGACGTCTTAGAATCCAGCGGGTGCTTGCCAATACTAACTCACCAAGAGGGCGACCATTATATTCAACATTAATTAACTCCGCAGTTGATTTTCCACCTATTAATTCTTTTAACTGGGAATCTTCCAAATAATCAAACCAGGCGGTTTTGGCGGCTCCAGTAAAGAGAGAGGTGTATTGAATACAGCCCTGGCAAGGAGGTGGGTCACCTGGATCTCCCAAACCTGCTCCCATTACACATTGGCTCATTCCAGAACGGCAGGCAAAATGATAAACTTCCCTCCCGGACAATTGAATTCCCCAGCTGGAAATTAAATTAAAAGCGCCGTTGAGGTTTAATCCTTCTAATCTGGTTGAGGCATTAAAAAACACAACCGGCTTTTCAGATTGATCCGGAATTACCTTTACGGCAATTTCCCTATTTAATCGACTAACCTGACTGAAAAGCTGCAGCTTTTGAATTCCCCGTTTAACTTTATTTATGAGGAGTTTCATTTTATCGGAGTTTCCTCAATCAATAATCATATATTATCTAATTATTTCTTCTGGACCCTGCCCCTGATTGGTAAAGTATCCGCCTGTCGCAATTTATCAAGACTGGATTTTTCGCTGTCATAGACGGTCTTTACTCCATCTCCAAGAGCTTCTTCAACGACACGTATATATTTCACCAAGCGTCGCAGACCTCCTGGTTCAATAGATGCAGCCTGATCAGAACCCCACATCGCCCGATCCAGCGTAATATGGCGTTCAATTAAGGAAGCTCCTAATGTCACGGCAGCAACAGTTGTCGGCAAGCCAATTTCATGTCCGGAATATCCCACAGGACAGGGATATTTATCCCGCAGGGTTTCAATCATCCTCAGATTAAGTTCTCCAGGGGGACAGGGATAGGTGCTGGTGCAATGAGCCAGAATCAAATCATCTGTACCGATCAAGTTAACCGCAGACTCAATTTGCTCCATCTGGGACATACCTGTTGAGAGAATAATTGGTCTGCCCTGTTCCCGCATTTTTTTCAATAATCCCGAGTCTGTTAATGACGCAGAGGCAACTTTATGGGCAGCGGGATCAAATTTCTCAAGGAAATCAACAGATGGCTCGTCCCAACCTGAGGCTAGCCATTCAATATTATGTTTGGCACAGTAATCCACGATTTCGCTGAATTGGCCGTGATCGAATTCAACTTTTTCGCGGTACTCCATATAACTGATATAACCCCAGGGGGTGTGGCGCATTTTATCTCGCTGATCTTCAGGGACACACAATTCAGGTGTTCTTTTCTGAAATTTCACTGCATCACAACCAGCTTCTACAGAGGCGTCAATCAATTGTTTGGCAACATCCAGATCACCATTATGGTTTATGCCTATCTCAGCAATAATATAAACTGGATGTCCATCACCTACCAGGCGATTCCCCAGCTTTACTTCTCTGGTCATTTTCACTCCTTTATTCACTCTTTAGCCTGTGTCTTTTCCTTAATAATCAAATCACAAAGTTCCCGGACTGCCCCATGTCCACCTTTCTTTTGTAAAACGATTTGGGCCTGTTCAAGCAGTATTGGATGGGCGTCAGAAACAGCCGCAGTCAATCCGACCAAGGAGAAACAAGGCAAATCGTTCAGGTCATTACCCAGATATACAACCTGGCTGCCTGGAATTTTCTTCTCAGTCAGAATTGATTGCAACCGCGCTTTTTTATCTTCAATACCGTGGAAAGCCTGGATTCCCAATTTATCTGCCCGGGCTTGAACCACAGGGTTCTTTTCTGTGGATAATATGATGACTTGCACACCGGCCTTCTTTAACAGGGAAATTCCCATGCCATCGCCCCTGTGAGCAGCAACGGATTCCTCACCGTGTTGATTGACATATACACGATTGTCCGTCATTACACCATCAAAATCCAAAACGACCAGAGAGAGATTTTCTGGTATAACCGCCGGCTTTTTACCTGGCAAGATGATCTTTGTTCCCAGAACTGCTATCTGGGACTCCGCACGCTGCCAGTCAAGTAGATTATCCAGATCAACAGAGAAAAGGGGATCGACCTGGCAGGAATAAATCTGCTCACCACTCATGGATCCTTTTAATATTGTCTCAGTTCGGATAACATCAATATGCCCAGTCTGCCAAAAAGTTTTGGGAAGTTCCTGGCGGGGCATATTATATGGCTCTGGCTGATCAATCTCCATAAGGGGAAGCATCTTGCCGTTTTCCTGGACCTTCCACATTTTATAGGGATTTTGTTTTGAGCTTACTACTCCCCTGACCGAGGTGGCCTGAGGGTTATCGAGCATTAGTTTCACAGCCTGATCGACCAGGGCCGGGGGGCGAAAAGGACTGGTTGGACGAAGCTGCACCACCAGGTCAGGTTGATAATCTTCCTGGTCTTTGAGCCAGGACAGGGCATGCTGAAAAACTGGCAGATCACGGGTATCATCACCCGCAAGATCAACGGGCCGCAAAAACGGGACATCTGCTCCATACTCCCGGGCGATGTCCGCAATTTCAGAATCATCTGTAGTCACGAGAGTCCGATCAACTGATTCAGCCAACAAACCAGCACTGATGCTGTAAGAGACCAAGGGGTGTCCAGCCAGCTTTTTAATATTTTTCCGGGGTATTCCCTTTGATCCTCCCCGGGCAGGGATCAACACCAGTACTTTTACCATGCGGTCCATCCTCCATCCACTACCAGATTTGTTCCAGTCATGTAGCTGGATGCCTCAGAAGCCAGGAAAACCACCGCTCCTTTCATTTCATGAGGATAAGCCATTCTACCCATCACCGTTCTGCTGCCATAAGCATCTTTGAATGCCTGGTCATGACCACGTTCCACACCTCCGGGTGTGAGGGCATTACAACGGATCTCTGTTCCCTCGTAGTAGGTCGCGATATATTTGGTTAATCCCAATACTCCCGCTTTACTGACCGAGTAATAAACCGGTTTGTAGAGCCTGGGCTCTCCCAGGGATTCATACAAACGTTGGTCAGGACCAGATATGCCATAAGTTGAACAGATGTTGATAATAGATCCTTTGCCGGAATCTTTCATGATCTTTGCCGCCGCTTGACAGGTTAAGAACATACCTGTCAGATTCACATCAAGGGCTTCCTTCCAGGATTCAAGGGGAAACTCTTCGAAGGAAGTGACATGTTCTTCAGTCGAATTCCCTTCGAATTTGGGGTCCATCGCTGCGGAATTGACCAGGATATCCAGGCTTCCATATTGGCCAACTGTTTCCGCAATTAAATCCTGGACAGAAGCCGGATCGGTAATGTCGGTGCCAATTCCCATAGCAGTGCCGCCCTGTTTTTCAAGGACAGCAGCATAATCATCGGCATATTTTTGATTAATGTCAGCCACAACGACAGAAGCCCCTGCTTCGATCAACGCTTCCGAAAACTGTTGCCCAAGGAATCCTGCCCCGCCAGTCACAACAGCAACACGACCTGTCAAATCAAACAACTCCTGGATCCCGTTCATGCTCTGCTCCCTTGATTTAATTACCAGGTTAAATAAGCGGCTCCAAAATTAAACGCACCTTCCAGTCCTTCAGACTAATTCGAATTAAAACCATCCGGCTTTAAGAAACCCCTTCCCTCCAGGTAATTAATGATTTCCTGGGCACATTCTTTGGGAGTTTTCTTCTCTGTAGTAACAATTATCTCTGCATTAACCGGCGCCTGGTATGGATCATCAATACCTGTGAAACCTTTGATCTCGCCGCTTCGGGCCTTGGCATACAAACCTTTGACATCCCTGTCTTCGCAGACCTCCAGAGGAGTGTCAACAAATACTTCGATAAATTGATCACCGCCGACCATTTTCCTGGCCTCGTTGCGTGTTTTACTGTAAGGGCTGATAGCTGCGCAGATGACTGTGCCGGTGTGGCGGGCAATTTCTCCCGCTACAAAACCGATCCGGAGGATATTTGTATCCCGGTCCTCTTTGCTAAATCCCAGACCTTTGGATAAATGAGTTCGTACAACATCTCCATCCAATGTCGTAGCTTCCCGGCCCCGCTCCAGCAGCATTGGTGAAAGGGCATTAGCTATAGTTGATTTTCCGGAACCACTTAATCCGGTAAACCAGATGCATAAGCCCTGTTTATGAAGGGGAGGATAAGAATCCCGCAGGATCTCAGCGGTCTCTTTTCTGGTAAACCATCCCGGTAATTCTATGCCTTTATTTAAGTATTCTTCACGAACCTGAGTGCCAGAAATGAATTTTGCTTCAGCATCATCAGGGGCTTCTTCTTTAGCAACATATTTGTCATCTTTCTCGATGTAAACCAATTCATTAAATAGAACTCCGGCTACACCTGTTTCATCCTTGTACTGCTCTACCATGTCCTGGGCTTCATAAGGACCATAAAATGGTTTTCCATTACTGTCCTTGCCAGGACCGGCATGATCCCGGCCAACAATGAAGTGATTTGCTCCATAATTGCGGCGGATGATCGCATGCCAGAGGGCCTCCCTTGGACCTGCCATGCGCATGGCAAGTGGAAGCAAACTCAGAACTGTATTCGAGTCATAATAATTCTCAACCAGGGCTTTGTAAACTCTCACCCGGGTAAAGTGATCAACATCTCCGGGTTTTGTCAAACCAACCACCGGGTGAATTAACAAACTGCCCCCAACTCTGTCCAAAGCGCGTTTAGTCAGATCCTCATGTACACGGTGCATGGGGTTCCGGGTCTGGAACGCTGTGACAACTTCATTGCCAATGCCCTCCAGGATTTCCCTGACTTCACGGGGGGATTTGCGAATATCAGCAAAGTCATAATAAACCGGCAAGTTGATAACTTTCAGTTCGCCGGAGATACACAAGTCACCCCATTGCTCCATTTCAGAGACCAGAGGATGCCTGTGATCAGTTGTACCCAGAACAAGGCGGGCTTCCCGGGTTGGATCCCATCTATATACTTCCTCTATCCGCATAACTGCAATAATGTAGTTGCGAGAATCCCGCAGTGTAATCCACTCACCCCGGGTGGGCAGGGCTTCCTTTTCTATAGTCAAAGTGATTGGAATTGGAAATAAAACTCCGTTTGCCAGTCTCATTTCAGTTAATACGCGGTTGTAATCTTCTTCACCCATAAATGTGGTCAAGGGAGAAAACCCACCAACTGCCAACAGTTCCAGGTCATGCAGCGATCTATCAGATAGCTGATGAGAAGGATATTGGTTGGCTTTTTCTAACCAGGTTTCTTTTTCATTATCACTCACGAGCAGGTTTACCAGTTCTCCCCCATACGGTTCGATTATCGTTCCTTTCTTATTCATAGTGCTGTTTTTCTCCTACATTGCTACTTATTTTCATTCCCCTTATGTGGAAAATGACCTATTTTCTCGAAAAAATCGACTGCATATCATACCACATGGGCAGACAGGACTTTTCCATACTGAATTCAGGCCAAAACCCTGGTTCCAATGATTAAAACCGGGAGTTCAACTCGGTCAATGATCTTCCGGGTCATATTTCCCATCAGCATCTCTTTGAGTCCCTGATTGACTTTTGAGGACCCGATTACAACCAGATCATAGTTGAACATCTGTGTTTCACGGACAATTTCTTCAATCGGAATTCCCCAGCGAATTTTTACTTCCGAATCTATGTTGGCCTCCTTCAGCAATTCAATTCCTTTTCGCAAGTATCGAGCAAAGGGAGTGTCCGTTTGTAATATTTCTTCCACAGTTTCTTCGATCTGATCCAATCCAGTATACATACTTGGAACTGATCCAGGAAAAACATGCATCAGGGTCACAGACGCGCCCAGTTTGCTCGCCAACCCTGCCAACTGAGTAATTAACGTATAATCGTTTTCCTGGCAAGCGGAACAGACCAGGATTTTCTCCAATTTCGGTTTTATATTCTGGGTTAATAAGAGAGAAATTGTTGCTTGTTTTATGAAAATGGGATCAATATCAACAGATTTCCTTACTCTGTGGATCCTGTCTGCATTGGCAATCACAAGTTGATATTCTTCGTTTTTCAATTCTTCCCTGATTATCTCTCCTGGTACTCCCTGTTTAATTTGGATATCAGGGGAGTATCCATCCAGATCAACCTTCAATTGACCAACAACAGCCTGGCAATTCTCAACGTGGCCATCCTTGGATTGGATAACCAATACGGTTATTCTCCCGCTAGTTGCCCCGGCGATCATTTTTCCCATAAGTATAGGGGGATGAGTATAACTCTCCCCATCGATGTATATCAAAATTTTCATAATTAGAGGTAACCCTCCTTAGTGGGTCATTCCGCCACTCAACAGGCGGACTACAACCAGTACCGCACCAATGATTGGCAGGAAAGAAAAAGCCAACCGGATGCGGGGACCAGCGAAAAACCGAGTTGCCGTTGCTCCGATCTGGGCGCCAATTGCTGCTCCTGTCTGCATCACCAGCGCCATCAGAATATCTACATTACCTTTTAACGCATGCGTTAAGGTGCCAAAACCGGATGAGAACACTATTTCAAATAAATCAGTTCCAATAGCTATATGGGTGGGAATACCCAGTACGTATACAAGCATGGGCATGCGGATAAATCCTCCTCCAACACCCAGGCTGCCAGCTAGAATTCCCGTTATGAACCCCACTCCCAATATCATCCAGATTGAAATGCTTTCAATACCAGAAACAGGAAAAGAAACCATGGGGGGAATTTTCACAGACTGGATCCTCTTTGCCAGACCGGTAAAACCAACTGCCTCTTCAACATCGATCTGATCTGTGCGTACCATCTGGATCGCCCGGATGCTCTCCCAGCCGGTGAAAATACTGATGCTGACCAAAATGACAATATAAGTTACTCCGATGGTGAGATCCAGCGCTCCTGTGACCTGGAGGGCTTCAATAATCCTGGCTCCAATCTCAACGCCGATAATGGTCCCCAACACCATGTACATCCCTAATTTCAAGTCGACGTGCCCCAGCGCTCGATGACGGCGAGCGGCTACCAGGGATTTGCCTGTCATGTGTGCCAGGTCAGTACCCACCACAAAATTCATGGGGACCCCGGTCCAAAACATCATCGGACCTGCTAAAAAGCCGCCACCGACGCCGAAAAAACCACCCAGGATGCCAACAATGAAACCTACACTCATCAGCAGAACAGGACTAACGGTAACATCAGCGATCGGAAAATACATCCAGAATCCTCCTTACACCAAATTGATCAAGTTTGATATATTTCATCAAAAACGAGGTTACAAAGTCCAATAATACTGCCTGAATAAAAATCAACCCAAGGCCTATCAGAGAGTAATACACCAGGTTGGTATTGAACATGTTCATTAACCAATCACCCATCCAGCGCAGGACTAGGAGGTAATATCCAAAAATCAGTACACTGTAAATGGTGATCTCAACCAGTAAATTTCTGATTAATAATTTTGGTTCCAATTTTTTCAT
>CAYUXO010000015.1:0-16019 GCA_964448865.1 uncultured Anaerolineales bacterium
TAGCAAGCAAACCTCCAATAGCGGGTCCGATGACAACAGCCAGATTGGCAATAATCCTTAACATTCCAAAACCATCTGCCCTTTTATCTTCCGGCAGCACATCGGCAATCATGGCCTGGTGAGCTGGACCAGACATGTTCCCCAATAATCCCACCAAAGCTCCAGCCAGATAAATGAAATTCAGATTGGGCGCAAATGCCAGCAGTAAAGAACTTGCTGCGCTGACGACCAAACCAAATATGATAATGATTTTACGGCCGAACTTGTCTGTCAGAGCGCCACCAAGAATACTTCCAATAACCCCGGTTAAGGCAAAAATCGTGAACAGCACTCCGACTTCAGTCATTCCGACGTTATATTTTGAGGTGATATACAACCCGAAGAAGGGGAAGATCAGCGCTCCCCCGAGTTGATCAATAAACATGGCCAGGATGATCAGCCAAAAGGTCTTTGAATATTCATTAAAGATATCTCTAAACCTGGTAATCATGTTATTCCTGTGATAAATCCCAATCGGTCAATAAAGTTAACGATTTGCATTGTAGCATTAAAATTAAATGTGTCAATATATGAATCAATAATATTAATCAATGAATTAATAATATTAATTAGAAATGGCAAAAATGAATAAATCTCATCCTGTTGAGGCAATTCCAGGGATAGGGGTGATGGGGTTTTGATAATTGGCCTTGACAAATATTTAGACTAGCCTAAAATAAGATTTAGAATAACAAAACAGGAGCGCGGCATGAAGAAGCATTTATCAGATACCGTAGAAGATTATTTAAAGGTCATCTATAATTTCTCCGGGGACAAAAACCGAGTGAGCACTGGCAGGATCGCTGCAGAACTTGGGGTCAGTCCTGCTTCTGTGACCGACATGCTTCAGCGCCTGGCTGGAGATAAACCCCCCTTGCTGGACTATCAAAAACACCAGGGTGCTGCGTTAACTGAAGAAGGCAATCGGGCAGCCCTGGAGATCATACGCCACCACCGTCTGCTGGAGCTATTCCTTCATGAAGTTTTAGGTTATTCCTGGGACCAGGTTCATGCAGAAGCCGATCGGCTTGAGCATGTTATATCTGAAGAGTTTGAAGAGCGGGTTGCCGCAGTTTTGGGAGATCCCCAGCGGGGATGTCATGGAGAACCCATCCCGTCCCGCAATCTGGTCATGCCTGACCAAAATACCAGCTATTTGCAGGATTTAAGACCTGAGCAAGCGGGTGTGGTCCATTCTGTCAGTGATGACGATCCGGGTTTCCTGCGCTTTTTGGAATCGCAGGGTTTGGTGCCGGGAGCTGAATTCACTGTGGTTGATTATTCACCTTACGATGACAATCTCCGGTTAAAAGTGGTCGAAAAAGAGCATGAAATTGTTCTGGGAGCAAATGTGACTGCCAAGATCCAAGTGGAGATCAAGACCTGAATCGGTATATTGGGTCTGCCGAGTTTAGAGGTTGGAAATATTGAAGGAGATCTTATGATTAATCCCCTGTTTGCTTTATTAGGCGGTCTTGGGTTTTTATTAGTTTTAGCATTGTTATTCTGGCCCGAGAGCGGTTTGTTCTGGCGTTTTCAAAAACGGCAGGAGCTGACTGAAAAAGTTCTCATAGAAGACACGTTGAAATATATCTTTAAATGTGAGCGGGAGGGAAAGACCGTCAGCCTGGAAAGTCTGGCGGGCATGCTCTCCATAAGTCTGGGACATGTATCTGAGATCCTCGCTCTGACCCAGGAAAGAGGTTTGATCGGATTGATCGATAATAGCTTCCATTTGACAGAAACCGGGAAGAAGACTGCTACCCAGATAGTCCGCGCCCATCGCTTATGGGAGAGATACCTGGCTGATGCGACCGGGTACAAGGAGAGCGACTGGCATCAGCAGGCAGAACGCCTTGAGCACAAACTCACTGTAGAAGAAATGGACCGTTTATCTGCCAGCCTGGGCCATCCGACTTATGACCCTCATGGTGACCCGATCCCAACACCCCGGGGAGACTTGATTTCTCATCGAGGTATACCTCTGACAGATCTGCCAGTCCAAACATCTGCCAGGATTGTCCATATCGAAGATGAGCCGGACGTGATCTACGCCCAGATCGTTGCCGAAGACTTGCACCCCAACATGATCGTTGAGATCGATGAAAAGACCACCAACCGGCTTCGATTCTGGACAGACGAGGGAGAACACGTTTTAGCTCCTATCGTGGCTGCCAATATCAGCGTGGCTCCTCTGTTAAATGGCACGCACGAGCGGGTAATTGAAGGAGTTCCTCTCGATTCGCTTATCCCAGGGCAATCAGGATTGGTAACAGGCATCTCCTCCTTAAGCAGAGGGGTAGAAAGAAGGCGCTTTTTTGACCTGGGTATTATCCCGGGAACTGAAATACATGTTGATATGGTAAGTCCCGGTGGAGATCCGACAGCTTACCGTATTCGGGGCACAGTCATAGCCCTCAGGAGTACCCAGGCGCGGATGATCAAGGTCAATCCACTAACAGAATATGTCAAATGAATATACCAGTCCGGTTTTGTGAACTGGTCTTAAGGAATTGAATTATGGCAAAAGAAAATAACACTCAAAAACAGACCTCCCCGGCTATAAGCCAGGCGGATTGTGCATCCTGCCCGGTGCATCATGATGCTAATCTCAAAAAACTGGGCGTTGATATGGAGAACTGGGATTTTGTGGTCGCCCTGGCAGGCAACCCGAATACCGGTAAAAGCACGGTTTTTAACGCCCTGACAGGCCTGCGCCAGCATACCGGGAATTGGCCTGGAAAAACAGTCACCCGGGCTGAAGGTGGATTTGATTACGCTGACAACCGTTATAAGATGGTGGATTTGCCCGGAACCTATTCCCTGCTGGCAACCAGCATGGATGAGCAAATCGCCCGTGATTTTATTCTGTTCGGGCAGCCGGATGTAACCGTTGTTGTGGTAGACGCTTCCCGACTGGAAAGGAATTTGAACCTGGTGCTCCAGGTACTTGAGATAACCAACCGGGTGGTGATTTGTTTGAACTTGATGGACGAAGTTGAACGCCATCAAATGAAAGTGGATCATCGCCGTTTAGCGCGGGATCTGGGGGTGCCGGTTGTCCCAACTGTTGCCCGATACAACGAAGGTTTGGAAGAATTACTGGCAGCCATTCACGAAGTGGCTGCTGGAGAAATCAAGGCAAAACCCTATCATGTCAAATATTCCCACTCCAAATTGGATCGGGCGGTTTCTCAGCTGGTCAGCCAGATCGAGGATGCGTTCCCCCAGGTTCCCAATGCCCGCTGGGTAGCTTTGCGCCTGCTGGATGGAGATGAGAGGATCATTCAAGCGGTTGAGAGTGGCGAGTTAGGTGAATTAAGCTATACTGTCGAGAATCTTGACGGCATCGGCGTCACCAATGTCACTCGTAAAAGTGGTTTCAGTCTCTAGGATTTAGAGCGGGATATTATTTGTCTTATTGGTGTATCGACCAGTTGAAAGGTGAATTATGAATACAAATTATGGAAGAATTCTTAAAACAGCCCAAGACCTTCGCTGGGATGTGGGGGGCGACTTCCATGAAAGAATTATGGAGTCACTTTATACAGATGCGACCAGGTTGGCTGATCGAGCTGTGATCTATCCTTCTGAAAAACCTCGCTTTGATCTGGACCGGACCATTGACCGTCTGGTTACCAGCCGAACCTGGGGATTTCCCTTAATGATCCTGTTATTGACTTTAGTCTTTTGGGTGACTATCAGCGGCGCAAATATTCCCTCAGTTTTTATATTTGACCTGTTGATAGGCACAGTTCATCCCTTTCTCAAAGGTGTATTTGCCAGCCTTGGTATTCCCTGGTGGCTGGATGGAGTCCTGCTGGATGGAGCTTATCTGGCGACCGCCTGGGTTGTGAGTGTCATGCTTCCTCCCATGGCAATCTTTTTCCCCCTCTTTACCTTGTTGGAGGATTTTGGATACCTGCCCCGGGTTGCTTTCAATCTGGACCATGTCTTCCGGAAAGCCGGCGCGCATGGTAAACAGGCTTTGAGCATGACCATGGGATTTGGATGCAATGCTGCCGGAGTGATATCCACCCGGATTATTGACAGTCCCCGGGAACGATTGATCGCCATCATCACCAACAACTTTTCTCTCTGTAATGGACGCTGGCCTACTCAAATTCTGATCGCCACGATTTTTATCGGAACTCTGGTCCCTGCCCAGCTGGGCGGCTTGATATCATCCCTGGCCGTGGTTGGTGTTGCTTTGCTGGGGGTATTTCTGACCTTTGCTGTTTCCTGGAGTTTATCGAAAACGGTCTTAAAAGGAGAAGTTTCCACGTTTAGCCTGGAGCTTCCACCCTATCGACCTCCCCGTATATGGCAAACTATTTCCACGTCTGTGATCGATCGAACACTGATTGTGCTTTGGCGGGCAGTGGTTTTTGCCCTTCCTGCTGGAGTGGTTTTATGGATTTCAGCCAACCTGCTCATCAACGGCGTTAGCGTTGCTGAATACCTGGTCAATTTCCTCAATCCTTTCGGACTGCTGCTGGGGATGAACGGCATCATCATGGTGGCCTTTATTGTGGCTATTCCAGCTAATGAGATTGTCATTCCCACGATCTTGATGTTAACTGTCATGATATCGGGAGTAGCCGGTGTAGGCGCTGGTTCCGGCGTGATATTTGAACTGGAATCCGGACTGGCCACCCTGGAAATTCTCACACAGGGCGGGTGGACATTGCTGACCGGGGTCAATTTGATGCTGTTCAGCCTGGTTCACAACCCCTGCACCACCACCATCTATACTATTTATAAAGAAACCGGCAGCGTTAAATGGACCACGGTCGCTTCCCTGGTTCCGGTAGCGATGGGTTTTGTGATCACCTTCTTCACTACCCAGATCTGGCGCTTGATCGCGGGGTTTTAGTGCCAATACGCTCAACATTAAAATAAATAGAAGCCGTCCTGCGGCTTCTATTTTCGTTTAACATTTTATGGGACGATTAATCTTGGGCATCTTATCCAGGACCAGCAGTGTAGAAATTCTCATTGGTCTGAATTGCGAAGAAAAAACCCCGTTCCTTATGCTAACATCAGGAAAGCCGTAATTACATATTTATTTCGTTTCCGTCTCCGGTCCCTTGCTCTGCGTTCAGCTATCATTTTGCGAGTTGATTTGCTCATCATTCTATTTTCCAATACCCCTGACCAGGGATGTGCTCAGCACTGTTTTGTTAGACACTATTGATCTGGAATTTGAGAAACGATAAATTTCAAGTGCTGCTGTTTGATACATCTTCTCAATCCAGGACCAGTTGATTGATTAGTTCAACAGTCACTTAATTAGATCAAATTAACCTATAACATCACAAAAGTCAACGAAAATTTACACTGGGTTATCCTGCCAAAAGAAGCCTGGATCTTTCAATATTGTTATTTCTTCACAATACCATCCAGAGCGACGTCATAATTAAAAACAATAGAAGATAAAACACAATCTGCGGGTTGAAATCCCATATCCTGCCTAGATTAAACATCAAGGAGTAAATCCATTATTCTACAGAACCCACAGCAATAATGCTATCCCTATCAGTGCCATGAAACCTCCTGTGATGGCGCGCACAGTGCGTGAAGAATCCCGCTCCCAGGCTTGGATTTTACCTCCAAGCACTGGATTTAACGACAAAACAAGGATAATAACCAGCGGTAGAACGAACATCAAATTATACAATACTAGATAGCCGGCTCCCTCCCAAAAAGATGTCTGGCTGCTCAGCAAACCCAACACTGCCACGTATGGACCGCCGGAACAAGGAAACGTGTGTAACCCCACCAGGATACCCAGAATCAAGGTAGTAGGCAAGGTGGCGCGGAACATCCATTTTTGCAAGCTTTCTTTACTGCTCTCGGGCACTTCCAAACGGATAGGGAACTTTGGAAAGATAGCCCCAAGTAGATTAGTTAAACCCAGCAGGACCAGCAGCACCGCCCCGGCCTGCCCCAACCAGTGGCTCTTGAACAATGTAGAAGCCTGCAATAGACCCAGTCCGATCAAGAAATAAACTATATACACCGCGCCTATATATACTGCCCCCATGCGTAATACAGAGAGACGTGTCTTGCGTATTGTGAATAAAAACGAGACGAAGAAGAGAAGAATAGCCAAGGCGCATGGGTTGATCCCGTCCACTAATCCAGTCAGTAGCACAGCAGGCAAGAGAAGCGCCTCATTTTGTACCTCGTTTGCAGCGAAAGCATCTTGATTAGCCGCAAACCAGTTTAAGTATTCTTGAATGGGGGTGTCTACCGTGTAGGACTGAACGGGACCAGCAAACGCCCAAACTTGATAGTTATCGGTTTCTCCGAGACCTTCTTCTTTGTAAACCAGGATATGTTCTGGAAGAGACACTGTTGGAGAGAGCAGGTCATTCACGACAGCGCGCGGCGGTTCGCCTTGCAGCACGATACGTCCATCATCAATATAAGTCGCTATGTGGCTTTGCAAATCAAGGGGAATCCCGAGTTGGTCGTTTAAAGCGTTTAATTCAGCACGATTCTCTCGTTGATTGATGTAATCTTTCTCGAATAAACTGATTTGATTTGCTGTCATAATCTCAGCCAGCTCACCGTTGACGTATTCCAGGCACTCATCACAAGCTTCATTGAAGTAAACTACTGCCTGGCGACCAGGGTTTTGCGCTGATACAGGTAAAATATTGATACTAAGCAACACACATAAAACAAGAACTATGAAAGGTATTTTTCTTTGCATACAGGAAGCTCCATTAACAGCAGGTAAGAGTTTTGGGGATTTCGCCTTCTTTTAATTTGCCAAAAGGGTTGCCGTACTTGCGAATATTGGCGATCATCTCACGATTTGCTTCGGTATCTACTCCTTGATCTATTAGTTTGGCACGGATAGCCTCCCCATCGGGGTCATGACCTACTGGACAGACCACACGGCAAGCTCGGCACAGACTACAACGGAAGAAATGAAGCGAGGCAATCTGTTCTTCGGCTAGAATGGCAAGGCCTCGAGGACTAATATTTTCCTGTCGCAGAATGGTGAAAACCGGACAGGATTCACGACACAATCCGCATTCGATACAGGGTGGATTGTTTGATAGATTGGTTAACATAGTTTGCCCCGATTGAGAATGTTGAAGGGATCGTATTTTGTTTTCAATTGCCGGACTTTTGCCCGGTAGGCGGCTCTGGTGAATTTTTTCTTCTTCAGGCCTATTCCATGTTCTCCACTGACACGCCCACCCCATTCTGCCACCCGCTGGTACAGTGCTTCCACGCGTTCATCATTAGGACTGAAGCAGGGGTGCACAATACCCATCCCTAAGTGTCCAAAGACCGGAATATTTTCGCTTTCCAGCCAGGTTAGCAACTTTCCAAGGAACTGGGTGTCTTCAATTTGAGGATCTTCAATAATTGAATATCCCTGACGAGCCAGAATAGGGTAGAGACTATCACGGGCCCGCCATAACTGAGCAATTTGTTGAAGATCCGTGATCTGTCCTTCTGCAGAGTTGAATTCCACCATCAAATGAGGATATGGTTCCCAGCCCAGTGCCGCTGCTGTTGGCCGGTTGATATACTCTAGTGCGGTCAGGTTTTTAGAAGACAGCCAAAGCTCTCGCTGAACGAATAATTCCTCTAGATTATCAAAAGCACGTAACGTCACAGAGCGCCGCCGGGGAAGATCAGCCAATCGTAAGACCGCCTCGACGATAAACCCTACCACTCCCTCCCATCCCACAACATCCTTCAACTGTTCACCTGTCAGGTGGTGAGTTTTACCGCAGCCATCAATCAGTGTAATCTCCTCAATCCAGTTCCGCATCCTGCCATAGCGGACTGCGCGCAGACCAGCTGCATTGGTGGCAATCATGCCACCAATCGAAGCCGCCTGGTGACTGCCTGGAATGACAGGCAAGAATAAACCGTCTGGTTCCAGGTGGCGGTTTAGAATGTCTAGCACGACGCCTGCTTCCACCTGGATCAGTTTAGGTTTGGGTAAAAGAGTACAGATGTGTGCCATTCGGCTTAGGTCAACTACTATGGAACTTTTTGGGGTTGCGCCCCCACATAGACCAGTTCCCGCCCCACGAGGTACCAGATCAATATCATTTTCTTTGGACCATGTCACCAAAGCTTCTATTTGCTCAATATGAGTAGGCCAAATAACTGCCAGGCATTCTCCCGTCAGACGCGATGCATCTCGACTGTAGACCAACCTGTCTTCGGTGGAAACGGATACATTTTCCGGTTCAAGGATAGTTAACAGGGAATTCAAGTTCATGGAGCGCCCCCTGTTTGAGTAACATATGCTTGACTGAACTCCAGGATTTCGATATCCTCAGCATTTTCCTTGAAGTGTGCGTAACAAAGGGGACAGGTTGTACATAGCCTTCCATTTTCCACCTGGGCTAAGCGCTGACAAGCGATGGAATTTGCAAGATCTGGAAAATTAGATTTCATCCCTCCACCAGCCCCACAGCACAAGCTGAATTCATGGTTGCCGGGCAGTTCGGTTATCACCCATCCAGCTTCACGCAATAAAAGTCGTGGCTCGTCATATATTTCAGACCAGCGTCCCAGATGACAGGGATCATGATAAGTGAGAAGATCTTCATTCACAATCTCCCTGGATGGGTTGGCTTCAACAACCTTCCCGGCTGCCAATACTTGGGTAATATGGTAAGCATCCAGCCCGTAATCGTGTTTAAGGGTATGGTAGCAGCCGGGGCAATTAGTGATAATCTTTCGGATACTGAAACGTGCGAATATCTCCAAATTTCTACATTTTAACTCTTCGAAGTCATCAGCGTAACCGGCACGCTTAACAGGACTGCCGCAACACAAGGTTTCTCCGTTCAGCACAATAAAATCTACCCCTGCCTGATGTAGCAGTGATTCATAGAGCTGGGCGATATCCGGCAGAGCATGATGAGTGACACATCCGGGGTAATATAGTGTATTAGTCCCAGACAGTTTTTTTAGCCAATCCTTGAACATCATGGGGAGCTCCCCTCCGGCTTGAGAATGATCACGCGAAATTCAGCCACCGCTTCAGGGGTTTGAGGATCATTGCTGCGTAGGTAGATCACTCGCATCAGGTTACCGAATAGATTATCTTCAGTGGGGTCTAGTGTTACAAATAGAGAGGCGGTTTCCCCCGGCAGGATGACATTTTTATCAATTTCAGCATAGGTGCATCCACAGGATGTGCTTATTTTTTCAATGATTAACTCGCTGCCCCCTTCGTTATGAATAGTGTAGATGAGTTCCAAAGGTTTTTGAGGCACCTCGCCTAAATCCTGGGAGGGCGGTTCCACGACAATCCGAGGCGGCGAGCTGCAAGATGACAATAATACTAAAACCAGGAGAACAATGACCCAAGCTGTAGATTGGAGGAAACGAAACGACTTTACATAATAAGTCATAGATAGGCTCAATTTGCGATAATTTATTTTCAGTAAATTTAACCTCAGTGCTAAGGAGTTGTTCAATTTCCTTTTAAGTTATGGGAATGTGTCCAAACTTCCAATGACTATGTTTAATCTGCCTTAGGACTTATGGTCCGTATTCCACAGGGTAGTTTGCTTCCAGCCATGCTTGGAAACCACCCAGAATGGGGTTGACATTTTGAAATCCGTTATCAAGCAAGATACGCGCCGCACGGGCGCTGGATTCTTCACTTGGTCAAGTACAGTAACTGATAATCCATTGACCTTTATCCAGTTCATCCAAGCGGGCCTCAAGTTCAGCAAGCGGGATGTTGAGTGCATTAGGCACATGACTGGCGGAATATGATTCGGAATCGCGCACATCTAAGAAAACAGCAGAATTGGCATCGTAAGCCGCCTTACTTTCCTCAAGGTTGACACGAAGAATCTCGGGGAAAGTCTCCTCATCGTGTGATGTTGAAGATTGTAGAGGTTTTGGGGTAGGTGTTGGCTGGACCGGGCGAGGAGTTAACAGCCAAGCAGCAATGATCAATAATACGCCGCCGCTGATTGTCATAATTAACGGTAAATTTGATTTTTTCTTGCGTCGCGACATGTTTCTTTCCTTTACCAAGAAGCTTTCTAGTTCTCTGGTATATTTTCTGCCCACAACCGGCCGGTATCCGCCCAAGTTAACAAAACGGGCAGAAAACCAAAAGGAAGCAGGTTTATTAGTAAATGTTTGTCTCCAAAGACGCCGAGCACCAGTGAGATCCCCAAGAGAATCCATCCATTGATGTGAATTACGAATACTGGCAGCCACCGGACTTTGTCGTCACCCAGAATCCAAACAGCTGCAGAACTAATCAGGACACCGGAGAACATGGCCACCCGAACATCGTTGGCATGATTCCAAAAATGGAGGACATACGGGGTCCCAATAACACTCAGGCCGAAAAGTAAAAGAAACCAGTACTTACTTCTGATTTTCATAAACAACTCTGCTGCTCGACTGATCTGCAGATTAGGATCATGTTTCCACAACATCGATTTGTGTGCCTCCTGGCATACCCACAGTCATGTCTCCAGGATCGTATGGTACAGCCGGAAGTGTCCAACGGAAGATCCATTTGGCGTCATCTGGCTTGCAATTGACACAACCCCGGGATGTGGGTACGCCATAGTTGTTATGCCAGTATGTGGAATGGAATGCTACACCCGATCCTACGAAGAGTGATATCCACCCAACAGCCGGCAAAGCCCATCCAGACTCGGCACTGCCACCGGTTAATGGCAGCGAAACTGTCTTGCGCCAGATACGATGTCGGCCTATAGGTGTTCCCCAATCATCCACTTGCTTACCAAGGATATTGTTCATCATCCCGGTAGATACCGGGGCAAAATACACTTCCGAGTTCCCCTCGAAACATGACATGGTTTGAGTGGTCAAATCAACCGATATGCGTTTCTCTTCCACTTCCGGGCTGATGGGAGATAGCTCGTCTTCAGTTAATGGTCTGAAAGCTTCTGCCGCGCCCCAAAAGATATCACCATATCCGTATTGCTCATTGAGGCGGTACCAGACTTGCCCGTCGGTATCCACCTTGATCTGATCGGCCCAAACAATTTGGCTGTAAAAGAAGCGTTGTGGCAACCCGCTTTTCTGGCGATTCAGCAACCAGGGCGCGCGCGCTGGTGGATTAGCCTGAATCAGGTCTACATGTGGAACACTGACTTCCATCCACATGCCTTCCCCCAGGCTGGTCTCCGGGAGTGTGTCAACCGGAATATTGGGCTGGTTACGCACTGGTTGAACATCCGGCGACCATATAAAGCCATCAGGAGTCTCAACCCAACGCTGGTTTACACGGTAGGGTCGGGGGCCTACAGCCTCACGCAGCCAGGGCACAATGGCGTCTTCGTATAATGCTCCAATAGTTTGGCTGTCGATGTCGGGACGTGCTTTTATATCTACTTTGCCAACCACTACCCGCCCCAGCCTTTCTTCTTGGGGAAAATCTAACAACTTGAATAAACGGCCCCAGGGCTGCAGTCCCAAAGTACCAAAACCCATTAAGCTGAGTTTAAGGAAGCTGCGGCGGGTAAGTAACGATCTCATAAGGATGCTCTCTTTAGTTCTTATGGTTTATTAATTTAAAATACAGGGGGTGACGATCAGCCACTTATTCAGATTGTTTATATTACCTCTCTCTTTCGTGCCGTCACCAACCGGAAAATGTCGTATCGTTCCTCGATCTGAATATCAGAAAATCCAGCTTCCGCCAGCAGCGTTTCCCACTCTTTGCGGGACAGGAAGATATCCGCTATCTCACCCCGACTGCTCAGGAAACCCACCCGGCCGCCGGGCGCGAGCATACGCTTGATCTCGACCAAGGCCTGTCGCTTCTCCTTTGGTGTCAGGTAAAGCAGCATAAAGGCCGTAGTTACGACGGTGAACTCATGGTCAGTAATGGGCAGTTCCAGAACACTTCCATGAAGCAATTCAATACTTAATCCTTGACGTGAGGACTTCAAGGCCTGTTTCTTCAGCATAGCCAAGCTTAGATCAAGGCCGATCGTGCACCGTGCCTGTTTCGCCAGAGATAAAGTCAGCAGACCGGTGCCGCAGCCAACATCCAGTGCGGTGTCATAGATGCTGACTTCTAATCTCTCAATCAGATCATGAGCTGCCTGCCGGTAACCCGGAAGATTGAGAAATGTCAGGTCGTAGATCGGGGCCAAAAGAACATAGAACTGCCGTACCAACGGAGAGCGCGACTGCCCCTGGACGCAGCGGGCCGATTGCACGGCGCGGATCAGCGTGTATTTCAAAGTGCGAGCCAACTTGCTACTCATGGTTTCTTCTCCGAATAACCGGTTGTAAGTCGGGGTACATAATAAGGCACAGCCATAATGTAGCTCCATGACTGGTACCCGAAGAGGGTGATCAACCGACAGTCCTCCAGCCGGGTCTGGACCAGGGACCAGTACAGGAAAACAACTACTGCCAGCAGACCGGTCATTGTTTGGAAGGCAGCGAGCTGTCCAAAGGTGGAGGCCAACAATCCCCAGACTGCGTTAAGCACAAACAAGATATTTCCCAAAATGTTCACCCAAAGCGGCAGGCTAACACCTACCCACGATAGGTAGTGATATGGAGCTGGCGAAATGGCTGCGATGAAAACCAGTGTAAACGTGGCTGTGTTGGCGCTGAACACAAACAAAGTGCCAATTTTTGACCAGGGAGAGCCCGGGTTGTTTCTTGGATCAGATGCATCTATATTGTGGATGATCGGCGCATCCTTCAAGTATCGGCTTTTTACGCGGGAGCGGCCGACGTAATAAACCGCCAAGAGTACTGCCCAAGTAATAATAGTAATTAAGGATATTGAATGGTAGGTCATCGATCAAATCCTGGACATAATTACTAAAAGGACATCAAAACTGCCTGCACAAGCTGTTTGAATTCGTGAGAGCTTTCTCGACGTTCCGGCAGTCACCCCATCGATATTTCGGGTGTGTTTTTCGGTGGCTTTTGGTTCATCCCACGAACATTCAACGGGGGATTGCTCCGCTCGATCTGGTTGCCCATGGCGAAGTAAATCGTGTTGGTTTAACGAACCCGCAGCCGGCAGTGCCTGGATATCTGTAACCATCATTCAGCCTTTATTCCAGCCGTTGGCGATAACAAGAGAAAATCAATCCGTCGATTCATTTTACGAACGCCTTGCTAATGCTCACAGCCAGCGCCTAACCTGACGAGTGTATTTTTGATAGGCATCTCCGTGTGCTTTCTGGAGATAATCTTCCTCAAGTAAAACCTGGACCTGGAGCATCACATCCCCCACCAGCCAATATGCCAAAGTTACCGCGTTGGGCAGGACCAGGAACAACCCCAGTAAATTCAGGCGCATGCCCAGGAAGATGGGATTGCGAGATATTTGGAATATCCCGCCGGTGACTAATTGGGTCAGGTTTTCATCATCGATCCCGATGCGCCAGGCGCTGCCCATATTTACTTGAGCAACAAATATCCAGATTAAAGATGCGAACAGCAGCGCCAATCCCAGACCTGCTAGCCAGGAAGTTTCTAACCAGGCGATTGGTGCCAGATAAGTATAAAGCGAATCCCAGTAAGTGAAGATGACTACCACGACCACGCTGGAAAGAGACAAGAAGAGCCACATTCGGCTAGCCAAACCATGAATACCATCCTGGTTTTGGAGCCGGTAAGGATTGACCCCGGTTTTTCGCCAGGTTTGATAGGAGCGCCAGAAAAAGACGATTCCATAAAAGAGAACTGTGTAGATAGGTAAAACGATTTTTAACATCCCTTTACTCCTGAATCTGAATTCGGGTAGAGATTATTTTGAGAAGCCCAGATAGCGGCTGGTTTTCGACCGATAGCTCTGGTAGACGTCTCCGTAAACATCCTTCAGATAAGGTTCTTCCAGCAATACAATATATCCATGAATTGAGAAAGCAAAAAGAGCGAGAAGGAAGAGTGCAAATCCCGACCGACCCATTACGGCGATACCTAACAGCGCAAGCCCCCAACCCAAGTTCTGGGGGTTGCGGCTCCAGGCGTAGATTCCAGAGGTGATAATTTCGTCTATTTGCAGGCCAGACATACGCTTGATTGAGCGAAAATTCCAGATAGCGGCGGCAGGGATGGCGATCCCTGTAATGGTCAGAACAATCCCAAGGGGGTAGGCCAGTTCTGGTTGAACTGGCATCTGCCACGCCTGAAGGACTGCTGCCCAAATGAGGATACCCGCGTGCAGCAAATAGGCCGCCCAAACGATAACAACCGAATAACTTGTCAGGGTTTTTCGTGAAGCGTAATCTGCGCGGACGTTTAGAATGGCCCAGACAACGATCAACCCTAATACTACCGAGCTAAAGTATAGCCAAATCACAATTGTATCCTCCAATGTTGACGCTAGTCGATTCGCTTGCGCTGCTTGAACCTTAACAAACGCAGCGCGTTGAGCACCACGATGATACTGCTGCCTTCGTGCAGCACCACCGCTCCACTAAGTTCCATCAAACCGAGGGCCGATGTCACCAGGAGTATTATGATCACTCCCAACGAGACACCCAGGTTCTGACGAATTACCGCTCGACTGGCGCGGCTGAGGCCCACAGCGAAAGGTAGTTTTTCCAAATCATCAGCCATCAGTGCCACGTCGGCAGTTTCCAGAGCCACCGCTGTCCCCGCACCACCCATTGCAATGCCAACTGTGGCTGTTGCAAGGGCTGGTGCATCGTTTACGCCATCACCAATCATGGCGACAGGACCGAACTCAGCTTGCAGTTCCCGGATAGCCAACAGCTTTTGTTCTGGTAGCAGGCTTGCACGTATATCAGTGACACCTACCTGCTGGCCGATACGTTCAGCTACATTGTCATTGTCGCCAGTCAGCATGACCAGCTTACGAATACCTAAATCCAGCAGCGCTTGCAGAGTTTTCTTCACACCGGTGCGAGGGGCGTCTGCCAGAGCCATTACACCCAGGAATTGCCCGTCATAATTTACCGCCATAGCGGTTTTACCCTGATTTTCATAACCTTCTACCACCTGCACAAGGTCATTATCCAGGGTATGTCCACCAATTTCCCTGAACAGTTTAAGTGAACCAATCAATACCGGACGACCATTTATCTCACTTCTCACTCCCCTTCCGGTGATGTTTTCTAACCCAATGGCGGGCGGGAGAGCTAATTTTTTCTGTTGAGCAGCCCGCACTACTGCCAACGCAATGGGGTGGTTCGATTGTTGTTCAACCGCACCGGCAATCCGCAGCAATTCGTCGGGGTGATTATTGTTCAAGGCATGCACATCGGTTATTTTGAATTTCCCTTCGGTTAAAGTACCGGTCTTATCAAAGGCTATCACCTTGAGTTCGCCCAAATTTTCCAGATGCACACCGCCTTTGATCAGCACCCCATTGCGAGCTGCTTGAGCGATCCCAGCTAGCACCGAGGCAGGAGTCCCCAGGGCCAACGCGCAGGGTGAGGCAGCCACCAGCAGCAGCATGCCGCGATAGAAACTTTCTCGCAATGGAATCCACCCGAAAGAAGGGGGCACAACAACAACTAACAAAACAAAAACCAACACTGCAGGTACAAACCAGGCTGTGAAACGTTCGGTGAACTGCTGGGTGGGGCTTTGCTGGCTCTGGGCTTCGGCAACCATCTGCATGACTCGGCTGAGGGTGTTGTCCTTGGCCAGGCGAGTAACACTAACCACCAGGGCGGCGTCCTGATTGATTGTCCCGGCAAAGACTTCATCCCCGGATGTCTTACACACCGGAACGCTTTCGCCAGTGATTGGGCTTTGATCTACGGTACTTTCACCTGAGATGATATCACCATCAACAGGGATGCGGTCACCAGGACGGACGATCACCTGATCGCCAATATTTAGGCTAAAAACGGGACGTTCCACGATACGCCCTCCCTCTTGGAGGTGCGCCGTTTTGGGCATCATCTCACCCAGCGCATTGACTGCATTTCGGGCACGGTCGAGGGCGTAGTGTTCGCCGGCATGCCCCAGGCTGAAAAGGAAGA
>CAYUXO010000015.1:16119-40884 GCA_964448865.1 uncultured Anaerolineales bacterium
CGGGCACGGTCGAGGGCGTAGTGTTCGCCGGCATGCCCCAGGCTGAAAAGGAAGAGCAAAAAGGCGCCTTCAGCCCACTCACCTAAAATCGCGGCCCCAATCGCGGCTGACAGCATGAGTACATCAGTGTCAAATCGACCTTTGAATAAGCCAGGTAGGGCATGGGTGGCGATGTCGTAGCCGCCTGCCAGGTAAGCTAATATGAAGAAAACAACGGCAATGTATTCGGGCAAGTTAAAAAAGGTGCTCCCTGCCCAGCCTACCAGCAAGAACAGACCGGCCAGCCCCACCAGGAACAGTGTCCAGCGTTCCTGCACCCAGTGCGGCATGAAAGCCGGCGCGCTTCCGTGATCGTGTTCATGGTCATCTTCACCCTCTATAACAGGAGGAGGCCAATCCAGCGGTCGTATGCCCATGCCCAAGATCGTTCTGGAGATTTTTTCCCGGGATAAAATATCACTCTCGTAGGCAACGAAGGCCAAACCTGCAGCATAATTGACATCGGCGTGCAGCATGCCGGGGATGCGCTCCAACTCCCGCCGCAGGATCGGGGCTTCGTCGGCTCGATCCATTCCTTCGAAGGGTATGCGGTCGTGGTGGTAGCGTTCAGAAAGTTGACCGCCGACTTCTTGTGCAGTCCGCCGAACAGCCTCGAGGGATATCAGATTGGGGTCAAAGTGGATGCATAAACAAACCGGGGCGGAATCCCGTTCCAGGTGCACATGAAGGATGCCGTTACGCTCGCGCAGGACGTCTTGCAGTCGGATCAAACATTCATCGCAGTCATCTTCAACTCCAGGCATTAATAAGGTGATTTCTACTTCGATAGTTTTTTCATTCATTGGTAAATATTCTCGCAAAGATATATGGATTGAGACGCATTTGTACCAAGGTGCGATGATGGCACATTAGGGTTCCTATGGTAGATAGGGGAGATTGAGATCTAGAGTACGATGGGGGGGCGATCAGGGCTGGGGGGAATCCAGGCAAGTTCAAGAGGTGCAGTCACATCCCCCAAGATCATGCGCATCGGGTTTGGTCCGAGCACAGATAGTTCGTTCAACATAAAGTATCCATGTAAATCAGAGGCATGAGCGTTCTCGCCAACTTGGTGGCTTTCCCCAATCTCCTGGATCCGGCAGCTCCAGCACGTTCCTGCGGAAAAATGAACGGCATCCGTAAGGTAATGACTCATTAAACTCATAGCTGTCAGTACCAGCAGAACCGCCAGCCAGTGGATGAGGTGGGAAGACCGTTTCTCAGTTGTGTTGTACATGGTCTAATCCTCGTTGGAAAAGGTCAACTACGTGATAATCATCCAGGGAGTAGAATACTTCGCGTCCTTGTTTGCGGGAGCGCACCAGGCGCATTTGCCGCAGGGTGCGGAGCTGATGCGAGATTGCCGATTCGCTAATACCCACTATATCTGCCAGTGGACCGACATTTTTTTCTCCTTCCAGCAACGCGGTAATGATGCGCACCCGGCTAGGGTCACCGAGGGTGCTAAAAAGTTCAGCCAACTGATTGGCCAATTTTTCGTCGCGGGTTAATGGTTTTTTCATTTCTTAATACCTGAGCGAGCGCTCACATATTTAATTATAATAACAGATTTCCGGCCCTCGTCAAGAGGATATTCCAAGATGTTTATAATTATCTTCAGGAATTTCTGTGCAACGAGGGTATGGTATACCTTACTGACGTCACATAAAGGCGACCTATGGACATCTATAAGCTTCAGACTTGCCCCTGGTGCGCGCTGGTATACTCGGAAGAAAATACTGCATCTGACTATCCCTATCAATATACACTGGGAGATAGTCTGCTAGTCACACCCATCGTTGAACCGGATCTCAAAAATGGGGAGGTTTATTTACCCGAAGGAGAATGGTATTAACTTTGGGGCGATTCCCTTTTCGAGAGGAATACTATTCACCACATTTCAAATAAATTGTGGTTCGATTTAGTGCCAATACCCTCAACCTTGAATTAAAAAGAAGCCGCAGGACGGCTTCGTTTTATTGTTTAATATATTCAGGGACGATTAATCTAGGGCATCATACCCGGGACCAGCTGTGTAGAAATCCTCGTTGGTCTGTATTGCGGGGGTGAGGTCAACAACTTCACCCTCATCCAGGACGCGGGTATGTTTCAGGACCCATTTGACTCCATTGACATCTTCGGACTCAAATTCTTCAGTGTAACCTTCAGTACCTGCGGGCATACTCATGCGTTCATCACCGTGAGCTTCATAAGCCGATGGAACTTCGTCTTCCATAAAAATAGCATCATAGGGACATTCGGGAATACAGGCTCCACAATCTATGCAGGATTCTGGATCAATATAGTAACTGGGCCATTCTTCCACCGGTGTTCCGGCAACAATGCATTCAGTTGGACAGACTTCCACGCAACTGCCATCGTGCATACAGAAATTAGTGATTACATGGGTCATAACATTCCTCCAATAAGATATTAGTTTAATAGAGAATTCAAAAATGTAAACAAGCTACATTATAATATGCTCTCTAGCATCGAATTGTAGTACTCGATTTTTTCTTTGTCAAGAAAAATCCCGATCAAGGAAACTTTCAACGGTGAAAGAGGTTACATTCTTCATGAAAAAGGACGCTATTTATCCTGCGGTTCCCTACTTGATAGTTCCTATTGGTATTATTGCTGTCTCTACGGCTTCCCTGTTTATCCGATTAGCCCAGGATCACACACCATCGATAACTATCGCGGCTTTCAGGATGGGTCTGGCTGCTTTGATCTTGCTGCCCTATACTCTGTGGAAACATGGACGAGAACTGAAATCATTATCAAGGTCCGATTTGAAATTAAGCTTATTGGCTGGATTTCTGCTAGCGATTCATTTTGCATCCTGGATCACCTCGCTGGAATATACATCGGTGACAAGTTCTGTAGTCCTGGTGACCACAACACCACTATGGGTGGCATTGTTTGCGCCCTTATTCCTGGGGGAAAAAACCTCCCGGATCGCGATTTTGGGAATGATCATTGCCTTGTTAGGAGGAGCGGTAATTGCGATCAGTGATGTGTGTGTCTGGCTACCGGGAGGGATAAGCTGTCAGGGATCTCACTCAGATCTGGGATCAAACGCCCTCCTGGGAGATGGACTGGCTCTGTTTGGCGCTGTAGCAGCGGCATTTTATTTAATGATTGGCCGGCGCCTGCGGGCAAAGGTCTCTCTGACTCCTTATATTTTTCTGGTGTTTAGCGCTTCAGCAATATTTCTGGTGATAGGAATGCTGTTCACCGTTGGTCTTCCGCCTGTTTATCCTATTAAAGTTTATGGCTGGCTGTTGCTGCTGGCGATAGTTCCCCAGCTCATTGGCCACTCTATATTCAATTGGTCTTTAAAATATCTTCCAACAGGATATGTCGCAGTGAACTTGCTCGGTGAACCTATTGGATCAACAATTCTGGCTTATTTTTTCTTGAGTGAGATACCCTCAGGGGTAAAATTAATTGGTGCTATACTTATTTTAGCCGGCATTGTTATGGCGTCATTTAATCAGAATTCTCAAACTAAATCTGGTCTTCCGCAGGAGAATTAGTGGCAGGTAAAGAGGATCCTCGCAATATCAAAGATATTCTGGATGCCCTGGCAAATCAGAACAAATCCTTTCAGGGAACCTGGAATCGTCTCAAGAATTACAGCTGGGATATCGGGGGTATTTTGCTCCTGGCTTTATCTATCATGACCCTGATAGCCACTATCTTTCCCGGGCTCGTTGCCGGATCAGCATTGCTGCGCTGGGCTTACTTGCTGCGACTGGGAGTGGGTTGGGGCAGTTTATTTGTGATCGCGTCCGGCTTCGTGTTAGGTATCTGGATGTTAAGACAGCAGGTCGGAGAACTATTTTCAGTTATTTGGGTGAGAGTCTTTGCGCTGGAAGGAGCTGTTTTTGCATTAATCTCCTTATTTACAGTGCTTGGTGGTCACTCTCTCAATCGGGCCCGAACGGGATTGGACGGAGGTCTGGTGGGTTGGGGACTGGTTGAGGCTTTCTCGAGCGTGATTGGAATATTTTGGACAGGCGTGCTGGCATTCCTGGGGGCAGTCCTCGGGGGCATCATAGGGTTGGGATGGACTAACCGGTTCAAACAGCAGCTCCAGTTATTACAATCGGAATCATTCTCAGGAGAAGTGGGTCAGTTGGAGCTGGATATTCCTGTCGTATTACCAGACCAGGACCCGGAAAAACCAGGAGCCAAAAAGCGTAAACGAAGTGTTCCCCCAGAATTCCGGAAACAATTTAAAGTAGATCCAAAGTCAGAGGGAGTTGTTGATGCACCTCCCCGTGAACAGGGATTGCCGTCTATGGATCTGTTAGTTGCCGGGAAAGCATTTAAACCCAATCAAAGACATATAAACACTTCTGCTGGCCTGATCGAAAAAACCCTGGCTGAGTTTGGCATTCCCTCCCAGGTAGTTGGCTTCCAGGTTGGACCCACGGTTACTCAATTTGCGGTCAAACCGGGCTATTTAAATGGTCCGGACGAAGATACTGATGATGAAAGAAAAAAGGTCCGTGTTTCACGGATAACATCCCTGAAAAAAGATCTGGCCCTGGCTTTATCAGCCAAGCAACTTCGAATTGAAGCTCCGGTACCAGGCAGATCCTATGTGGGAATTGAAGTTCCCAATGAAAAATCATTCCTGGTCCGGTTACGTTCTGTGATGGAATCTGATGCATTTTATAAAGTTGACAGCCCCCTGGCAATTGCCCTGGGCAGTGACGTGTCAGGTGAACCGGTTATTGCCGATCTGGCCAGTATGCCCCACCTGCTCATTGCCGGCACAACTGGATCAGGAAAATCAGTTTGTATAACGTCCATTACAACCTGCCTGGTAATGAATAATTCTCCGGAACAACTCAAATTAGTGATGATCGATCCAAAGATGGTTGAGCTGGTCAGGTTTAATGGATTACCTCATTTGTATGGCAAAGTGGAAACAAACCTGGAAAGGATCCTGGGTGTTCTGCAGTGGGTGGTGGCTGAAATGGACCGCCGCTACCAGGTTCTGGATGAAACCCGTTCCAGGAATATTGATACCTATAATAGAAAAGTCAGTCGGAGGAGGGGCGGTGAGATCCTTCCCCGAATCGTGGTGATGATTGATGAACTGGCAGACTTGATGATGATGGCTCCGGCTCAAACAGAATTCAGTCTTGTCCGTCTGGCCCAAATGGCTCGAGCTACTGGAATCCACCTGGTGGTTGCTACCCAGCGGCCGAGCACCGATGTTGTCACCGGGCTGATCAAAGCTAATTTCCCTGCTAGGATGTCTTTTGCAGTGGCTTCTTCTGTAGATTCCCGGGTGGTTCTGGACATGAACGGAGCTGAATCACTGCTTGGCAATGGTGACATGCTGTTCTTATCTCCAGAGGCGAACAGTCCGATCCGCGCTCAGGGCTGCATGGTGACCCCGGAAGAATTGGATCGGGTTATTAAAGCCTGGAAGGATCTTTCCGATATCGAATCGGAAGAACTGGATCTGGCTCCCTGGGAAAAAGTCATTAATGAATCAATTGAACTGAATGAATATGACGATTTGATCAGGGATGCCTTCAGGATTGTACGAGATTCCCAACGCGCTTCTACCTCACTTATTCAGCGCAAACTGAGGATTGGCTATCCCCGGGCAGCCCGTTTAATGGATGAGTTATCAACTTTGGGATACGTCGGGCCATCGAAAGGAAGTGGAATCGAAAGAGAAGTGTTTATTTCCTCTGATGAAGAGTTTGGGGATAACTTATAGCGGGGAAATAAACTGTCTGTGTAAAACTCCTATTACTACATCTGAAGGATAAATTATGTCAACAGGATTTAATCTGGGACCATTTACCATACATTATTACAGCATCATAATCATTATAGGAATATCAGTTGCCCTGATCCTGGTCTCAAGGGAAGCTGCCAGGAGAAATACCAAGCTTGATTTTTTATTGGACGCCCTGCCCTGGATATTTGTCGGCAGTGTGATCGGAGCGCGGATCTGGCATATCTTTACTCCTCCCCAATCCATGGTAGCTCGCGGGATTACTACCCAGTACTATCTGACACACCTCCTGGAAGCTATTGCCATCTGGAAAGGAGGCATCGGGATTATTGGCGCGGTGCTTGGTGGATCGGCGGCTTTGATCTTGTATGCCAGAGCGAAAGGGGTTGAGGCAGCAGCCTGGTTGGATATTTTTGCGCCAGGGCTTGCGCTTGCCCAGGCCTTTGGGAGATGGGGGAATTTTATCAATCAGGAAGTATATGGATTACCATCCAATCTTCCCTGGGCTATCACGATAGATTCCCAGCACAGACTTTCCGGTTATGCCCAGATTTCGACTTACCATCCCTTATTCCTTTATGAGGCTCTCTGGAGTCTACTTAATATGGCTTTATTGTTATATATCGGCAGGAAATATCAAAATCGTTTGGTGACTGGGAGCATTTTTCTGATATACCTTATATTCTATGGGGTTGGCAGGGTTGGGTTGGAATTCCTGAGACTGGATGTTTCTTCGTATCAAGGAGTTAATCTCAACCAGGTATTTATGCTCCTGGTGGTCATTGCAGCCAGCCTGCTGCTGACAAGATCACAGAAAAGGTCTCAAGGAGAAATATTAGAGGAATGATCGTAACCGAGAATCTCACCAAATATTTTAACGATTTCCTGGCTGTTGATAATGTCAATCTCCATGTAAAAGCCGGCGAAGTGTTGGCTTTGCTGGGACCTAATGGGGCAGGAAAAACCACCACGATCAGAATGCTGACAACTGTGCTTCGGCCCAGTCAAGGAACTGCCCGGGTTGCCGGTTATGATGTCCTCACCAATTCTAGCGATGTCAGATCTGCTGTGGGTGTCCTGACCGAAGACCACGGTTTATATGAACGGATGCATATGATCGAATACCTGGATTTTTTTGGCCAGATCTACGATATGGACAAATCCATCCGAAAAGAAAGAATTCTCTATTTGCTGGGGAAATTCGGCTTGTTGGATGCCAGGGACCGGAGGATTGGAAAATTTTCCAAAGGAATGAGGCAAAAATTATCTCTGGCTCGTTCCCTGCTTCATTCGCCCCCGGTTTTATTATTGGATGAGCCAACTTCGGCCATGGACCCTGCCAGCGCCAGGCTGGTCCGGAATGCCATTAAAACACTGCGATCAGAAGATCGGTCCATCATTGTCTGCACTCATAACCTCGCGGAAGCAGAAGAGCTGGCGGATAAAATTGCCATCATCCGGTCGGGCAGGATCATTGCCCTGGGAACTTCCTCAGAATTAAAACAACAACTGCTTGGTCCTGCGGAATACCGGATAACTTTCAAAGAAAGTCTTAATAATCGCCAGCTGCCCTTGCCCCCTGATTTGGATGTTGTGGATAAAGGTTCTGACTGGTTAATGTATCAAACAGCTTCCCCTCAGGAATTAAATCCACTGCTTCTGAAAAATTTAATGGCAGCTGATTTTGCGGTGGTAAAACTGGAAGAAATCGAACGCAGTTTGGAATTGGTTTACCTCCGGGCAGTTAACCAAAAACCAGGGGAGGCAATCCAGCATGTGGACTAACTTTAAGAAAGCCTGGGTTATCACTCGCCGGGAGGTACGGGACCAGTTCAGGGATTGGCGGATCATTGCTCCCATCATCATTCTGACAATATTTTTCCCGGGCCTGATGAATTTCACAGCCCAACAAGCCGTGGATTTTGTTGGCAAATATGGTGCTCCCATAATTGCAGACCGCCTGATCCCATTCCTTTTGATGGTGGTGGGATTTTTCCCGATATCTGTTTCCCTGGTTATTGCCCTGGAAAGTTTTGTGGGAGAAAAGGAACGTAGAAGCATAGAACCGTTGCTGAGCAGTCCATTAACCGATGTGCAGTTATACCTGGGCAAGTTGATGGCAGTTATGTTTCCTCCCCTGATAGGCAGTTTCCTGGGCATTGGTGTTTATTTAATAGGTGTTTACCGGCAGATCGGTTGGATTCCTGATACTATCCTCTTATTCCAGGTCATAGCCCTGGCGGTAGTTCAATCATTGGTTATGGTCAGCGGGGCAGTGGTGATTTCCTCTCAAACCACATCTGTGCGGGCTTCAAATTTGCTGGCCTCATTTATTATCATCCCAATGGCTATGCTGCTGGTCGGGGAAAGCATGATCATGTTCTGGGCTCGATATCAGGTGCTCTGGTGGGCGATATTCGGACAAGCAATCATTGCCTGGTTGTTGATCAGAACCGGGATCGCCAATTTTAATCGCGAGGATCTATTAGGGCGCGAATTGGATACGTTGAATTTGCAGTGGGCCTGGCAAGTTTTTAAGATTGCATTTGTGGGGGAGAAAAAATCAACTCACTCCTGGTGGCGGCTCAATGTTTGGAATACGCTGATTGACCTTCGCTGGCCAATCCTTTTGGCTTTGTTGTTTTCGGTAGGCTCCTGGGTGATTGGAAGCTCTCAGGCCGAGGTATTTTCAATACCTGCCGGACTATTGGATTGGGATAATCTTGAAATGGGATTGGTAACTGGTATAGATGAAGTTGGACCCATTCGCTTTTTCTCTGTGGAAGGGATCGGGCAAATATTCTGGCAGAACTTGAGAGCTATGGGACTGGCAAGTTTAATGGGAATATTTTCCTTTGGTGTCCTGGGAATCATTGTCCTGATCCTTCCCTTCAGTATCATCGGCTATTTTGCAGCCGTGGCAGGCCAAACAGGTCTTGAACCGTGGAAATTCCTGGCAGGATTTGTCATTCCTCACGGCATTGTTGAAATTCCAGCAATCATCCTTACTGGAGCTTTGATAATACGCCTGGGATTGACCCTGGTATCTCCCAATAAAGAGCATTCAATAGGAGAGGCCTGGGTCAGGTCACTGGCTGAATGGGCCAGGATGGTGCTGTTTGTGATAATTCCACTTCTGTTGGCAGCAGCCTTCCTGGAGGTATTTATCACTCCTGTGGTTGCCCTGAAAATCTTTGGAGGATAAGATTATAAGAGAGGTGTTTTTATGGCGAAATTGATCTTCCTGGGCAGCGCCAGTGCGGTTGCTTTTGAAGGGCATGGCAACTCCTTCCTGGTTATCAAAGGAGAGCGATCCTCAATATTGGTGGATTGTGCTGCCAATTCAACCCTGCGATTAAAAGGTGCCGGTATCAACCACGAAGAAATAAAAAATTTGATCATCACCCATTTTCATGCCGACCATGTTTCAGGTTTGCCTAATTTTTTGATGGATATGTGGTTATTGGGCCGGAAAGAGAAACTTACCATTCATGGCTCGGAGCATTCCATAACTCGGGTGAAACAATTGATGGATTTGTTCGATTGGGACGAGTGGGAAAAGATGTACCCGGTTGAGTTAAAGGTTATCCCTCTGGACGAACTCGCTGAGGTACTGGACACAAACGAATTTCGGATCAGATCGTCACCGGCTGAACACATGATCCCAACCCTGGGGCTGAGAATTGAATACCCTGAAGGGAACTTTATCTGTGCTTATTCGGCAGACACAAATCCTATACCTCAAATTGCCACCCTGGCAGATGGTGCTGATGTGTTGATCCATGAGGCTGCTGGTCCGTTTTTTGGACATTCAACGGCTGCCCAGGCGGGTGAAATTGCCTCCCAGAGTGGTGTGAATTCCCTCTATCTGATCCATTATGGTTTCCATGATGGTGGATCAGCAGAATCCCTGGTCAATGAGGCAAAAAAAACCTTCTCCGGGAATGTGTACCTGGCAGAAGATTTTTTGGAAATAGATATGAGGGTAAACTAGGTCTTTTTACCAACCCTGGATATAGGGTTCCCATTCCTGGTAGATATTTAAATACTTTCGGAACAAATACAACGCTGACTTGGGCGGTTGTTCTGGCATTTTTCGAAGCTTTAAACCAGCTTGTGCCAGGGTAAACCCCCCTTTTTTATGGTTGCAGGCAGCACAGGCAGTAACCAGGTTTGACCAGGTTGATAGCCCTCCCAGATGCTGAGGCAGTACGTGATCAACTGTCAAATTACGGGCCTGATGACCACAATATTGACATTTGAATTGATCTCGCCCGAAGATTTCCTGTTTGGATAATTTCACGCTGGCCCGGGGACGTTTTACAAATTTATGTAAACGTATGATGGAAGGTTTTGGATATGACCTGGAAACAGTCCGGACCACACCGCGCCCATCCATGATCATGTTGGCTTTCCCGACCAGGATCAAACACATCGCCCGACGGGTTGAACAAACATTAATAGGTGCGTAATTCCCATTTAAAACCAGAACAGGTTCATTCATTTTAAGTTACCTTCGAGAATTATAGCATGTACTTTCCAGCCTGCTCAAGGTTTTTCAGGGCAATAAATATCCCCTTCTGGCGGGTTTATCTAGGGGTAGAACTGACTAACCCGATTAAGTGCAGGGGTATTTCTACGGTAAAATGGGGTAGTTAGCTGAAAATGGAGGGTAGTTTGAAAAAATATTTATCAGCCTATGCGTTTTTACTGCCAATCTCTTTTGCGCTTGTGATTCTGGATCAATGGACCAAATCCCTGGTCAGAGCAAACCTGGCATATAACGAAACCTGGATGCCGATAGAGTGGTTAGCTCCCTATGTGCGAGTAGTTAATTGGCATAACACCGGGGCTGCATTTGGAATATTTCAGGGCATGAATGGCGTTTTTATGGTCCTTGCCTTTGTGATAATCGCTTTAATATTAATCTATTTTCCAACCATCCCTCAATCGGATTATTTTTTTCGGTTAGCACTCAGTCTTCAAATGGCTGGCGCAATGGGTAATTTGACAGATCGTTTGTTACGCGGTTTTGTGACAGATTTTGTCTCGGTGGGTAGATTCCCAGTCTTCAATGTGGCAGATTCCTGCATAACCATGGGAGTTGTTGTCTTGTTGATTGGAATGTGGATCGAGGAGCGGAAACATCAGGATGAACAACAGGATGAACAACAGGATGAATGAAGAACCCCTGATCCTTCAAAATACATCTGACCAAGAACTCAGGCTCGATAAATTTTTAGCCCAGGAGTTGGATGATATCTCCCGTTCATTTATCCAAAAGGTCATTTCAGGTGGGGGAGTTTTTATTAAAGGGATCCCAGTCGTAAAAAAATCAGAGAGAATAGCACCAGGAACTGAGGTGGAAGTCTTCATACCGCCGGCCAGGGAGACCAGCCTTGAACCGGAAGACATCCCCCTGGATATTATCTTTGAAAATCCTGATCTGATTGTTGTCAATAAGCCTCCCGGTATGGTTGTTCATCCTGCCTTGGGGCACCCAACAGGGACCCTGGTTCAGGCAGTGCTTGGTTACGCGCCAGAAATCGAAGGAGTTGGAGGTGTAAAGAGACCTGGCCTGGTTCACAGGTTGGACCAGGATACTTCGGGGGTGATCATTCTGGCAAAGAATGATCGGACCCATCAATTCCTTCAGGATCAGTTCCGCTCACGAAAAGTTGGTAAGGTTTACCTGGCGCTGGTTGATGGACGCCCGCCCACACCCGAGGGAAGGATCGAGGTTGCAATTGGGCGAGATTCGAAATTCCGTCAGCGTATGGCGCCCGTTTTGGACAGGGATGGAAAAGAAGCTATAAGTGAATACGCCACCATCCAGGAATTTCCCGAGCATACTTTTATCAGGGTATCCATACTTACCGGCAGGACCCACCAGATCCGGGTCCATTTGGGTTTTGTGGGTTGTCCTGTCGTAGGAGATACCGTATATGGCAGGAAAAATCCCACTCTTGATGTCACCAGACAATTTTTACATGCCAATCAGCTTTCGATCATAATTCCCGGAGAATCCCAGATAAGAACCTTTGAAGCATCTCTGGCTGATGATCTGGAAGCGATCCTTGACAGATTGAAAAACTTATCTCAAGGAGCCAGTAACGATGATTGACCTCCGTTCAGATACGGTAACAATTCCGACTCCGGAAATGCGCGAAGTGATCGCCACTGCAGAAGTAGGCGATGATGTTTACGGGGAGGATCCCTCGGTCAATTTACTCGAAAAGGAATCTACCCGTTTGCTTGGAAAGGAGGCAGGTTTATTTATTCCTTCCGGGACAATGGGAAATTTGGCAGCGATCCTGACCCATTGCGAACGGGGGAGTGAAATTATTCTGGGAGATAAGGCTCACACTTTTTTATATGAAGTCGGTGGAATAGCTGCCCTGGGTGGTATTAGCTCCCACATTCTTCCCAATCAAAATGACGGAACAATCAAAATGGATGACATCAGGGGCGCGATCCGGATGAATGATATTCATGATCCTCCTACCCGGTTGATCACTCTGGAAAACACTCACAATCGCTGTGGTGGTGTCGCCCTCAACGAAAGATATCTTATGGATGTGGGAGAGATCGCCAGAGAATATCAACTGAAGTATCACCTTGACGGAGCCAGAATATTTAATGCCGCCGCTGCCTTGGATGTTGATCCGGCAGTACTGGTAAATCCAGTAGACTCGATCATGTTCTGTCTCAGCAAAGGTTTAGGTGCGCCGGTAGGTTCTGTTTTGTGCGGAACGGCTGATTTTATAACCAGAGCCAGAAAAAACCGGAAAATGCTTGGAGGCGGCATGAGGCAGGCCGGAATAATAGCGGCTGCGGGCTTATACGCTCTTAAAAATAATCTTCCAAAACTAAAAGATGACCATCGGCGAGCCAGGAATCTTGCAGTTGAGCTGGGCAATATCAAGGGAATTTCTTTGGAAAATGATCAACCTGCCACAAACATGGTTTATGTGGATCTGAACCAGGGGATAACTGATGATGCCAGGCAAATTGCATTAAAGCTGAAAGAACGGGGCATTCTGGCCGGAGTTACAGGAGAACGCCAGTTCCGACTGGTTATCCATCTGGGGATATCCGATGAAGATATTGGGGCTGTTGCAACTGGTTTCAGGGAAGTTTTGTCATAGGTCCTGATATCTCTGGTGAAACCCACCAGGATTAAGGCTGAGATTACAGGATGATATAATTAGATGATTCTCCTTGAAGGATTGGAAGAGGATATCAACAACTATGAAAACCAAGTACACAATCGAGGATATGGACAAAATTGCAGATGAAATTCGGTCCAGAATATCCACCCAACCAAAAATCGGCATGATCCTGGGTTCCGGCCTGGGGTTGCTATCAGAGTCGATTGAAGATCCCATAATCATCCCTTATCACGATCTGCCTGGATGGCCGCTTTCAACAGTTGAAGGACACGCTGGTGAGCTGGTTATCGGAAGCCTTGAAGGCCAGGATGTATTGGTCATGAACGGGCGGATACATTTTTATGAGGGTTATGAAATGAGCCAGGTAACCCTTCCAATCCGGGTTATGCAGCGATTGGGAATTGAAATTGTGCTGGTCACCAATGCGGCAGGTGGAGTGAACCAGGATTTTGTACCGGGTAATCCAATGTTGATCACCGATCATCTCAACCTGTTGGGAATGGCTGGCGTAAACCCACTTCGCGGTCCCAACCTGGAAGAATTCGGCACTCGCTTCCCGGATATGAGCCAGGCTTATGATAAGGAACTGCAGGTTTTGGCACGATCTGTGGCCAAAGAGCAGGATATTACACTATATGAAGGGATTTATGTCTGTCTGGCCGGTCCAACCTTTGAGACTCCGGCTGATTTGCGATTCCTGCTTGGTGCCGGCGTCGACGCAGTCGGTATGTCTACTGTGCCTGAGGTAATTGTTGCCAATCATGGTGGTCAGCGGGTCCTCGGATTATCAGGGATTACCAACAGCTCCAATCTTTATGGCGAAGCAGAAACCACTCATGAAGAAGTTATAGAGACTGGAAAAGTATTAGCACCTAAAATGATGAATCTGATCAGGGGAGTCCTGAGGTCACTGTGAGGGATGGGCCACGGTCAATTATCCTTATCCAGGGGTATTGAATTGACCTGATGCCCCAAAGATAATGTACGAATTTTTAGGATACTTAAGAGATCTGGAATTTCTGATCTATATCGTCCTGGGTTCCCTGGCAGTCTGGCAGCTTCGAAAGTTCTATCTTGCCTGGGAAGAACTGCGTGCGGCGGCTTTTGGATTGGAAAAGGAAAGCGCCCAGCTGCGCCTGAATCGATCGGCAGCTTTGCTGGTAGTGCTGCTATTTCTGGGGACAGCAGAATTTGGACTGGTATCTTTCATCATTCCAGCTATGCCCGGAGTAAATCCTTTGCCTACGCCTACGATTGATTTGCTGGCTACACCAACCAGCACACTGGTGTCAAACCCAGACCCTAACACAACTCCCCCATCTGTCTCATCCCCTCTCGCTACCGATATGATAATGACAGGATGTATTGCAAACGAAGTGATGATAACTTATCCTGAAAACAATTCAACTGTTAGCGGCATTGTGGAAATTGAAGGCACGGTTAATATTGCGAATTTCGGATTCTATAAATTTGAGATTTCTGCCGCAGATACAAATAACTGGCTGACCGTTCAGGCAGGGGATTTACCCAAAGAAGATGAAATGCTTGGTTTTTGGGATACAACTCAACTCCAGGCGGGAAATTATTATTTGCGGCTGGTTGTGATTGACAACGAGGGAATTCAATTGGATCCCTGTGCAGTGTTTTTATATATTGATATACCGGGTAATTGAGTCGGGAAGAGTGATATGAATATCCGTCCTGCAATTTCAACTGATATCCCCAAAATGATCGCCCTGGATCATAATTATGCGACTGACCATGTCTGGCAAATGACCATGGATTTGACTGAGACCCAGACCCAGGTATCTTTCAGGGAAGTCAGGCTGCCACGAGAGGTTCATGTAAATTATCCCAGGACTTATCATAAGCTGGTTGATAACTGGACTGACCGGAATTTACTGCTTTTAGTCGAAGATGGTGAATATATCCGGGGATATATCAGTGTGCAATTGGGTCTGGCTCCTGCCAGCGCCTGGATCGAGGATCTGGTGGTTGATCGGCTCCAGCGCAGAAAAGGCATAGGGAGTGCCTTGATCTTGTCAGCCAGAGATTGGTGCGGAAAAAAACGGCTTCAGCGACTGACTCTGGAAATGCAGCCAAAAAATTATCCGGCAATCCACTTCGCCTACAAACTTGGTTTTGAATTCTCCGGTTACAATGACCAGTATTATCGTGATCAGGAGATCGCGATTTTCTTTTCAACTTACATATGAACCTGCTAGGCGTTATCCAGACCATCAACCAGCTATTATCGGCTGGAATATCCATTACAGCTTTTTCCCTTCTTCTCTATTCCTTAACATTTAATTTAAAAGATAGGGTCGCCCGCGCGTTTGCGTTTATCATGGCCTGCGTGGTTGTGGTCTTTGTAGGAGAATCTGTAGCGGATGTCGTAATTTCTCCCAGTTCAATTGAGCGCTGGTACCAAATTCAGTGGGTGGGAATCATCTTTCTGCCCGCTGCCTATGTTCTGCTCTCGGATGCTGTTTTAGCGACCACCGGCCGTCCATCAAGAGGCCGCAGGACCAGGTTGATCAAGATCACATTTATCATTTCATTTATTTTCCTGGGGACCATTCCGTTTTCACTGCTGGTAGGCCCGCTGGTGAGCGAAAATGTAGTAGCGCCGCACCTGCAGCGAACCAATTTGACCTGGATTTTTTCTGTTTTTTATGTACTTAATATGATTTGGGCCTGGGTGAATTTTCAACGGGCTTACCACCGCACCGGGACCCGCTCAGGTCGAAGGAGAATGGGATATTTAATTGTCGGTGCTCTGGCGCCAGCTCTTGGTTCATTTCCGTATCTGTTATTCGGCTCCAATTTTGCAACAGAAAACCCGCATGTTTTCTGGCTGGCAGCAGTCGCCAGCAATATCCTGGTTTCAGGTTTGATCATTATTATGGCTTATGCTGTTGCCTTTTTTGGAGTATCCTGGCCAGACCGGGTAGTTAAACGACGGTTGATCAAATGGGTACTGAGAGGCCCTGTTACCGCCAGCACGGTTTTATCCCTTACGACCATGATCCGGCGGGCTGGTGAACCGGCAGCGTTTTTTGCCCCGGTTGTGATGGCTGGAACTTTTTTAGTGATGCAGTATTTGATAACCATGTTTTCGCCTATTTGGGAGCGCTGGTTTTTATTTGGAGAAAGCAAGGATAAATTGACTACTCTTCAAAACCTGGAAGAGAGATTATTCACGCTGGAAGACTTGAAACAATTTATGGAGTCTGTACTGGCAGCAATGTGCGACGGACTGCAAACAAATAGAGCATTTGCTGCTTCATTGACCCCAAATGGCATGGAGTTTCTGGTTTCTGTGGGTGAAAAAGTAGATTTCAACGATAAGGAAATTTCCCGGAAGATCCTTGATGTTGCTGTTGATAGGAAAACGACAAACGATTTGGGTCTGTTTTCATGGGGGGATTTCTGGATATTTCCGCTGTTCAGTTCTGCCAATCCGGAAGATCTGCTGGGTTTATTGGGTGTTGAAAAACCCCTGGAAGAGCTCTATGATGACCAACGAGATGCGCTGAATATTCTTGTCGAGCGAGCCCACCTGGCATTAGATGACCGATATTTGCAGCAGCAGGTCTTTAATTCTATCGAAGATCTAACTCCCCAGATGTATCGCATCCAGCAGCTGAGAGCAGCTGCCAGGTATGATGGGACTAAGGTCTTAACATCAGCGGATGAGGGAAGTATTGATGAAAGCACGCTTACAGAATGGGTCAGAAATGCCTTGTCGGATTATTGGGGTGGACCGGATCTGTCTGAAAGCCCACTACTGCAGCTGGAAGTGGTCCAAAATTCTCTTGAAGAACACGAAGGCATAACCGTGCGCGCTGTCAGGGCCATATTAAAAGAAGCAATTGAAAAAATCCGCCCGGAAGGCACCAGGCGTTTTACCCTGGATTGGGTTCTGTACAATATTCTGGAATTGAAATTTCTGAAGGGACAGAAGGTCAGGGATGTCGCCAAACGCCTGGCTATGTCCGAAGCTAACCTGTATCGCAAACAAAAAATAGCCATTGAAGTAGTAGCAAAAACGATACTTGAAATGGAAAAACAAGCTCAAAATGAAGGAAAAAACAATTCTGGGGAAAACGCGTAATAAATGTTACAATAAATCTTGCTCGCCTTATAGTGGTTGAGGTATATTAATGGTTCATGACGATCAGGTTCATTCGAGTTCTGGAGAACCTCCCCAACTGGGGGATTCGTGGTGGAAAGCTGCCTTATCAGAAGGTGAAGAAAATCTAAATAGCACCTTTGATCAGGATGATTCTGAAGGATCATCTGATCTTTTACCCTCCCTGATCCTGCTGACTCAACCAGAAAATGATTGGACTTATGTCAAACGCCTTTACGAATCGGATGAGATCATTCAGTTAAAGGTCGTGGGATGTAATCAAGGCGGATTGTTGGTACAGGGGGATATTATCAATGGATTTGTACCAAGTTCCCATTTACTGGCAGGACACAAGAAAAAAGAATACCTGGGTCAAAATATCTCCCTGAAGATTATTGAATACGATCAAGAACGCTGCCGGGTTGTTCTTTCAGAAAGAGCTGCCCAGGCGGAAGCAGGTACCAGGTTAAAACTGCTGGATTCCCTCGAAGAGGGTACCTGCATCCCGGGTGTGGTTACGACGTTGACCGAGTTTGGAGCATTTGTAGACCTGGGAGGCATGGAGGGGTTAATTCACATTTCCGAACTGTCCTGGGGAAGAGTTGATCATCCCTCAGATGTTGTTGAGATCGGTGATAATTTAGAAGTATATATCCTGAATATTGACAGAGAGGAAAACAAGGTAGCCCTAAGTCTCAAAAAGATGTGCTCCAATCCCTGGGAAACTATAGAGGAACGATATCAACCGGGTCAGGTAGTTGAGGCAGTGGTTAAAAATATTGTTTCCTATGGAGCTTTTGTGCGTTTGGAAGAAGGTGTAGATGGCCTGATCCATGTCTCTGAATTGGGTGGAAATGGAGACCAGGTATCACCCTGGGATGTGCTGGAAGAAAATCAAAAGGTCCGGGTTGAAATTATCCACCTGGATCCAAAAGAGCAGCGCCTCGGGTTAAGTTTGGATACGGGGGAATAACAGGGCCGGGTTTTCAAAAAGATGATCAGTAGATGGGGGAATATCCTAATTGGGGTTTTATTTGGTTTATTAAGTGCCGGGTTGATCTTATTGATCAGCAAACCCAAATCCGGCAGAGCGATCTTGCTGCGCCCACCACCTACTCTAATGCCAGTTGTAATAAATGTCGATGGGGGTGTCATCACTCCAGGAGTTTACTCTCTTCCACCTCGCAGTCGTGTGATCGATGCTGTCGATTCGGCCGGCGGTTTTTCAGAAGACGCCAGCCCGGGATCCATTAATCTGGCAGCGGTGCTAGAGGATGGAGCGCATATTTATATCCCGGTGTTGAATCCAGAGCGCGATCAAGAAGGGGGCAGTCGGGGAGAGGTGCTGGTAAGATCAGAATCTGGCGATATCATTTCCCTGGTGAATATTAACCAGGCATCATTGGAAAGCTTGATCAGCCTGCCTGGTATAGGTCCGGTGACAGCAGAAAAGATCATAGAGTATAGAGAAAAACATGCTTTCACCAGAATAGAGGATATCCAGAAAGTGCCCGGCATAGGCCCGGCAACTTTTGAAGATATTAAACCCTATTTGACTGTGGGGGAATAGAGCGGGTGCTTTGACCGTTGTATTTAAACACAAAAACCCTGTCAGCAATATCGTTGGCGAGTAAAGAACTGATCACCGTTGTTGGGCGGTTGCTCTGTTCGCAGCTTGCTGACAAGGTTTTGATGTGTTGTTTAATTCTCTGGTATTAGCCTTTCTTAAGAACGGGTAAACCGTTTTTGGTCTCTGATACAACATACCCGGCAGGAACGCTGTCGAGTGCGCCTTTTTCTTTAACTTCTTTTGCGAAATAGTACAAGGTTGATGTTTTTCCACTTTTTAGTGTTCGAGTGTTTCCGTGTAAATAGTAAGTCACGCCTTTTGAATTAGTCTTGCTGAAAGCCATAATATCTCCTTTGTCCTTTACTTACTTTCAATCCGCCCAACATGTTTTTTGATGAGGTTTATAACCTCTGACAGATATGGGTTGCTTTTTCCTCGCAATTTTTCTAGATCAGAACTGATTTGTCGAGGAGGAGGATGATCGTTCTACTGTTCTTATTGTAACCCTTAAAGCTTAAAAAGTTCTGTTTTTTACAGTTTTTTAGAGGGAAAATGGGCTTTTTTAGGCCTTTTTACAGGAAAATTCGCCATATTTAGAGGAAATTGCGAATCCCAGTGACTGATAAAGGTTAATGGCAGGCAAATTATCACACTTTACATTCAAGCCAATAAAGCTCACCTTTTCAAAAAGAGAGCTGCAAATTGCGGCGGTAACCCTCCTTCCCAGCCCGCGATTCCTGAAATCCGGGTGGGTGGTGATGTTCCCCAGGGCGGCAACCTTGAATTCACGGGAATAGACATGTACTCCGCCCACACAAACCAGGTTCCCTGCTTCCCGATACCCAAAATATCCCTCCGTAAGAACCATTCGGGGATCAAAAGAGTTCCCAGGATAGCTGCATTCGTATAAATCGATCATCTCCGGAAGATCGTCTTTGGATAATTGGCAGATGTTCTCTATTTTACCCATCGAGGTAAAGTCAGGGAGCTGGAGCTCCATCTTGAAATGGTCTCCGTGTGCTTTGACCTGATATATATCTGAAAAATGAATTTCCAGTTTCGGGCTCAAGTGAGCATAAAACTGGTCAGGCAGCAGGGAAAAGATTTGAGAAAAGTATTTCCCATTCATCTTTCCCCCTTGGCTGAAAGCCAGCAGCACCGGTAAACCATCCCCCTGGTACAGCACTGATACTTCATCGAACCCGAAAGCTGATTCCAAACCAATGCAGGTCACGTTGGGCCAGTAAAAATCATCCAGGTCTCCCAGGCTGTAGGCGTGAAGAGAAATATTCTGGCGGAAATACTCTGCCAGGGCCTGGCGATCACGGATGATTTTGAGGTCCATGGTTGAAATTTACCGGTTTTTTCCCATATCAGATAGAGGTGATTATCAGTCACCAGTTTATATGATAATGACCTGCCTGTCAAATTCAGGTGGGATTACCCGCTGAAGACCCGTAAGTCTAAACTTCGGTATAATCTAGATTGATAAATCCAATTATCTGAAGAGGAATTCCTATGACAACCCCTCTCGTTGAATGTGTTCCAAACTTCTCTGAAGGGCGCCGACAGGATGTGCTGGAGGCAATCAAGGGTACTATCTCTGCTGTTCAGGGTACGACCCTTCTGGATCTCCACAGCGACCCCGATCACAATCGCAGTGTGATCACCTTTGTTGGCAATCCGGATGCGGTTGAAGAAGCCGCATTCCAGATGATCAAAAAAGCAGCCCAATTAATTGATCTCGATCAACAATCAGGGGAACATCCTCGTATCGGAGCGACAGACGTAGTGCCATTTATCCCTATTTTGGACATCAGCATGGATGAATGTGTGGCAATGGCTCACCGCCTTGGAGAGAGGGTTGCAAAAGAGCTGGATATTCCGATCTATTTTTATGAGAGCGCTGCCAAAATTCCGGAAAGGAAACGGCTGGAAGTGATCCGGAGGGGGGAGTACGAAGGCCTTAAAAATGAAATAGCCACAAATCCAGATCGAAAACCGGATTTTGGCCCTTCGTCCCTGGGAACCGCAGGGGCAACGGTGATAGGCGCCCGGGAATTCCTGATCGCCTATAACGTGAACCTGACCACGGATGATGAAAAAATCGCCAGTAAAATAGCACGGACAGTCAGGCACTCTTCCGGGGGATTGAGATTTGTCAAAGCCCTGGGCATGACTGTTGAAGGAAGAGCCCAGGTGTCGATGAACTTAACCAATTTCCGCAAAACCCCACTGCCCTTAGTTGTGGAGACAATACGCAGAGAGGCTGAACGATACGGGATTGGAATTCACAGTACAGAGCTGGTGGGATTAATACCCCAGGAAGCCCTGGTGAATGCTGCCGTATGGTATACCCAGCTGGATTTATTTTCACCTGAACAAATCCTTGAAAAAAGAATGGCAGATGTCGTAAGTGATGGTGATAAGGATAGCTTCATTGCCTCATTGGCTGCCGGCAAGCCAACTCCAGGAGGAGGGTCTGCAGCTTCCTATGCCGGGGCTATGGCCGCCGGACTGGTGAGCATGGTTGCCCGGTTGACAATTGGAAAAAAGAAATATCAGGATGTGGAAAAAGAACTGGATCAGATCCTGATCGATTCTGAAAAACTCAGAGAGGTACTTACCTCAGCAGTGGAGGAAGATTCAGCTGCTTACCTGTTGGTTATGGCTGCTTTCAAAGAACCTAAATCAAACCCGGATCGTGGAAAGTTAATTCAGGATGCTACCTTAAGAGCATCCGAAGTTCCCCTTGATGTAGCCCGGAAATCCCAAATGGTCCTGGATCTGGCGCTAAGGACTTCTGAAATAGGAAATAAGAATGCCATCACCGATGCCGGAGCGGCTGCCAACCTTGCCCACGCGGCAATTATCAGCGCTGCCTATAACGTGCGGATCAACCTGACATCATTGGATGATCAGAAGGTCAAAGGGGTGATGGTTTCAGAAATAACTGAACTTGAAACTAAAGCCCGGCTTTCAATTGAAAAGATCCACGGGGTCATGACAGAAAGGGGTGGTTTGTTTTAGTACCCTTCAGTTGTATCCTGCGGGTAGAAGGTTCAAGCTAATAAGTAAATTTAACTTTAATACCTGGTTTGATACCAGGTATTAAAATAGAATTTCTGACAGAATATGAAAAAGGTTTACCGTTGGCTCCTGGCTATCACCGGGATCATATTAGTCGTTTTTATAACAACCTTAGTTTTCAGGTGGAAGTCACTTCCCTGGTCCCCTGGATTTGTACCCGGAACTGTCTACGTGCCGCCAGTAGGGGATACCCTGCCGACGGCTACTTTCTTTTCTCCTTCAGCTGTAACGCCAACCCATGCTATTGACCTGGTCTGGATCGATCCTTTCTTACCAGATTTGCTGAGCTCTCAGATTGGTGAGTCCAGTTTATTCCATTTTACCGACCAGATAGGAGAAGCGGCTACTGTTTTAAGGGTCAGTGACGAGTCCCCTGTATTAAGCTGGGTGTACGCCCTGGTCGCACCCTTTCCCACTATAAATGATGGGTTCTCTTCTAAGGAATTGAAATCAGCCTGGGAGGGTGGGAAAAACCCCCTTTCAGCCAATCAGCCCCTGCTGATGTCCGGGGAAAGTCTAGAGATGATCACATCCTGGTGGGGAGCGCCGGCCGCGGGTGCAGTTAAGATTATCCCGGAGGACGAATTGATCGATTATGCCTGGTCACGGCGTCCGTCCCTGGCAATCGTACCTTTTGAGCTTTTGTCCCCGGAATGGAAGGTCCTGAAAATTGATGGCATTTCACCGCTGGATGATGACTTCGCAGTGGATGATTATTTTCTGTCAGTCCCGGTATCAGCGATCGGAACTGCACCGGAGTTTTTCCAGGATCTGGAAGGAAATCGGGATCCTGATAAATTCACCAGCGTGATACTGACCGGTGTTACTGCCCTGGTTCGGGCAACTGCCTGGACCATGGAGAATAAGGGCATTACCTATCCTGCCCAGGATATTATAGATTGGCTGAAGTCTGCCGATATTACCCATATCAGCAATGAGGTGCCGTTTGCCCGGGGCTGTCCATATCCTAATCCCAGCCAGGCAGGACTTCGTTTCTGCAGTGACCCCCGCTATATCAAGCTGATGGAAGCCATTGGCACTGATGTGGTTGAGTTGACCGGTGATCATTTTGGCGACTACGGACCGGAGGCCATGCTTTATACCCTGGACCTGTATCGGGAACGGGATTGGCCCTATTATGGGGGGGGCGCGACCCGCCAGGATGCCCAGGAACCGGTCTTATTTGAACATAATGGCAATAAAATCGCTTTCCTTGGATGCAATGCCAAGGGTGGAGGTTATGCGACTGCGGGTCCTTCATATCCAGGAGCGGTGTCATGTGATTTTGACAAGATGGTGAAACAGATCAAAGAGTTGCGTGAGGATGGTTATCTGCCGATCGCGACTTTTCAGCATTTTGAATACTATACCTATCTGGCCCAGCCGGATCAAATCAGGGACGCGCGGGTTTTAACCCAGGCAGGCGCAGTGATCGTCAGCGGAAGTCAGGCTCACCAACCCCAGGGTTTTGAGATCAGGGAAGATGCTTTTATCCACCATGGATTGGGAAACTTGTTTTTTGATCAGATTTACGAGTTCCCTCCCAATACCGCTACCGCATTTATCGATCGACATATCTTCTATAATGGGAAACACGTCAGCACAGAGTTATTGACCATCAAGTTCCTGGATTATGCCCGGGCCAGGCCAATGACAGCGGCAGAACGGGTGGAACTTCTGCGGTTGGTATTCAACGCCAGCGGATGGTAGATTAGATGTTCGCTGCGCTCACGACCAAGGCAGCAGGCGGAAAGAGTGACGGGGTGACTAGGTGACCGGGTGACTAGGTGATTGAAGAACTATATCTGGAGGAGAATATGAGTGGATTAACCAGCGTTCCGGGATTCAGGGTTGGTCAGGCTCAGGATCTGGACGCGTTAACCGGCTGCACGGTTGTGCTCTGCCCGCCCAATACCGTTGGTGGAGTGGATCAACGGGGAGGAGCGCCGGGAACCCGTGAGACAGATCTACTGCATCCCATGCACCTGGTCAATACGGTCAATGCGGTTTTATTGACCGGCGGATCAGCTTTTGGACTGGATGCAGCAGCGGGCGTGATGCGTTTCTGTGAAGAGAACAAAATGGGTTTTGACGCTGGCCTGGCCACTGTGCCCATCGTGCCGGCGGCAGTTTTATTCGATCTGGGGATTGGAGACCCGAAGGTGCGGCCGGACGCGGAAATGGGTTATCAGGCCTGCCTGAATGCATCCAGGGATCCGATCCAGGAAGGAAATGTGGGGGCCGGAACGGGAGCGACAGTGGGAAAGATCCTCAGTCCAAAAATGGCGACCAAATCTGGCATTGGCACGGCCAGTATCGATCTTGGGGGAGGCGGGAAAGTTGCCGCCCTGGTGGCGGTCAATGCCTTCGGTGATGTGATCGACCCCGACAGCGGTGAGATCATTGCCGGTGCCAGGGGGATCAAAGGTTATGCCGATACCTTAAAGATCATGAAATCATTTGTGGGAAAGAAAGTGATGAGTTACGCTTCAGGACCAGAGAACACTGTCATAGGTGTTGTCGCCACCAATGTGAAATTGAATAAGGAAGGTATCACCCGGGTGGCCCAGATGGCCCATAACGGATTGGCAAGAACCATCCGGCCGGCCTTTACCATGCTGGACGGGGACACAGTCTTTGCCCTCTCGTCCGGGAAAGTAGCAATTGACCAGAATATAGTGGGAGCTTATGCGGCAGCGGCCTACCAGCAAGCCATATTGCGGGCTGTTCGCAGCGCAGAAAAAGCCGGGGGAATTCCGGCCGCGAAACCTTGATAGATTTATAGGGCCGAAGTCCTTTGCCCACAGCCAGGACGGCTCGAGTCCAATACCGTCCACTCTCAAAACATGACCGCCATTCAATCAGAATAGCGGTTTTTATTATATATAATGCAGATAAGGGGATATCAGGCAAAAATGCCCGATTATTATCGTTATTCGGGCAAAATTGAGCAATATCAATAGGTTGAACTAAGCGCTTCGCGCAGGGG
>CAYUXO010000016.1:0-3263 GCA_964448865.1 uncultured Anaerolineales bacterium
GGCCGACAATCGTTTTTTTGATGCATTTACATCAGCCATGTTCTTACCCCATACCGACATGTCGCTGTTTCCTACAGTGAAGATCGGAGGGGAAAAGTGAGGCGTTCACAAGAGTAAATTATAATAACCCTAGTAAAACCAAGCATGTTTTGAGGAGGCATCTGTATGTACATCATTGGAGAGAACATTCATATTATTTCCCCTAAAGTCAAGAAGGCGCTTGCGGAAAGGGACGCGGAATTTTTTAAGACATCCGCCATTCAGCAGGTTGAAGCCGGTGCATCGGCAATTGATCTGAACATGGGCAGGCAGAAACATGAATGGGAAGAAATTTTTCCCTGGATCACCAAGATAGTTCAGGAAGTTGTTGATGTGCCCCTCTGTATCGACAGTACCAATGTCGATGGCATTGAAGCGGCCCTGAAAGTCATCACCAAAGCCCGACCGATCATCAACTCAACATCCGCTGAAGCTGAACGGCTTGAACAACTGCCCCTGCTGGCGAAAAAATATGATGCCCAACTGATTGCCTTGACATTGAAGAAGGAAGGCATCCCCGTAGAAGCTGATGAGCGAGTCAACATTGCCTTGGAATACCTCATTCCCCGCGCCATGGAAGTGGGGATGGAGATACCTGATCTTATTATTGACCCCCTGGTTTTGACAGTTTCCGGCTGCCAGGAGTTTTGTCCGGAGCTGATCGAAGCGGTCAGGACAATCAAATTTGCGGGTGATCCTCCTCCAGGGATTTCGGTTGGCCTTTCGAATGTATCTAATGCTGTGCCGGAACCAACCCGGCCAATTCTGAACCAAGTTTACTGCGCCATGTTGATGGGCGCAGGTTTGGAAATGATGATCGCCGATCCGCTGGATGAGGGACTTATTAATGTTATCCGGGTCATAGAAGCGAGGGATGAAAGTTCACCTCTAAATAAGCTGTATCTGAAAATTCACGATACTACTGAGGCTATGAGCGAAATCACCAAGGCTGATATTGACGAGAATGACCCCGAGCAGGTTGCGGTCTGGAAGACTGCTCAGGTCCTCCTGAACAAGGTTATTTACGCCGATTCCTTCCTGGAACAATAAGAAAGTTTTTGATATTCATAGGGACGAAGTCCTGTCACGAGACTCCCGGATCTTTTAAAGCTCCGGGAGTCTTCTTTAAATAATAATATTGTGCTAAACGACATAGGAGGTAAGGATTAAAGGAAGGGTATATGGAAAAACGATTCATCTATAATAATACTGGTTTAACTTACCCAAAAATTCTGTCCACAAAAATAGGATAGAACTGGAGGATTCATGACTGACGAGCAGGTAAATCTGGATGAATTATTGGAAAAAGCGAAAAAACCGGCGGCTGATGCTTTAAAACTCCATCCTTTTTATAAAGGCAAGATGGAGACCAATCTCAAATGCACAGTGAGAGGAATCGAGGATTTTGCCATCTGGTATACTCCCGGAGTGGCCGCTCCCTGCCGGGAGATTTACAAGGACCCGGAAATGGTTTATCAACATACCAGCAAAGGCAACACGATCGCAATAGTCAGCGATGGAACCAGAGTGTTGGGATTGGGAGATATTGGTCCGAAAGCCGGCTTGCCGGTCATGGAAGGCAAAGCCTTGCTCTTTAAATACCTGGGCGGTGTTGATGCAGTTCCGATAATGCTGGATACCAAAGACCCTGATGTGTTTATCGAAACCGTTTTACTGCTGCAAGCATCCTTTGGCGGCATAAACCTGGAGGATATTGCCCAACCAAAGTGTTTCCGTATCCTGGATGAACTGAGGGATAGAGCTGAAATTCCGGTCTGGCATGATGACCAGCAGGGAACTGCAACTGTAACACTGGCCGGATTGATGAATGCCCTCAAAGTTGTCGGAAAAAACAAAGAAGATATTCAAATCACATTTGTAGGAACCGGGGCATCCAATGTAGCTATTTCCCGCTTGATATTTGGATGGGGTGTTGATCCGGGTAAGTGCATGATGGTTGACAGCCAGGGGATCCTTGGAAAACATCGGGAAGATATTGAAGCCAAGAAAGATCTTTACGTCGATAAATGGCGGCTCTGCCAGGAAACCAATGATGAAGGACGCAGCGGGGGAATAGGGCAAGCCATGGAGGGCGTGGATGTAGTTATCGCTCTTTCAAAACCGGGACCGGATGTTATCAAACCGGAATGGGTCCGATCCATGAACTCTGACGCGATCGTTTTCAGCTGTGCCAATCCCATCCCGGAAATCTGGCCCTGGGTTGCCAAGGAAGCCGGTGCGAGAATTGTCTCAACAGGCAGATCTGATTTCCCTAACCAAATTAATAACTCTCTGGGCTTCCCGGGTATCTTCAGGGGAACGCTGGATGTCCGGGCCTCAGTTATAACAGATGAGATGTGTTTTGCGGCTGCTGAAGCCCTGGCGGATCAGATCGGTGACCAATTGGATGAGGATCACTTATTACCCACCATGGACGATTGGGAAGTATTCGCGAAAGAGGCTGCTGCTGTGGGCATGAAAGCCCAGGAACAGGGTGTTGCCCGTCTGGAGAAATCCTATGATGAACTCCTGGAAAATGCTACAAAAGTGATCAAGCGCTCACGGGATTTAACATCCATGATGGAGAATAAGGGATTCATCCCGGCACCTCCTGAAGACTAAATAACACTCTGAACAAAAGAGCGTTTGAAAACTGATATACAAGAAAATGCAACCAGCGAGGAACCCCGGCATAGACCATCTACCCTCGCTGGGAGGGGTAAAGGGCAATTTTCTCCCTACTCCAGTATGATTTTTATGATATTGGCAAACTTCATACACCCATAAATCTCAACTCGAGTATATTGAACTAAATAACAAATAAACCTTAAGTAACAAGAAGTTGACAGGATTTGAAAGTTGTTTATAATCAAATCCCATACATATAAATAAGGTAAGATACCCTCAGGGGGAAAACCCTAAAGGTTTAACCAGAGAAAACAACCACCTTTAGGCGGTACCAAGCGGGGATTTGTCGAGGTACTTGAAAATTGTGAGGGATTAATACTGGTTTCCGAAAATTATAAAAGCACGTAACAATAAATTTCTCTGAAAATCTGGAGATAAATAACGGAATATGTAGGAGGTGATACTCGGACAAATATACACACGGATGGTTTTACTGTACCGATAAACAAACATTTCTCAATAGGAGGAGAAACGGTGTCAAAGAAACTATTTTATTTGCTAATTGCGTTGCTGCTGTTCGGTTCCCTGATGTTGGG
>CAYUXO010000016.1:3363-38943 GCA_964448865.1 uncultured Anaerolineales bacterium
AGAAACTATTTTATTTGCTAATTGCGTTGCTGCTGTTCGGTTCCCTGATGTTGGGTGCCTGCGCTCAGCAACCAGAACCTGTAGAAGAGGTTGAAGAGGTCGAAGAAGTAGAAGAGGCCGAAGAAGTAGAAGAAGAGGAAGTAGCAGAAGAAGTCATGGGTGAAAAAATCCCCCTGACCCTATACTACATGCCTGTAACTCGCTTCTATTATCCCAGCCCCAAAGAAATTGCCGAGGGCATGGCAGCTGATATGGCGAATGCCGGATTTGATGTTCAGCTTGAGCTTGCTGGCGACTGGCCCACTTACCTGGGTTTGCGCCGTGAGGGCAACCTCGACGGTCTTTACATGCTCGGTTGGGGTGGCGACAATGGTGACCCTGACAACTTCCTGAACTACTTCTTTGGATTTGCTGGCGATGACAAGGTTGGCGATGACCCCGCTGCTTGGGTAAAAAGCCCAGAAGCCCGCGAAGGTTGGTATGCCAATACGGATATAGCTTACTTGCTTTACCAGGCTTCAATCAATCCGGATCAGGCAGCCCGAGATGCAATGTACCAGGAAGTTGAGGCAATATTGCATGATGAAGTTGCCCGCATTTGGATCGCCCACAACAACACACCCCTGGTTTTCTCCAGCGCTGTCAGCGGTTATGTGCCGCAGCCTGTTGGAGCTGACTATTTTGAAGGTGTTGTCGTGGAAGGTTCTGATACCTTCGTGTTCGGCCGCGGCGGCGACTCGGTCCAACTGGACCCCGCTGTTGTGACTGACGGTGAAAGCTTCCGTGTAACCGGACAGGTTCTGGAACCTCTCTACCAGTATGAACCAGGTTCCACCACCCCCATCCCCGCGCTGGCAGAATCTTGCACAGCCAATGACGCCAGCACCGAGTGGACATGTGTGCTTCGCCAGGGTGTGAAATTCCATGACGGCACTGACTTTAATGCTGCCGCTGTAGTATTCAACTACGAGCGATGGCGCATGACTGATAACCCATATCACTTTGACAGCCAGGTATTTGAGTACTACGAATACATGTGGGGTGGCTTTGATGATACTGGTGTCATCACTGCAGTTGAAATAATTGATGACTACACAGTTAAATTTGTGCTTAGTGATTCATTAGCACCTTTCCTGGCCAACCTGGCAATGGATATGTTCGCAATCTCCAGCCCGGCGGCTATTGAAGCTGCTGGTGAGGACTACGGTCTTCCCGCGTCAGGCGCAGTGGGAACTGGTCCTTTCATGTTTGTGGAATGGGTAGAAGGCGACCACATTACCATTGAAGCCAATACTGACTACTGGGGCGGCGCACCGACAGTCGATCAGATTGTGTTCCGCGTCATCGCAGATGACTCCGCTCGCTTCTTAGCTTTACAGGCCGGCGATATCCATGGTTTTGAACAGGCCGTGGTTGAGGATCTGGTGACAGCTGAAGCTTCCGATGATCTTTATGTTCTGACCAGACCGGCCCTTAACACCGGCTACCTGGCCTTCAGCTACAAGATCGTAGAGTTCCAGGATGTCCGTGTTCGTGAAGCACTTGCTCACGCCATCAACCGCGAAGGGTTAATTGAAAACTTCTACGGCGCTTATGGTGAAGCAGCAGTGAACTTCTTGCCTCCGTTGATCTGGGGCCACAACTACGATATCGTAGATTGGGAATATGATCCTGATCTATCCCGTGCCCTTCTGGCGGAAGCTGGATTCCCGGATGGTTTAAGTGAAGTGACCATTGACCCCGCTTTTGTAACTGAGTAATAACTGTCAGGGATTTTTTGAATTCCCGATAAGTTAGGTTAGGTCATTCTGATGGAAAAGAGGAGGGGCGGTTAACGCCCCTCCTTTCTGTGAGAATAAACAGGAGGAGTTCTTTGATTCGATATTTATTTCGACGAGTACTTTCTGTTATCCCGACACTGATCGGCGTAACCTTTGTGATTTTTATGTTTCAACGGCTGATACCCGGAGATCCGGCAATTGCCATGCTGGGGGAACATGCAACTGACGAAAGCATCGAACGGCTCAGGGAGCAATTTGGTCTTAATCAGCCTCTTTTCCTGGATCGGGAAGCCCTCGTTGATGGTGATATTCAGGGATTTTTCGACAGTCAGTATATCCGCTATATGGATCGTCTCAGCCGATTGGATTTAGGGAATTCCATTCATCGCCGTATCCCGGTGATGGAAACACTTAAACTTCGTTTTCCCGCAACGGTGGAGCTTTCGCTATTATCCATGATCCTTGCAGTCATTATAGGAATCCCAGTTGGCATTGTGTCTGCCTCCAAAAGGAACACAGCTATTGACAGTATCAGCATGGTTGGATCATTAATTGGTGTTTCCATGCCGATCTTCTGGCTGGGGATTATGGAAATCATGCTTTTTGCGGTGATTTTACAGTGGCTTCCGGCAGGTGCGCGATTGAGTATAGGAATTGAGATTGAGTCAATAACTAACCTGTACCTTATTGATAGCTTAATTACTGGAAATATGGAAGGATTTAGAGACGCGTTAAGCCATATTATCATGCCTGCAGTTGCTTTAGCAACGATTCCGATGGGAATTATCGCCCGTATGACCCGTTCCAGTATGCTGGACGTATTGCAGGAAGATTACATCAGGACGGCTAAAGCCAAGGGATTAGGAAGCCGGCTGGTCCTTTACCGGCATGCCCTCAAGAATGCCGCCCTGCCAGTCGTAACCATTATTGGTTTGCAGGCTGGCACATTATTAGCTGGCGCTGTATTAACAGAGACGATCTTTTCCTGGCCGGGTATTGGACGGTGGGTTTACGATGCAATTCTTGGCCGTGATTATCCAATTGTGCAGGGTGGAACACTGTTAATTGCAGTCGTTTTTGTGGGGGTTAATTTTCTTGTGGATATTTTATATGCGCTCTTGGATCCGCGCATTCGGTATAAATGAGGACGCTTTATGGCAAAGGTCAATCCTGAAGAAATTATCGTAACGGATTTTGCTGTCCGGGAACACCGTTCCTTGTGGGGTGATGCCTGGAGGCGATTATTTTCAAGCAATACTGCCCGTCTTGGCATGTTTATCGTAGTCCTTTTTGTTTCCTCTGCAACCTTTTCACATTATTTTTGGAAATATGAACCGAAAAAGGATCTTGATTATTCACTTAAACTAAAAGCCCCTAATTTTATCATTACAGAGGAGATTCCTTCAATCCATCCCTTTGGAACGGATAAACTTGGCCGGGATATCTTCCGTAGAGTGGTTCATGGCGGTTGGAATTCCTTGCGGGTTGGTATTGTCGCGGTGAGCATATCATTGTTCTTTGGGGGTACGATAGGCCTGCTGTCCGGCTTTTATGAAACTGTCACTATGACAACAGTAGAACGGCTGGTGCTGTTCGGTACAGCAGGTTTTCTAATAGGGTCTCTATCTGCTTGGATCGCGGACCAATATTTTCAACTGATCTTGTATGCCGGATTGGGTTTAGCTGCTGGATATTATCAGGATTTATTCAAGGAAAAATTCCTCCGAGTGGTTACTTTTGGCATACTGGGAGCGATAATCAGTGCTGTCCCCGGGCTTTTTGTCAGCCCAACCGTGGCATTAATTTGTGGGCTGTGGGGATTATTATCCGGGGTTCTCTTGTCTCGGCCGTTAGATGGAAAATTCTTCTCGAATGTAATGATGCGATTAATGGACATAGTGCTTTCATTCCCGGGTTACCTGCTTGCGATTGCGATTGTGGCATTTTTAGGGCCAGGTCTCGGGAAAGGGATGATTGCGATTGGTGTTGTAGGCATCCCTGTTTATGCGCGGCTTACCCGTTCAGTTGTATTAGCGATCATTCACAAAGAATATATTCTTGCGGCACACTCAGTCGGTGAGTCACATGGCCGGATCATCTTCCGGCATATAACACCCAATATCCTCTCTCCAATCATTGTTCAGACCACAATGGGGCTGGCAAGCGCGATCCTGTCCGCGGCCGCACTTGGTTTTCTTGGCCTGGGTGCGATACCGCCAGAACCAGAGTGGGGGGCCATGCTGGGTGACAGCTATCGATACCTAGCCAGCGGAGCCTGGTGGGCAGTCTTGTTCCCCGGCCTGGCGATCATGTTGAGTGTGTTGGGCTTTAATTTACTGGGAGATGGCTTGCGTGACGCCCTTGATCCAAAACTGCGCACGTAGAGAAAAAACATATGAATCCAATATTAGAAATCAAGAATCTTAAAACCCGTTTTTATACTCAGGATGGAGTGGTTAAGGCGGTTAACGATGTTTCATACACAATGAACATTGGAGAAATCCTGGGGGTTGTGGGAGAAAGCGGCTGTGGAAAAAGCGTTCATGCCTTGTCTATGATGCAGCTTATCCCAGATCCGCCCGGAAAAGTCACCAATGGTGAAATCTGGTTTGATGGCCGTGATCTTCTCAAACTCAACGAGGATCAGATGCAAAAGGTCCGCGGTCGGGAAATCGCCATGATCTTTCAGGACCCGATGACTTCTTTGAACCCGGTCTTTACAGTAGGTTTCCAAATAATTGAGGCACTTCTGCTCCACAACGACATGACAAAAAAAGAAGCTAAAGATCGGGCAAGCGATTTGCTGGATCTGGTTGGGATTCCTGGTGCAAAACAACGGTTGAATGATTATCCCCATCAGTTCTCAGGCGGCATGCGGCAGCGAGCGATGATTGCCATGGGTTTGTCCTGTGAACCAAAATTACTGATTGCGGATGAACCAACCACAGCCCTGGATGTAACTATCCAGGCCCAGATCATAGACCTGGTTAAGAAGCTTCAAGATGAGCTGGGTATGGCCATCATGTGGATTACCCATGATCTTGGTGTTGTGGCAGAACTGGCCCACAACATCAATGTGATGTACGCGGGTTCGATTATTGAGACCGGAAAAATACGGAATATCTACAAAAAAACACGCCACCCATACACGATTGGATTGCTGGGATCTCTTCCCCGACTGGATGACCCCCCGGGAACAGAATTGGTCTCGATCCCCGGCCTTCCGCCAGACCTTGTGGCACTTCCTGATGGATGCCCGTTCGCAGCCCGATGTGGATACCAGATAGAGCAATGCATCAACGAGAATCCACCTTTAGTGGAAATCGACGGAACGGATCATTCCGTTGCCTGTTGGCGTTGGGAAGAGATAGCAGGGATGGGAACAAAATGAGCGCAGACAAAAAAATTCTTATTAAAGTCCGAAATCTAAAAAAATATTTCCCGGTTTCCGGTGGCTTTTTCTTTGACAATACCCGGGTTGTAAAAGCGGTAGATGGTGTCAGTTTTGATATCTATGAACAGGAAACGCTAGGACTTGTAGGTGAAACCGGGTGTGGAAAGACGACAGTCGGCCGGACAATGCTGCATTTGTATGTACCGACAGCCGGGGATATTTTGTTTGATGGGGTTGATCTGAATTCTCTGGGAGAAAGAGAACTGCGACAAACTCGACGAAAAATGCAGATGATTTTCCAGGACCCATATGCGTCGCTAAACCCCCGCATGACAGTGGGATCTATAGTTGGTGCGCCGCTGGATGTCCATACTGATGAGACAAGAAAAAACAAGAGGAAAAGGGTTCAAGAGCTGCTCGATATGGTGGGTTTAAATCCTGATTTCGTAAACCGATATCCTCATGAGTTCTCTGGTGGCCAACGTCAGCGTATTGGTATTGCCCGCGCCTTAGCACTTAACCCTGATTTTGTGGTTTGTGATGAACCGATTTCATCACTTGACGTATCAATACAGGCACAGGTAGTAAACCTCCTGGAAGACCTTCAGTTGCAACTCGGATTGACTTATCTCTTTATTGCTCATGATTTAAGTATGGTTCGGCACATCAGCGACCGGATGGCAGTGATGTACCTTGGTAAAATAGTTGAACTTGCTGATAGGGATGAGATTTTCTTAAATTCACTCCACCCTTATACCCAGGCTTTAATGTCAGCGGTACCTGTCCCAGACCCAGATCTGGCGGAAAAAAAGACCCGGGTTATTCTTAAAGGCGATATGCCCAACCCTTCTAACCCGCCGGTAGGTTGTAACTTCAATACCAGATGTCCGATTGCTGAAAATATTTGTTTTGAAGAAGAACCGGAATATCGAGAAGTGGAAGAAAAACATTGGGTAGCCTGCCACTTGGTGAAATCAAGTCAGTCCAATTGATTTTATTACTAAAAAAATCAAACCTCCTTGGCGGGATCTCCGGGAGGTTTTTAATTTTCAAAAGCCCATATATTATTAATCTGGTGTCAGTCTTAAAGTTCTCATATCAGGGAGATATAAATAATGAGTAGTGCCCCCCGGTTGTCCTGGGAAGCCCTAATATTAAAATTTCATAATCCGTTTCACCTTTCCACTGGTGTCAGCACAACCAGGACGGCTTATTGGATCCGTCTTGAAAATGACCAGGGATGGGGGGAGGGCACCATTCCACCTTATTACAATATCAAAGATGAAGATATGGTGGCATTCTGGGAAAAAGCATCTCAAAAAGATATCCCTTTCCCGGACGAACCAACAAAGATCCCAGATTGGATAGGACAAGATGGACCAGCCCCTGCCAGGGCGGCAATTGATTTGGCTCTACATGATAGGATTGGGAGGGAACGGGATATTCCCCTTTATAAATTATTAGGCCTGCCAAGGCCGAAACCCGTTGTGACAGCTTTTACCATCTCGATTGCCAGCCCGGAAGAAATGGCTCAAATGGCGGTAGACAGCCAAGATTTTCCAATTATTAAACTCAAATTAGGCAGTGAAGATGATATAAGCAGGGTTGCTGCAGTTCGTAAAGCTCGACCAGATGTGCGATTATTTGTCGATGCCAATGCAGCCTGGTCTCCTGAGGATGCTGTGAAATTGGTGCGAGCTCTTTCACCATATCATATTGACATGATAGAACAACCTGTGGCCGGAGATGATATTGAAGGACTCGGGTATGTTCAGAAACATACGGATATCCCTATCGTTGCAGATGAGTCATTAAAAACTCTGGATGATTTGGAAGCTCTATCCAGGGCAGGTGTTCAAGGAATCAATTTGAAGATCATGAAACTAGGTGGGCTTTCACCCACAATGCAAATGTTAAAGAGGGGAAAAGAGCTGGGATTAAAGATCATGCTCGGCTGCATGGCTGAAACCTCCCTTGGTGTGACCGCCATGGCTCATTTATCTGCTTTAGGAGACTGGTTTGACCTTGATGCTCCATTGTTGATAGCTAATGATCCATTTATTGGGATTCAGTATGATATGGCTCAGATCATACTTCCGGCTAGTCCTGGGATAGGTATTACTAGAAGAGAAGAATTAATAGATAAAGACTGACTGGTTTTAAAATTATCGTCTGTTCATCTATTTAAGCTCATAAATTAATTGACATTATTTCAAGCCCAGACTACAATGTAGATTGACGACAGCCGAGGAAATACTTGGTTAGGAGGGATCATGAGTGCCTGGCAAGGAAAATATACCATAGGGCTGACTGGTAATATTGCCACCGGAAAGAGTGTGGTGCGAAAAATGCTTGAGCATTTGGGCGCCTATGGTATTGATGCGGATGTTCTGTCCCACCGGGCAATCATGAAGACCTCACCAGGACATCAACCAGTGCTTGATACCTTTGGTCAGTGGGTTTTGGGGGCAAATGGTGAAATTGACCGTTCCAAACTGGGTGAGTTGGTGTTTAATAATCCAGACGCGTTGATGCGCCTGGAAACGATAATTCACCCCTTGGTCCGGCAAGCTTTGGACGTGCTGGTGAATAAAACTTCTAAAAAGATTATCGTAGTGGAAGCCATCAAACTACTGGAGTCAGATATTCACAGTCTTTGTGATCAGGTATGGGTAACCATGTCTTCCTCTGACATTCAGTTGGAGCGGCTGATGGAAAAAAGAAACCTCACCCGCCGGGAAGCTGAAAACAGAATTAACGCCCAGCTTCCTGCTACAGCCAAGCTCACCAAGGCGGATGTGGTGATTGAAAATGATGGTTCGTTTGAAAAAACTTGGAAACAAGTTTATGATGCCTGGCAGGCCATTACCCAGGATGAGCCAGAATTTAAGGTAATACCCAGCAAGTCATATGGCAAGCTGGATGTGAAACGGGCAACCCCGGAATCTGCCGAGCAGATTGCTGCCTATATGAGCCTACAAAGCAGGGCCAAACGAAAAATGACCAAAGACGATATTATGGAAGCCTTTGGCGAAAAAGCCTATATGCTGCTGCTCTCCGGAGAGGAGATCATCGGTTTGCTGGGCTGGCAGGTCGAGAATTTGATTACCAGGGTAGATGATGTCATGCTGAATGAAGGGCTGGCTATTCAGAATGGCCTGAAAGCTCTGATGAATTATGTAGAAGAGTCTTCCAAGGAACTGCAGAGCGAGGCTGCTCTGTTATTCCTGCCTCCATCATTGGCCCAGCATGAAGATTTATGGGGTTCTTTAGGTTATGAGGCGCGGACGGTCAAAGACCTCCAGGTGAAAGCCTGGCAAAATGCGGTGATGGAGTCTATGCCGCCCGGGACTGTCCTTTTATTCAAACAGCTCAGAAAGGACCGTGTTTTACGTCCTATGCAGTAGCACAATTCTTCGTCGGGTAGATCATTGTGATTATTAATCTTTGGAATTATTTGCTGTTTATATTCGAGCGAGCGAATTGGCTCAGCATCCTTGATATCTTGCTGGTAGCGGCAGTGGTGTTCTTGCTGCTTTACCTGCTTCGGGATACCAAGGCATTGGTACTGCTACGGGGGGTCTTGTTCCTGATCGTAGTGATCAGTTTGTTATCCAGCTTGAGTGTTCTGCCGGCGTTTTCCTGGCTGATTTCCAGCACATTACCCACCTTATTATTGGCAATTCCAGTAATATTCGCACCCGAAATTCGCCGTGTTTTGGAACGTTTAGGAAGAACAGGGTCGATTTTTTCCCAGGACCATTTATCAACTGAGATGGAAAAAATCATTCGAAATGTTGTCAGAGCTACCCGAAGGATTGCGGAACGGAAATATGGTGGACTCATTGTATTTTCGCGATTGGATTCACTGCAGGCATATATAGAAACCGGGGTTATTTTAAATTCCTCCGTCATGCCTGAAACCCTGATCCAAATATTTTTCCCCAGAACTCCTCTCCATGATGGAGCAGTGATCATATCAAACGATACCATTGCCGCGGCGGGTTGCGTACTGCCGCTATCATCCAGCGGTGTTCTCGAACAATCCCCGGAACGATCTATGGGCTTAAGACATCGAGCAGCCCTGGGCATTGCAGAAGAAAGTGATGCTATCGCCGTAGTAATCTCAGAAGAGACTGGAATTGTGTCGTTGGCATATAATGGAAAAATTGACAAATATGTTCCTCTGGATGAACTTCAGGGTAAATTGTACGGATATTTTCAAATGGAGTTATCCCAGAAATCACTCTTATCAAAGTTGTTTACCCTTTTCCAAGGAATTTCTGAATGAGAATCATGCGTTGGCTGGGCGACAACTTGACATCATTGATCCTTTCATTATTACTGGCAATAGTAGTCTGGATCTCAGCTGTGACCTCTGCTAACCCCAATGTTGAAGCTGAGCTGACCATTCCCCTGGAAGTACTTCAACAACCGAGCGATATAGCCATCGTGGATGAATTGCCTGACACAATTACTATTACTGTCCTGGCGCCTGAGAGCATTATCCAGCAGTTGGAGGAGCATAATCCGCTGGTGGCGACTATAAACATGAAGGATATCAGTGCGGGTACTTACCGTTTCCCGGTCAAAGTTGAGAATCTTGACCAAGTAAAACCAATCAGAATCCAAATCCAAAATCCAGAAAAACTGGAGTTGAGGATCAGCAACCTGATATCAAAAACCCTGTCCATCTCCATCAGGGTTGAGGGAGAACCAGCAATTGGCTACCAGACCAGCGGATTGTCCTGGGACGTCACAACGGTTACTGTCACAGGCGTTGAGAACAAGGTTCAAGACGTGACCTCTATAATGGGAACCATGGATATTTCCGACGCCACAGGATCTATGGCCAAAGATGTGGTCCTGGATCCGCGAGACATTAATGGAGATAATGTAACCGGAGTAACCCTGAGCCCGAGTTCAGTCCTGGTTAACCAAACCATAACTCTCCAGGGAGGTTACCGTAATCTGGCCGTTAATGTCATCACCCAGGGATCGGTTGAACCAGGATACCGTTTTACCAGCATAAATCCAGCACCACCGACAGTGATGGTGTTTTCTGCTGATCCCCAGCTTGTTGAACAACTTCCGGGTTATGTGAATACCAAACCACTGGATTTAACAGGTGTGGATGATTACTTGGAAACGATCCTTGAACTTGACCTGCCACCCGGGGTCACGGTGGTTGGTGATCCTACAGTTCTAGTGCAAGTCAATGTCACTGCTCTGGAAACCAATATGGTTATCATCAGAGATATAGAGATCATCGGTCTGCTGCCTGGTTTATCTGCAGAAGTTTCCCCCAGACAGGTTAGTGTTTCTATTTCTGGGCCAGTTCCAGTGCTGGAAAATCTCATCCTGCGTGATATCCGGGTAGTTGTTGATTTGACAGGCCTTGATATTGGTGTGCATATTGTCAGTCCTACAATTGAAATTCTTCCCTCGGAGGTTATCTGGGAGGATCTATCCCCGGCAACGGTTGAAATCGTGATTGAATAAGGCCAGGAAATCCTACAAGCTTTTATTTTATTCTCCCTATAGAAAATAATGCAAAAACCAGTTGTCGCTATTGTTGGCAGACCCAATGTGGGTAAAAGCACTCTTTTTAACCGTCTGGCAGAACGCCGGATGGCTATTGTTGATGATATTCCCGGGACGACCAGAGACAGGCTTAGCACAGAGGTCGAATGGACTGGTACTGTCTTTGACATTATCGACACAGGCGGTTTAGATCCCACCCAGGTTGGTCCTGGAAAGGGACAGAAACCCTTGTCGATCGGATCTCACCAGTTTATTGATGAAATCAGAGCTCAGGCAGAAATCGCGATCGGGGAAGCTGATGCAATCCTGTTCGTAGTTGACGGACAGGCTGGAATTACACCAGCAGACCGGGAGATCACTGATTCGTTGCGAAAAGCTCAAAAGATCAAAGATGGACAACTTTATCCGCCAATATTACTTGTGGTCAATAAATGCGAAAGTGAGGTGGCCAAACAAAATTCAGTTCAGTTTTATGAGCTTGGTTTTAAGGAAATCCATATCATATCTGCCATACATGGGTCCGCAACAGGGGACATGCTGGATTCATTAGTGGAACTTCTACCGGAAAGCGGAGAAGAAGAAGAGGATACTTCAGTAAAGATTGCCATTGTTGGCAAACCCAATGTTGGAAAATCCAGCTTGCTGAATATGATCATAGGTGAGGACCGGGTGATAGTAAGCAATATTCCCGGCACAACCAGAGACGCGATTGATACCCGGTTGGTTTATAATGACACGCCGATTACGATCATTGATACTGCTGGGATCAGAAAACGGGGGAGTATAGCTCCGGGAGTTGAAAAATTCAGTGTGCTGCGAGCCATGAAATCTATCGAAAGATCGGATGTGGCTTTACTGGTAGTTGATGCTTATGAAGGAATTAAATCCCAGGATACGCATATTGCTGGATACATCCTGGATGAGTGGAAAAGTGTAGTGGTAATTATCAATAAATGGGATCTGATCGAAAAGGATACCCATACCATGGCCGAATTCACCAATTATATCCGTTACGAACTTAATTTCATGAATTATGTTCCAATTCTATTTATTTCGGCATTGACTGGGAAGCGAGTTGATAAGGTTCTTCCCCTGGCGCTGCAGGTTCAGGAGGAAAGGATGATCAGGCTGTCAACCTCCCAGGTTAATAAGATAGTTCAGCGAGCCCAGGACAAACATCCCTCCCCTTCGAAAGCCGGAAAACATTTTAAGATCTATTATGGATCCCAGGTACGGAATGACCCTCCCACATTCTTACTGCATGTAAATAATCCTAAACTGTCTCATTTTACTTATTTAAGATTTATCGAAAATCAAATCCGTGAGCAAGCTCCCTTTCTTGGCACTCCCATTAAGATCATCCTTCGTGCGAGTTAAAACCAATCACTTTCCATATCAATTCAAGAACTCCTGAACGAGTGCATTTGTGTGAATTAATATATTCCCCCCCTTGCCCTCTAGGGAAAGGGATTATATAATCTGACACACATTCAATGGATGATGAATTAGATGACGAACGAATTTGACTCTTTACAAGAAAATCTTGAAGAAAAAGCCCAGGAAAAACCAAATTTACTGGGTGTGCTGGCGGATATTTTGGAAACACTACTGCTATCAGTGGTATTGTTTTTCTTAATCAATGCCCTTTCTGCCCGAATTAAAATTGATGGTTCAAGCATGGAACCTAATTTACATCATGGTGAATTTGTCATCGTTAGTAAAATTAATTACCGAATTGGCGAGCCGGAACGTGGCGATGTGGTTGTATTCGATTTTCCACGGAACATCACTCAGGAATATATAAAGCGGATCGTTGGACTTCCGGGCGAACAAATCCGCATTGAAGATGGCAATGTGTATGTAAATGGCCTTTTATTGACTGAGCCTTATTTGATGAAGGACCCTCATTACGAAGGGGAGTGGGTAGTTCCGGAGAACGCCTTGTTTGTCCTGGGAGATAACCGTAATAATTCCTCCGATTCCCATAACTGGGGTATGGTCCCGATGGAGAACGTAATCGGTGAAGCTTTATTGGTATATTGGCCGCCTTCAGAATGGAGACTGATAAATGGCACTAATCCTGTTTTAGCCTCTGAATAATCAGAGAAACATAGACGGGTTGCCATCAATAGATACGGGCCAGCAGTATTTAACCCAAACATTTTAGTGGTGGATGAAACAGAAATACCCTCTATAAATAGGGATTCTGTTATCATAATAATGGACTGACGGGAGAGAATGAACACTTTATCCTGGGGTAGGTGTTGATTCGTTTTCGTTGCTTTGTAATGAAGGTTATTGGGAGTTCAGGTATGGCACAACGAGCGCTTACAAAAAGAATCATTCCAGTTCATGTATTAACGGCTAGCTATCGAATTGCCGGCACTGCCAAAGTGAGCAATGCTGGTTTGAGCGGGCTTTTAACAGACACGACCAGCGAATTTATGACCATCATGGATGCCAGCCTGGGTCGCATCCATGAGCCCGATTTTTTGGTTCAAAAATTGCCTGAAATTCGACTGGTCAAAGATCAAATTCACAGCGCCAGTGTCAGGCGCCGCCAGGACATAGGCCCCAAGGGCATTACCCGGGCTGGATATGAAAATGTCAATTCCTTTAATATCGCGGTCACCGATTCCACCTATGAATACGAGGGTATACTGGAATGGCCCGGACGGTTCGATTTCAAAGCCTTGATGTCTGGAGGAACCTGGGAATACCTGCCCATATTTGAGGGAACAGTGAGATCAATAATGTACCCTGAGATGGAGATAAAAAGCGAAGCCATGCTGATCAACCGCAAACATATCGCTACCTTCACTCATAGTTTGCACAGAGGTGATGATGATTCTTCCCTGCCGGGGGTTCCGCTAGGCTTGACCTGATAAACCGGGAATGGTAAAATTTTTTGCTGTTCAAATAGCATAAATGCCCCCATCGTCTAGGGGACCAGGACATGACCCTTTCAAGGTCAAGACCGGAGTTCGAATCTCCGTGGGGGCACTTACAAAAATCCGCTAGAGGCGGATTTTTTGTTGTATATTGGTCTTTATGATCTAGTATCTACCTGGATAAGTCCTTTTTTTGTATGGACACATGGATCAGTAAGTCATAAACAGTAAACAGCAATCTGCCAAAGATGTGATATTGGAGATCTATATCTGGTTTGTGCTGCCAAGAAATGCGGCACATAGCCGTTGACTTTGGATTAATCAACACGCGTTATATTTACTGCATCTAATAGTATTCGTACTTCAGATAAAAAAATTTGGTTTTATATTATCCTGGCATCCAGGATAATAACTGGAAGTCCCCACATACTGGTTTTGACTACCTCTTGGATCTCGAATCCGGCATTCTCAAGTAATTCCCGGGCAGGTATCGGCCTGCAGTCCAACAGCATGGGATAACGATTATGCAGTGTTTCATAGATCCTGCCCATTAGCGGCAGCGGGTCATCTTTGGATAGGCTAACAATAACCAACCTGCCGCCGACCTTTAACACTCGCCGGCATTCTTTGAGAACCTTAGGGATTTCAGGAGAATCAAATAACTCCAGCGTAAAACTGGAAAATATTCCATCAAATGACCCTCTCGGAAATGGGATGGGCAGTGTATCGCTTAAAACTAATGCCATCCGTTCTTTAAGCCCTGCTTTTGATAGGTTTCTCTTTGCGGCATTTCCCATCCCGATTGAGAGATCTAAACCCGCCGATAAACCAGCTCCAACAGCCCGGATGATTTTCTCCTGAGCGAATCCGGTGCCAAATCCGATTTCAAGAATCTTTTCTCCCTCCAGAGGATTTAGGAGCTCCAGACCACGATTAATGAACTTCTTTTCACTGGCAGCCAACCAGTCATAGACCCGGCTCAAGCGGGAATAATACCTTTCTGCTTCAGACATTGATCGATTTACGCGGGAAAAGGGGATCTGGGAATTGTTCATGTGAAATCAGATTATGGATTTGTGATTGAAGTATATCTTAATAACTCTGTCCAACACATTTTTAGATCTGGAATCATTATCCTATCAAGTCCCCTTAAATATAAAACGCTGTCCTGTTTGACAGCGTTTATTGATTTATCGGATTATTATCCCAGGGTGACCGACTGCCGTTTTTGGTCGCCTTCGGTCCACTCCAGCTCGATCTCCAGCTGTTTCTTTAATCCACTTTTTTTGGGCTGCTCGTAATATTCCAGCTCAAAACTGACAGTTTCTGGCAGCTCAATAATAACTTCCTGGCCGCCTTGCACCAAAGTGACCGTTCCAGTTTCCACCTTGTCAGCCAGCTCCCGCAGAAAAGCAGCCACGTCAGGCAGATCCTTTCTCAGATCACTTTTTACGATCACATTTTTCTTTGCCATAAATTATATCCTCCTTGAATTAAATCAATAGCCCTGATCTCATTTTAGCAAAAATATATTAAGCTAGGATAAGAGATGTGTTAATTTGTTGTCTCCCAGTTGAATATTGAAGATAGGATGATTTTCTTGCCCGAGAAGTGTATAAAAGAAAGGCGACCCGGGGGCCGCCTATATTGATTCGAATAGCTTGCCTTCTGTTATCCTCCCCCGCGGAAGGGGGGAGCGGTGATAGCGTAGATCCGGCAGATCCTTCTATCGAGAATACGGCTGCGGATGCGGGGGTCGATCTCGCTGAGTTTGTCAGTTGTGGTGATGATCGTGGGTAACCCGGCGTTATAGCGGTAATTGAATAGCTGATAGAGCTTTTCCCGCACCCAGGGTGTCATTGATTCAGTTCCCAGGTCATCCAGAACCAACAGGGGAGATTTTTTTATTTCATCGAATCGCCTGTCATAGCTGACAGTGCTTTCGGGACTGAAGGTAGCCCGAAGATGATCCATCAGGTCAGGAACCATGATGAACAGGGGTGGAATACCCTCTGCAGAGCGATAATTGGCGATCGCGGCAGCCAGGTGGGTTTTTCCACTGGCAAACCCGCCTTGCAGCACCATCCAGCCTTTGGGTTTTTCGGCGTATTTCTGGGCAGCGTTAAAAGCGCTTTCAAGTTTTTTGTGTTCTTCCTTTTCGAGGTTTTCATTTTCTCTCAGGGAAAAATTTCCAAAGGTATGATTAGCTAACAAGCCCAGGGAAGACAACTCTGAATGCCCGGTATCATCCATGGGTCTGCGGTAATCGGGTGCCAGGATCTTAACCCGGGTGACCAGTTCAGGGTCCTGCAAGCGAGAGCTAATTCTACCTTCCAGCTGGTTGAGAGATAAATTGGTAGTGATCAAGAGAGGTAAATTATTGATATAACGATAATTTAGAATTTGAAAGAGCTTCTCCTGGGCCCAGGAAGTGGCATTTTCAGTGCCGAAATCATCCATGATCAACAAGGGGGATTGCCGGATATTTTTAAAACGCTCTTCAAAGGTAGCCTCGGGGTTATTATAAGCAAATCTTAAACTGTCTAATAGATCAGGTACAGTCAGAAACAGGGTAGGCACACCGATATCGACGACAAAATTTGCCACCGCCGCGGCCAGATGGGTTTTTCCGCATCCATAGGGTCCTTGAAGTACCAGCCAGCCCTCCAATTTGCCAGCGAACTGCCGGGAGTGATTAAACGCCCGTTCCAGGGAATCGGCCTGGGCTGGTCCCAATCCAATTTGCCCCCGGGACTCAAAATTATCAAAAGTCAAATGAGCCAACTCTTCCAGGTTGCTCATTTTATACAGGCCATCCCTGGCTTGTTTCTTGAGCTGTCCTTCCCGGCAAGAGCATATCTGAAGTTTGCCGAAATCAGGATGCTCGATCGGGAGATCCTGACGAAGGTAACCGACCCCACCGCAGATCTTACAATTCGGATCTCCGGGATAGGAACCAGCGTTCCTATCAGTCTTCGATGAATTCTGCGAACTCATCTTCGAGGTATGATCGGCGGTCTTTTTTAGTATGTCCTTTATTCTGTCGCTCATCTCTTCCACCGTCCTGCCAACTGCGTAAGATGGCTTCAATGTAATTCCATTTTCTGACGTTATTCTGTACAGCTATTTCAACTGCCTGGTGAATCCAATTTTCTGGATAATCTCCTTCTGCATTGCGTAGGGTATCTGCGATCAGCGGAGTCAGCGGCCCGATATTTTCTTCATACAGCCTGAAGATATTTGGCTGTTCCTGGTTGAGTGTGGATGCCGGCAAGTCTCCATCTGATGGGCGCCACGATCCGTCTGTGACGGATTGAACCGCGGCTTGCCCCCGGGGAGAGTTGAAAAAATAAATATCCAGTTGATCCTCACCATCAGGTACGGATGTTTTTAAAAGGGTGCCGCGGTTTATAGCCCGCTCCAGTCCGGCGCGGACCGCGCTGGCCTGGGCGGTCTGCGAGGCGCCCATGCCTTTCATAAAAATTGTGTCTCCGAAAAAATCTGCAGTTTTGATATAGCGAATTTCCCCTTCCTTCTGATTCATCTGCCATATCGCATATAGAGTAACTTTTATTTCGTCGAGATCATCAATCTGCGGAAGCAGCTCCTTAAAGAACAGGGAGGGGATGCGGGTGGTATTGATCTTTCCGGGGGGGAATCCGTTAAATGTCATCAAGTTACCTGTGAGAGATCAATATCACGGGTGGCTGCATTCTCGAATTTTGCCAGATTCTTGCGGAAGACCAGCTGGACATCACCAGTTGGACCATTGCGGTGTTTGGCAATGATGATTTCTGCCAGGTTCTTGAATGCAGTATCCTCTTCATATACTTCAGGTCGGTAAATGAACATGACAATGTCAGCGTCCTGTTCCAGGCTTCCGGATTCCCTGAGGTCTGATAAAACTGGGCGTTTATCGGAGCGCTGCTCCACGGCCCTGGAAAGCTGGGCTGCTGCCAGTACAGGGACATTGAGCTCCCTGGCAAGAATTTTCATATTGCGGGAGATTTCGGAAACTTCCTGGACGCGGTTGTTGGAGCGCATGTCACCACCCATCAACTGCAGGTAATCAACCACTATCAGATCCAGCTTATACTCCAGGTGGAGCCGTCGGCATTTGGTTCTCAGCTGTAAAGGTGTCAGGGCGGGAGTATCGTCGAGGAAAATATGAGTGTCAGTTAAAACCTCAATGGCCTGTGTAAAAAGAAGCCATTCATCCGGAGAGAGTTTTCCTGATCTTAATCGGGTGGAATCTATGCCGGTCTCCTGGGCGATCAAGCGCTGCACCAGTTGTTCATTAGACATTTCCAACGAAAATACTGCAACGTGTTTTTTGTGGATCAGGGCAGCGTTTTTAAGGGCTGATAACAAAAATCCTGTTTTCCCCATCCCGGGCCGCCCAGCAATGATCAGTAAATCAGAGGGCTGTAGACCGCCCAGCATTTTATCGATATCAAAAAAACCTGTGGGTACACCAACCAGGGCGTCATCCCGTTGGGAAAGTTCTTCGATGCGGTCGAAGTAATCACTTAATACAGTCCGGATGGGCTGGAGATCCCTTGTTAAGCGGCGTTCGCTGACATTAAAGACCGCTTTTTCGGAATCATCCATAACTGTTTCCAGGCTGAGATTTTCCTCGTAGGCCAGTTTGGCGATCTTATTGGCGGCAGCAAGCATGCGCCGGCGGATGGAGGTCTCTTCCACCCGGCGCCCATAGGCTTCGGCGTGCAGTGAACTTGGAACGTTGTTAATAAGTTTGGTTATGTATGCCGCGCCGCCGATATCTGCCAAATGCCCCTTCTGGTCCAGCTCTTCAGTGACAGTGACAAAATCAATAGCTTCATTGCGGTCATGAAGGGATATAAAGGCTTGCCAGATCCATTGGTTACGGTGAATGTAAAAATCATCCTGCTGTAGGAATTGGGCAACATCGTAATAAGCTTCAGGATTAATGAGAACCGCCCCGATTACAGCTTCTTCTGATTCCCTGCTGTGGGGAACCAATTGGGGGCCAGTTGTTTCAGGAGCGGCTTCAAGTTCAAAGGCTTCAGTCATGATGGTCTATGGTGTAGAACAGATTGTTTTTATTGGCACGGGTCTGATAAAAGCACCAAACCTTTATTGTTGGAATAGCAGGCTAATTAGAAAGGTTGACTATTCTTCTTCCGCTTCCCCTTCATCAGTTTGATCTTCCGATTGATCTGGTGTTATTTGATCCAGATAATTCTCAAAAACTGAAAGGCGGTCGCTATCCAGTTCTTCATCCAGTCCGGCGTCCGCGAGATCATCTTCGGGTATCAGTCCGGCTTCCTCCAGCACATTATCAGCTACGAATATCGGTACCTGCATTCGGATTGCCAGGTTCATGGCATCTGAAGGTCGGGAATCTATATTGTGGAGAGTACCATTAATGCTGATAACAATATTGCCAAAGTAGGTTTCGTCTTTTAGAGATACCACCTCAACGTGAGTAACCTCGGCATCCAGGGCATCCAGGATGTTTACAAAGAGATCATAAGTCAGTGGTCGGGAAACTTCTACTTCCTGAAGAGCCAGGGTGAGATGTTCTGCCTCATAGATTCCAACCATAATTGGCAGGTAGCGGTCCGAGTTTACCTCACGCAGGATAACCACACGCTGCTGTGACATTAAACTGACCCGGATGCTATCTATAACTACTTCCACCATATTGGACATAACCGGAAATCCTTGATCGTTTTCTCAGTGTCTTGTTATTCTATCACGGGGAAGAACCACCTGCAACGAACGAACCTTAAAGCCTTTAATTTGTTAAGGTTTTGATTAGTATTTGATCCATTACGAGCCTTATTCCAGGTTTTGACCAATATCGTTATAATGAATGATGAAATGTCAATTACCAGACAGGCCCCCATGACAAGAAATATTCCTACCAAAACAGACCGCTTGTTTTCCATTGATATGTTAAGGGGCTTATTAATTATTTTAATGGCGTTAGACCATGCCAATTACCTCGTCGCCCAGCAGCACTCGACGGGTGAATACTGGGGAGGGCAAACGCCAGTTTATCCCACGCTATTCCATTTCTTAACGCGATTTGTGACTCACTTGAGTGCACCCGGCTTTTTTTTCCTATTGGGAATAGGAATGGTCTTCTTTACATTATCCAGGCTAAAAAAAGGTTGGTCATGGGGCAAGATTGGCCGGCACTTCCTCGTTCGAGGGCTGCTATTGATCCTGCTCCAAATTTCTTTTGTAAACCTGATCTGGTTAGTATCACCTTTATCTTTCCCCCGCTGGTATATAGGAGTTCTTGTCGCACTGGGAGCTGGTATGATCCTGTGTATTCCGCTTTTGAAAGTGAAACCGGTCTACCTGATTGTTATAGGTCTGGCTCTGTTTATCTCCCAGGATATATTAACTCCCTCTCCTGATCTTTGGGGTATGAATTCTGATTATTTGCCGGGAATCCTGCTGGTATATGGCGGCGGCCAGGGAAACTTTTGGGTGAACTATCCTCTTTTTGCCTGGTTGGAGGTGACTGTTTTCGGTTTGTTTTATGGGAAATGGATCCTGGAAGAAAACCGAAACCCCTCAAAATATAATTTGGCAGGGGGATTTATTTTTCTGGCAGTCTTTCTGGTCCTGAGATTAAATAACAGTTTTGGGAATATTCGTTCCTACCAACCTGGTAGTTGGACAGAATTCCTTAATCTTGTTAAATATCCTCCCAGTATGACTTTCGTTTTATTTACTTTGGGATTAAACCTGATCCTGTTGGGGTTGTTTTCAAAGATAAAGCCAGAAATTCTCAATCCGGGGAATCCACTGCTGGTTTTTGGGAGAGCTCCCCTGTTTTCTTATCTCGCTCACCTGGGGATATACGCGATTTTGGGTCGAATACTGACCCCACAAGGCTCTGGCCTTTTGGTGATGTATATTTATTGGATTTTGGGTTTAGGAATCCTTTATCCAATGGCTCGCTGGTATGGTACGTATAAGGAGAGCCAACCAGAGGGATCCTGGGTGCGTTTTTTCTAGGAACTAACCCTTGATTTTTTCTAGATCCCGCTTGGCTTGCCGCAGCCGTGTGCTGTGATCCAGAATTCGCTTCCTGATCCGTAAATTCTTTGGTGTGACTTCCAGCAGCTCATCATCTGCCAGGTATTCAATAAATTGATCAAGGCTCATTTCCCGGGGAGTGACCAATCTATGATCGATTTCTCGGATATTGTTCCGCATATTGGTTAAGTGTTTCGTTTTGCAGACATTGATCTCAATGTCATCCGGGCGTTTGTTCTCCCCGACGACCATGCCCTGATAAACTTCCATGCCTGGTTCAATAAAAAGGATGCCGCGCTCCTCGGCATTTTTTAAACCGAAGATAGTAGCCGTCCCGGTTTCCCAAGCAACCAGGGATCCATGAGAACGGATATCGACTGAACCAGCTTGAGGTGCAAATTTCTTGAAGGTTGTGTTTAAAACGCCGGTCCCTTTAGTCATGGTCAAGAATCGATGGCGAAATCCAAGGATCCCTCTGGTTGGAGCTAAAAATGTCAGTAATACAGTCCCCGTACTCGACTCTTGCATATCCTGTAAGGTCCCCTGCCGATTATTGAGGGCTTCCATGACTACACCGATATCATCAGGTTGGATTTCGATCCGGACCTCTTCGAATGGCTCAAGAATCTCGCCGGACGGAGTGGTTTGCAGAATGACTTCCGGTCGGGATACATGGAATTCATAACCTTCCCGGCGCATCGTCTCGATTAAAATGGCCAGGTGTAGTTCTCCTCTGCCAGAGATCAGCAACGAGTCTGTTGATCCTGTTTCTTCTACTCTGAGGGCAAGGTTGCTCTTTATCTCCCTGAAGAGGCGCTCACGGAGTTTTCGGGATGTTTTCCAAACTCCTTCTTTGCCAAAGAAAGGAGAAGTGTTCACGCCAAATGACATCCGGACAGTGGGGGCTTCCACCTTGATCCTGGGGAGAGGTTCTGTGTAATCGGGAGAACTGATCGTATCGCCGATGGTAATTTCATCCAGTCCGGTAACAGCTACAATTTCACCTGCTCGAGCCTGGTTAATTTCCCTGCGTTCCAATCCCTGGTAATCATATAAGTAGGTAATTTCTCCCGGGATAACTTGAGAGTCTGATGTCAGGTAAACCACATGTTCTCCCACGGTTATTTCCCCGGAAAATATTCTTCCTATTGCTATTGAGCCACGGAAGTTATCGTACTCCAGAGAAGTTACAAGCATTTGGAGTGGATGATCTACTTTGACCTTTGGGGATGGAATTGCTTCCAGAATCGTCTTAAAGAGGGGCTGGAGATCTGACCCTACCTCGGGGGTAAAGCCGGCTCGATGCTGGGTTGCGATTGTATATACCACGGGGAAATTTGCTTGATCCTCTGTGGCCCCGAGCTCTATAAACAAATCAAAGGTATCATTTAAGACCTGATCAATGTTAGTAAGTTTTCGATCTACCTTATTAATAACAACAATGACTTTATGGTTAAGCTCCAATGCCTTTTTTAGCACAAAACGTGTCTGGGGACGTGGGCCTTCCGCTGCATCAACCAACAGCAATACACCATCGACCATATTCAGCACACGTTCAACTTCACCGCCAAAATCTGCATGACCAGGAGTGTCGACTATATTGATTTTTACCAGCTGTCCACTTTCTGGATCGGTGATTTCGATCGCGGTGTTTTTGGAAAGGATCGTTATGCCCCGTTCCCGTTCCAGATCATTAGAGTCCAAAACCCGGTCTCTAAGCACTTTCTTTTCGTGAAAGACACTTGCCTGGCGTAAAAGCCCATCAACCAGGGTGGTTTTCCCGTGATCCACATGGGCAATAATTGCTACATTTCGTAAGTCGGTTCTGACAGATTCCATAAGTTTGTTCGTAATAAATAAAAAAACCGACCGATCGTGGCCGGATTTTGACTAAAGACTGGCACAAGTTTACCAGAGTAGTGGATTTCTGAACAGGCTGTCCGGGAAAATCGGATTCGGTCCCTGAACAGTCATTCAGCCTCGTAATCCATATGGAATAGTCTGGGTCTCAAGCCTATCCAGGACCTCCGAGGTCTCTTTCTCCGTATATAATATTATAAATCATCCAGTCCGGGACGGAGAATCTTATGAACAAGATCGATTTTAAGAAAGAATGGAAACATCTTTACCTACCATCTAAAGTGGAATTTCAGGTTGTGGAAGTACCAGTGCTCCAGTTCCTGATGGTAAACGGCCAAGGAGATCCGAATAGTGCCCCTGAATATACAGAAGCCATTGAAGCTTTATACGCTGTGGCATACAAGATGAAGTTTTTCAGCAAGAAAAATGAAAAAGATTACGTGGTACCTCCCCTGGAAGGTTTATGGTGGTCTGATGATATGGGTGATTTCACAACCAACCGGGATAAAAGCAAATGGGATTGGACCATGATGATTATGACCCCGGATTGGATCACAGCCGCTGTCTATCTCCAAGCCCGGGAAGATGTAACCAAAAAGAAAGACCTGCCAGCTCTTGGAAAAGTACGATTGGAAAATTACCAGGAGGGCAAATCAGTTCAGATCCTTCACCTCGGATCCTATAATGATGAGGGACCTGTTTTACTACGGCTTCATGAAGAATGGATGCCCGAAAATGGCTATGATTTCAATGGCAAACATCATGAAATCTACCTGAGTGATCCCAGAAAAGTGGACCCCGAAAAACTTAGGACTATTCTCCGCCAGCCTATCAAGGAAGCCTAAACTTGTATTCTGATAAAATGACTGACCCTTTTATTATTCCTTCTCTAGAAACCGAACGGTTATGCATGCGGCCTTTCAGCCGCCATGATCTGGATCCATTTGCTGAGATCATTGCTGACCCAGAAGTTATTCAATACGCGACTTATAATGGGGATGTGATGTCCAGGGTTCAGGCCTGGAATTGGCTCTGCCTGATGATAGGCCATTGGCATATGAGAGGTTTTGGAATCTGGGCAGTTGAAGAGAAGGCAACGGGAAAGTTAATTGGCCGGATTGGACTCCAGTTCCTGGATTGGTTCGATGATGTCGAGTTGGTCTGGATGTTAAGAAAAACTGCCTGGGGAAAAGGATTTGCAGCCGAAGGTGCCCGCGCTGCAATCAATTATGGTTTTAACTCACTGGAACTGCCGCGGATGACTTCAGTCATTCATAAGGTTAATGAACCATCGATCCGGTTGGCAGAACGTTTAGGAATGATATTTGAAAGACAAATCGAACGACAGGAAATCCAATTTCTGGAATACAGCCTAAATAACTTGGACAATCACTAGTAGGAAAATTTGCCGGGCAGGTCTATTTGCTGGGATTTAGGTATTTTTTTTAGAGTACAATAAATATACTTGCTTTATACTCACAACGCATAATGGGCAGACTCCTTGTATAACAAATCAGGAGGTTTTTCAATGAATGACTTGCTGATGCTAGAAAGATATTTCCCGGACGGCAATCTCGAAGGGGGTATTGGACTGGCAAATCGTCTGGATTGGGGGCTAACTGTCAAGATGGCAGGAGATTCCTATGTTGTTACCAGCGGAGATGAACCCATTATACGCACAGATGACAAGGATGCCCTGCAGTCCTTTATTTACGGTTTGGGGCTGGCATACGCAATCCTGCCCGATGAATTATTCTCCAATTTGGAACAAGCACTGAAAGAATTATGATTGATGATCAATAACAATTCCAGCGATCCTGGTGTCAAGGAGAAATTATGAGGTGCAAAAAACAAATAATCTTGAGCAAAGACCTGTTTTCAACACGCATCTTCTTGATTGTTGCAGTGCTGATATTGCTTAGCATTGCCTGCAATGTGCCACTTATGGCCAGCCAAAGCAACCAGGAAAAACCACCGGGATTTGTAGAAACCAGTGTAGCCCAAACGATGATTGCCTTTGATGGTTCCCAGGGACTAAACGGAAACGGACAATCTGATCCAAATGATAGTGAGGTTGCTGTAACAGACACACCAGATGTAACGGACACACCAACCCTCACGCCTACCGTGACAGATACCCCCACGCCAGAAGTAGCCATGATTTACGCTTCCGGAAATACGAACTGCCGCAAAGGGCAGGGAACGGAATTTAGCTGGTTAGTTACTTTACAAAAAGGTGATCAAGCGGAAGCCGTAGGTGTAGATACCTCGGGGGAGTACTGGTACATTCGCCGGCCGGACCAGCCAAGCACTTTCTGCTGGTTGTGGGGAAAATATGCCACACCATCCGGTCCTTATCAATCGCTGCCTGTTTACACTCCTGTTCCAACACCTACCCCGGGATTTGATTTTAAGGTCACATATCACAGCAAGGTTGGTCCCTGCCCCAAAACAGGTTTGCAATACAAGATTGAAAATATCGGTGCTTTTACTTTAGAATCCTGGCGTACAACAGCGATAGACCATACGGGTGGATCCAGTCCTGAAGCGACCGAACATGATGCTTTTGTGGAGTTTTCACCAGCATGTGCAATGGTAAATCAACAGCAAGATTTGACCCCAGGAGAGGCTTATTATTTGGTGATGGTTTTTGCGGGTGACCCAACTGGGCATGACATCACCACCACAATTCAGATCTGCACCGAGGATGGATTAGCCGGAGATTGTCTTTCCAAAACAATCCGGCACACTCCCTAATCCTGAGATACGGACGGTATTACATTACGGATAAGGTTCGACCTAAAAAGCTTGGGTTGCAGCCACTGTTTCTCGGAAGGCGCCTTCTCCAATGTGCACATAACGAATATTTCCTTGATTATTGATCAGGTATTGAGTTGTCCAATATCAGGTTTCATTAGTGCGCCAGATGATTCCTTGATTGTCCTGGGCAACCGTGTATTTTGTTTCTAGCTCACAGACAGCTTCCCTGAGATTATTTAGATCTTTTTCGATACTTCAATGCCATGTGCGTACAATAATCCATGCATGTTGATGAGGATATTACGATGAGCATCGATGTGGTAAACATAGTTAATAAATTTTCATTGATCACAAAACAATGGGATCCTAAGATCATTGCCCAGCTTAATGACTACCATTTAAAGATTGCAAAAATTCAGGGAGCTTTTGTTTGGCACAGCCACCCAGAAACTGACGAAGTATTTCTTGTGGTAAAGGGATCTTTAGTAATCCATCTGCGTGATGGGGAATTACATCTTGATACCGGTGAGTTATGTGTGATTCCCCGGGGAGTGGAACATAAACCTGTCGCTGAAGGTGAATGCCAGATCCTGATGGTGGAACCCGCCGGCACATTGAACACAGGTGATGCCGGAGGAGATCAAACAGTCGAAGATACTGAATGGATATAATATAGCAAGAGTTAAAAAAACATGATTAATAAATCACAGATCTGGATTAACCAACTGCCTGATGCTTACGTTGGAATATTAATAATTAATAATGCTCCTAACTTGCCTGCTCATGAAGCTTTGGATTCTGCGCGTCTGGATTTGGAAAACGAATTACGGGATCGGTTCGGTTCCCAGGACAGAAAATCCCTCCGAAATGATCCTGTCCTGGCAGCTTATGATGCTTTTTACCGATCTTTTCGAAAGACTTACCATGTTCAGCTTCAGCTTGAATCGGTAATCTTTAAAGGGAAAAACATTTTCTCTCCATCTTCACTGGTTGCCTGTATGTTTATGGCGGAATTGAAAACAGGGTTGCTTACCGCAGCCCATGATTTTTGTTCAATTGATTTTCCCCTCAATGCAAATATTGCCTCGGGTGAAGAGACCTATCTGAGGCTCGATAATACAGAACAGGAGTTAAAAAAGGGCGATCTGTATATTAAGGATCAGCAGGGAATTCTTTCATCGGTGATCTATGGCCCGGATAAGCGCACCCAAATTCAATCCAATACAAACCGAGCTCTCTATACTACCTATGGGCCTCCTGGTATCAGCAAGGATCAGATTATTGATCAATTGGAAATTTTAGAAGCATATGTGAGATTATTTGCTCCTCAGGCAGTCCGAGAGGAATTGTTAGTGGTTTAGCAGGACTTGATTTAACTCCCGGACATAAAATCTTGCAGGTTTACTACTTTATTTGACTTGGCAGATTGATAAAAAGCCAGGGCTGTCAGAATATGATTCTTGCTTTCACTCAGGCTGATCGTAGTGGGAGAAGCATCAAGGATGGCTGCCTGTAAGTCTTCTACTTCACCGAGATATAGTGATTTCTTAGGCACCCGCAATTTGTTGGATTTCCCTTTTTTGGTTGTAAAAATTACCTGCGCACCCCGATCCAGATTCGTAAAAGGACGGGTTATATATAGTGTGCCTTCGCTTCCAATGATCTCAATATACGTGTGTAAGGGAGTATTGAACGAACAGGATATTTGAGCCAGAACCTCTCCTTTCCCGGATCTTGAATAACCCATCTGGCCAACAAAGATCTCATCTACTCCGGTGTTTCCTGTTCGCTTCCTGCCAAAAACCCAATCAGGAGGACCGTCAAGTAAATGCTGGATAAAACTAATTGGATATATCCCCACATCCCAGAGACATCCCCCACCGTATTCTGGAACCATACGAATATTCAGATTATCAGGTTTGCGCTGATGATCAGGTAATAAATAATTAAATGTGCCGCGGATTACTGAAATATCTCCCAGCCTCCTCTCTCTAACCCATTCCTTGACCATTGTTGTTTGAGGGTGGTGTCGATACATGAACGCTTCTGCAAGGACGATGTTGTTTTCATGACTGGCAGAGATCATGGCATCCACATCTTTCAGGGAAGTAGCAAATGGTTTTTCACAAAGAACGTGAACACCAGCCTGCAAAGCTTTTATGGTCCAATCGGCATGTAAATGGTTCGGTAAACTAAGGTATATGGCGTCTACTTCACCACTATTAAGCATCTCCTGATAGCTCCCATATGCCTGCGGTATATCCCATTTACGGGCATATTGATTGGCAGAATCCAATGACCGGCTGGCGACGGCAACCAGCTCTCCCCCGGTGGAATGGCGAATTACTGGAATTAACGCCTGATTGATATTGGCTGTTGATAACAAACCCCAATGAACGATATTCACGATTACTCCTGGATCAGTGCTTTGTTAGGTTTAATGAAGAATCTGGTTACCCTTTGATATAATCAAATCCTAAAAAGGTTTGCTTCTAATGAGAACTTCTAAAAAGGTATTAATCATTTTATCAGCTGTCGTGTGGTATATCGGCGGCATCATGCTTTTCAGGAGCGGTTTTGAATTACTCCTGCTATCTACAGGCATAAGACCGGGCGAAAATTGGCCCTGGGTCTTTATAGGCCTGGGTATTCTATTGGGTGTTTTTCAAGCTTCAATGATCTTTAACCGCAGCTGTCGAAAAAATATTACCCGCATCAGCCAGCTTGAAGATCCGCGGATCTGGCAGTTTTTCCGCCCTGGATTCTTTTTAGCCCTGGCAATTATGATCAGCAGTGGAATTCTTCTGAACCATTTATCTCAGGGAAGATATTTCTTTATGTTGGGGGTGGCAGCGGTTGATTTTGCCCTCGCTATCTCTCTGCTGGGTTCCAGTTATGTCTTTTGGACTGGGAAACTGGCTTCAGATTAGTTGAACTAAAGCTATCTCTGTGCCTTGGAGATGGTCCCATATAAGACCAAAAAGCTTTTCGCCTGAATTGGAACAGTACTGGCCGAATCCTAGTAGATACTTGTTTATTGCGGGAATTAGATCCAGCAGCTCATCAACTTTGCCCTAACACTTGACAAAACAGACTGGCAAGTGTATAAAGATAGCAATTGAAAATTCAAATAGATCAAGACTGTGATGAGGACTAGTAAACATCGGAAATGACGGCACAGAGAGTGAGCGTTGGTGAAAGTCTCACCCGTCCGAAGATGTTGAATGGACCTTGGAGTCGCAGGGCGAACGGAAAACCCCCAGTAGCCTGAGCCGGAGATGCCACCGTTATCAAGGTAAAAGATATCACCCCGGATTTTCCGGACCGTATCTGAAAAGTGAGGCTGGCCTTCAGGGCTGCCAGAAATGGAATTCCCGTTGCATCACTGACGGGTTTTTTGGTTAATACTGAAGCCAGGCTAATTTGGGTGGCACCGCGAGATTATTTAGCCCTCGTCCCTTAGTGGATGAGGGTTTTTTATTTCTAGTTGACATATTAGGAGGAAGGATGAAGACAAAAAGATTACTTACAGGCGATCGACCAACCGGACCGCTGCACCTGGGCCATTATGTCGGCGGTCTGCAAAACCGAGTGACCTATCAATCATTACACGAGTGTTTTTTTGTGATTGCTGACCTGCACACTTTAACTACCAGGCCAGAAAAATCTCATATTTCCCAAATGAATGAATATATCCAACAAATTGTCCTGGATTATTTATCTGTGGGTATTGATCCTGACCACTCGACAATCTTTGTCCAAAGCAGTGTCCCTGGGATAACTGAACTCAGCACCCTGTTAGGAATGCTGGTTTCTGCCCCCAGGCTGGAGCGGATTCCATCCCTGAAAGAGATGGTCCAATCTGCCGGTCTGGATTCCATGCCCTTTGGTTTGCTGGGATACCCGGTCTTGATGGCCGCTGATATTTTGCTCCCTCGGGCAAACCTTGTCCCGGTAGGAGAGGATAATCGCGGCAATGTTGAATTGGCCCGGGAACTTGCCCGAAGATTCAACCATATGTATGGAGATGTATTCCCCATCCCAGAAATTATCGCTGAAGGAACGTTAATTGGGACTGATGGGCAATCCAAAATGAGTAAAAGCCTTAATAATGCCATATTCTTGTCTGATGATCCGTCAACCGTGGAAGCAAAAGTGATGGGTATGTACACTGATCCCAACCGGACCCGGGCTGATATCCCCGGCAGGGTTGAAGGTAATCCTGTATTCATCTACCATGAGCAATTTAATCAAAACCAAAGTCAGGTCCTGGATTTAAAAACCCGGTACAAGGAAGGCAAAGTGGGTGATGTAGAGGTAAAACAAAAACTGGCCGCCGCCATTAACCTGTTTCTGGAACCGCTCCGCCTACGGAGAGAAAAGTATGCTGAAGACCCAGATTTTGTATTGGATGTGTTGAGTGATGGAGCAAAACGCATGCAAATTGAAGCAGAAGAAACCTTATTTCAAGTAAAAGAGGCTATGGGAATGCAAAAATATCTTTATATGTCCACTGGGAAGGATCTTAATAAGCATCTCAGCGAAGTTATGGGTGGATTGGCTTTTGTGTGATTTTTTTATTATGTGTTCTATTAACCAAGGAGGCAGATTATGAAACAAACTAAATATATTCTCAACGAAAGCGACATACCAAAGGCCTGGTATAACATAAATGCAGATATGCCGATTCCCCCACATCCTATTTTGCACCCGCAGACCCTGGAGCCAGTCACACCAGATTTTTTATCCCAGATCTTTCCGATGAGCCTGATTGAACAGGAAGTCAGTACAGATAGGTATATTCCTATTCCCGAAGAAGTGAGAGAGATCTATAAACTCTGGCGGCCAACCCCATTGGTTCGAGCCAGGCAGCTGGAAAAAGCCCTGGGAACACCAGCCCATATCTACTTCAAGAATGAAAGTGTATCACCTTCAGGAAGCCATAAACCCAATACAGCTGTACCACAAGCTTTTTATAACAAGGCAGAAGGGATTAATAGCTTAACGACTGAGACCGGTGCGGGACAATGGGGATCAGCTCTATCGATGGCAGGATCGTATTTTGACCTCAATGTTGAGGTATATATGGTCAGGGTTTCCTACAATCAAAAACCTTACCGCAAACTAATGATGGAATCTTTTGGTGGAAAAGTATATCCCAGCCCATCTGACCGAACGGCCTATGGGCGGGCTGTCCTTGCCAATGACCCTGATACTCCCGGTACATTGGGTATGGCAATATCAGAAGCAGTAGAAGCTGCGGTAACTTCTGGTGGCAAGAAAAAATACAGCCTTGGATCTGTTTTGAATCACGTGTTAACCCACCAATCGATTATTGGAGAAGAAGCCCTGAAACAAATGGAACTTGCCGATGAATACCCCGATGTTGTCATAGGCTGTGTAGGGGGTGGTTCTAACTTCGGAGGAATCGCATACCCATTTTTAAGGGAAAACTTACTCAATGGTCAAACAACCAGACTTGTTGCAGTTGAGCCTGCTGCTTCTCCATCGCTGACAAGAGGAAAGTACACTTTTGATTTTGGTGATACTGCCAGAATGGCTCCAGTATTAAAAATGTTTACGCTGGGTCATGAATTTGTGCCTGCGCCCTTGCATGCCGGAGGACTTCGCTATCACGGCATGTCAGCCAGCGTCTCAGCCTTATATAATGCTGGATACATCGAAGCTGTTGCTGTTCCTCAGCTGGGAACCTTTGAGGCAGCATTGACCTTTGCCCGCACGGAAGGCATCATCCCAGCCCCTGAATCAGCCCATGCTATCAGAACAGCTATCGATGAAGCTCTGGAAGCCAAGGAATTAGGAGAGGAAAGGGTGATAGTATTTAACCTTTCTGGGCATGGTTATTTTGATATGAGAGCTTATGAGGATTATCTGAGTGGCAACATGCAGAATTATCAGCATCCTCAAGCTGCGATTGATGATGCTCTGTCAAAAGTGCCAGAAGTGACTTTATGAAAACAAAGCTGAGGATGGAAACTCCATCCTCAGCTACTTCTTGTATTTGGTACGTTGTATGAGTTAAAATCAATGATATTTTATGCTGAAAACCCTCCTATTCCAGAATTAGTAAAGTTTCTTTCCGTTCAACATTATCGTTCACTGATGCCTGGATACTGGTAATTTTGCCCCCTCGAGGAGCACGGAGCTCATTCTGCATTTTCATGGATTCCAAAATTATCAAAACTTCCCCCTTTTCTACTTGAGCACCTACTTCCACTGGAATATCAATCACCATGCCTGGCATGGGTGAAAGCAAGACATATTTGCCTGTCTGCTGGGATGTTGAACCTGACGCCAGACGAAGCCGTCTTGCTATTTCATTTTCTACCCGAACATTGAATAACCTGCCCTTTAAGAGGACTTCCCAGTCTCCATTTTCATTAAACGCGGTAGGTTCAAATGATCTTCCGTCGAATAACAGCGAGCATGATGACCCTTGTTTTAGGGTGTGAATATCAATTTCATGGGGAGTGCCATTAATGACCACTCTCGATTCAGAGATGATCTCAATTTGATATTCTTTTCCTTCAACCTCGGCAAAGTAAATTTCTTTCGTCATCTTATTCTTTTGTGCGCTCCCATCTTCCTACCCATTTCCAGTTGCTGGCATCTCTTTTACCTTGCTGAATAATCATGGCCGATTGCTGAGTAAGTTTATGAGTAGCAAGTACAGCCGATAAGGCGGCGATTTCCGGCAAAGATTGATCCTGTTCAGTGGCGCTTTCAGGCAAACTGCCGTCTTGAATAAATTGAGTGTCAAATTCTCCTGCCAGGAAATCATGATTCGCAAGCAGGGCTTGATGAAAGGGAATATTTGTCCGGATCCCAATCACCCGATATTCTTCCAGCGCCCTTTTCATGCGGGTAATAGTGTCTTCCCGGGTTTTCTCATGAACGATTAATTTTGAGATCAGGGCGTCATAATAAGGTGAAATCTCAAAACCGGAGTATACCCCGGTATCAATCCGGATCCCCGGGCCGGCCGGGAGCAGGGATTGTGTGATCAAACCGGTGGAAGGCATAAATCCCCGGAAAGGGTCTTCAGCGTTAATGCGGCATTCCATTGCCCAACCCTTAAAAGTTATATCTTCTTGTTTGAGTTGGAGGGGTTTTCCCGCAGCAATCCGAATCTGCTCTTTGACTATATCGATCCCGGTCACAGCTTCTGTCACAGGGTGTTCAACCTGGAGCCTGGTATTCATCTCAAGGAAATAGTAGTTTTTATCTTTATCAACCAGAAACTCAATTGTCCCGGCATTAATGTAATCTACTGCCCGGGCCGCCTGAACCGCTACAGATCCCATCTGATTCCGCAGATCCTGGTCGTCTCCCAAGAAAGGAGAGGGAGCTTCTTCCAACAGTTTTTGATGGCGTCTTTGTATTGAACATTCCCGTTCGCCCAGGTGGATCACATTCCCATGCTGGTCCGCCAGGATTTGAAATTCAATGTGCCTTGCTCCCTGGATGAGTTTCTCAAGGTAAATATTGCCATCACCAAAGGAGGATTCTGCCTCCCTTCGAGAGGCAGCCAGCAGATCTGGCATCTCTTCTATATTCTGGACTTCCCGCATGCCCTTGCCGCCACCACCGGCACTGGGTTTGATCAGCAAGGGAAATCCAATTTCTGGAGCCAGATCGAGTAATTTTTCATCCGGCAAATCACCCCGGCCCTCGGTTCCGGGAACAACTGGCACCCCGGCTTTTTTTACTGTATCCCGGGCTACCTGTTTATCCCCCATGGCTGCTATTGAAGAGGGTTTGGGTCCAATAAAAGTGATCCCATTATCCTGGCACGCACCTGAAAAGTCAGCTCGTTCAGCCAGAAATCCATATCCCGGGTGAATAGCATCCGCGCCGTTATCAAGGGCAATCTGGATGATCTTATCAGCGCGCAAATAGGATTCACTGGCTTTGGGCGGTCCCAGGCGATAGGCCTCATCGGCATAACGCACATGCAGACTGTGGCGGTCCACGTCTGAGTATACGGCTACCGTTGGTATATTTAACTCCCGGCAGCTGCGAATGACCCGAACTGCTATTTCTCCCCTGTTGGCTATCAGGATCTTCTTGAACATTATTTGGGCACCGGTATTGATTTATAAAGGAATATTGCCATGTTTTTTACTGGGATTTTTGTCTCGTTTATTACTTAACATTTCCAGGGCATTGATCAAACGGGCTCGGGTGGTGCTGGGTTCGATGATATCGTCGATATATCCCCGTGAAGCAGCAATATAAGGATTGGCAAATTTTTCACGGTATTCTTTGACCAGTTCAGCTCGCTTCTTTTCAGGGTTCTTGGTTTTTGAAAGCTCTTTCTTAAAAATGATATTAACCGCGCCCTCCGGTCCCATCACGGCGATCTCTGCACTTGGCCAGGCCAGATTAACATCTCCCCTGATGTGTTTGCTGCTCATCACGTCATAGGCCCCGCCGTAGGCTTTGCGGATTATCAGGGTGATTTTGGGCACAGTTGCTTCTGAAAAAGCGTAGAGCAGTTTTGCTCCAGAGCGGATGATGCCGCCGTGTTCCTGGTCTACCCCGGGCAGGAACCCCGGCACATCAACAAAGGTGAGCAGGGGGATATTAAACGAATCGCAGAAACGAACAAACCGTCCCGCTTTTTCCGAGGAATCAATATCCAGGACACCGGCCAGAAAAGCCGGTTGATTGGCTACGATACCAACACTGTGTCCGCCCAAACGTGCAAAACCCACCACTATATTTCGGGCAAAACCTTCTTGGATTTCGTAAAACTCAGCCTCATCAACGAGTAAACATATAACATCCTTGATGTCATAGGGTTTGGAGGGATCATCCGGGATGATCGAATCCAGGTCAGGTTCCACCCGCAGTGGGCTGTCATCTGTGGGCTTAAATGGTGGGTCTTCCATATTGTTCTGCGGGAGATATGAAAGCAGTTGTCGGACCAGAAAGAGACAGTTGGCTTCGGAATCGGCTGCGATATGGCAAACCCCAGACTTTTCAGCATGGACATCCGCGCCCCCCAGTTCTTCAAATGACACATCTTCATGGGTCACGGTTTTTACTACTTCCGGTCCTGTGATAAACATGAAAGAAGAACCTCTGACCATAAAGATAAAATCAGTCAGGGCGGGGGAGTAAACTGCACCTCCGGCACAAGGTCCCATAATGACGCTGATCTGGGGAATAACCCCGGATGAAAGTGTGTTGCGAAGGAAAATATCGGCATAAGCCCCCAGGGATACTACACCTTCCTGAATGCGGGCACCGCCGGAGTCATTGATCCCGATTATGGGAGCTCCGTTCTTAAGCGCCATATCCATGATCTTGACGACTTTTTCTGCGTGGACTTCTCCCAGACTGCCCCCGAAAACGGTGAAATCCTGTGAAAAAACATAAACCAGACGGTTGTTGATCGTGCCCCAACCCGTGGTCACTGAATCCCCTAATATTTTATTATCATCAGCCCCAAAATCTGTGCTGCGGTGCTCTACAAAAGCATCCACTTCCCGGTAAGAGCCTTTATCTAAAAGCAGTTCCAATCTTTCCCGGGCTGTCAGCCGCCCTTTTTCATGCTGCTTTTTGATCCTTTCAGGCCCTCCCCCCTGCAGGCTGAGAGCTTTTTTATCCCGAAGGTCCTGGATTTTCGGATTTGATTCTTTTTTTGTCATAGGTGTACCCCGTTATGCTATTTTAGCAGGATTTCTATTGAAATATGCCCGGCACTGTTTCAGGTTTAGAATTAGAAAAATGGCAGACAATCCTACCAGCGAGAGAACCAGATTGATGGGCCAGCGGTATTGGGTTGTCCCCGGTTCTGCCAGGAAGATGGTATCGATCCAAAAAACCACCGCATATGCCAGGCTGATAATGATCCCCAAACCTGGTGACCATGATTTTCCACTCCACAAACCCCAGGATAAAAATCCAGCTATTAAGGACCAAACTAAACCATCTCCAATCAGATATAGCGGAGACACCGTCAAAGGCAACGATGCCAATATTTCCCACTGGATTATTGCCTGGCTGAATTTAACCAGGTAAAAAAAGCTGATGAGGAATATCAGGATACTTAAGATGGTAATTATCCCGGGGCGTCTTTGATCCTCGGACGGATCTTGTGTTGTTTCTTGATTAGGCATGAATTGCAATAACAGGTAAATATATTTTATAAATACCGATCCCGGTTAACGCAGGCCAGTCTCCAACCTGGAAATCACCAGGCGTTGGATTTCGCTAGTGCCTTCGTATATTTCGGTGACTTTGGCATCACGATAATATCTTTCAATTGGAAGCTCTTTCG
>CAYUXO010000017.1:0-16490 GCA_964448865.1 uncultured Anaerolineales bacterium
TTTTTGTTACAATAGGATGGGTATTTTACGGTTACTGGGACTGGCAACTGATATGAAATATTCTGGATTCCATTCAAAGTTATTCGTTGTTACGCTTGCGGCTGCTCTGGTTCTCACTGCCTGTGATTCTGCCCCGGATGGAAGCGTGAATACAGAATCAGCCGATGGACTGGTGAAAACAATCCACCCGGCAACCCTGACCGCAATCAGTGCTGCCGCAGGAGAAAAATCCACGCCTGAACCAGATCCCCTGGGCATTCCCTGGTCGGATTTGAACGGTTTGGAAATTACCTTCTGGTATATCTGGGACCTGGATGAGCCCGGTACCGGAATGAACGCCATTGTAGATCGTTTTAATCTTGAAAATGAGTGGGGAATCCGGGTAACTCCCCATGATCATGGATCAACTCATGATCCTATGGAATCCATAGAAACTGCCATTAATGAAGGCCTGGTACCTCATGTCATGGTCAGTGATGCCCCAGTTATATCCAGCTGGTATCAGGCAGGTTTAACTGTTGATCTGACCCCTTATCTGTCTGACCCGGCAGCGGGTATGCCAATAAAAGAGCAAAATGACTATTACTCCGGAATTTTTGAGCTTTTTATCCTTCCTGATGATATTCGGCCTGGTTTGCCCTTTACGCAATCTATCCAGGTTTTATATTACAACCAGACCTGGGCAGCTGAGCTTGGTTTCTCGCAGGCGCCAGGATCCTCCTCGCAGCTTATTGATCAAGTTTGTGCTGCTGCAGAAGGATTCAAAGAAACTAAGGATCTAGCCGGAGGAATTATCCTTTACCCGGAAGCAGCCAATATCCTTGGCTGGGTTTATGCATATGATGGTTATTTACAGGATCAGAATGATGGACCCTACCAGTTTTCTTCTCCAGAAGTGGTCAAAGTTGCCCGCGATTGGCAGGATCTGTCAAAGGATAAATGCGGTTTTACAATCTCTCAATATCCCAATCCCATGGCCCGGGAAATTGAATTTACTAAATTCAATCAAAGGCAGACACTGGTGGTCATGAATTCCGCCCAGCACCTGGACCAGGTCCATTTGCAGGCCAATCAAACGGGCAGAGCAGACGATTGGACCATGCTTCCCTTTTTTGGGCCTGACGGAAAAAAAGCCGTGGCAGCAGAAATCCAGTCCGGGGTGATATTTAATACCACTCCAGAAGAACAACTGGCTGCCTGGTTATTTTTAAAATTCCTCACATCACCTGAAGTTCAGGCAGAATGGGTGGAGTACAGCTACTTATACCCGACCAGGAAGGACAGTCTGCGTTTTCTGAGAGATTTCCGAACAGAGAATCCAGACTGGGCAAAGGGATTGAATGTCCTCAAGTATGTCCAGACCCAACCACTTGATCCCTCTTGGGAAGTCGTCCAACAGGCAGTTGGAGATGCTTTTGAGCAATTATTAATGGAAGATTATCCTGGACCAGTTGAACTTCTGGCAGAGCTGGATCTAACCGCGGAAGAATTAAGGACGTTCATCGGGGATCAATAAAGATCAGCCTGATATTGACCTGACAATTGGTAGACTAATCACATCAAAAAGGCATTATGGGAAATAAACCTCAAGTACATATCTATACTGATGGATCTTGTTCAGGCAATCCAGGACCAGGAGGTTGGGGAGCGTTGTTAAGATTCGGAAAAGTAGAAAAAGAACTTTCGGGATTTGAAGCTTCTACAACCAATAACAGAATGGAACTGACTGCCGCTGTCAGGGCTTTTCGTGCCTTGAAAGGACCCTGCCTGGTCGATATCTACACCGATTCGGAGTATCTAAAGAAAGGAATAACTGATTGGATCCATAATTGGAAGAGATTAGGCTGGCGCCGAGGATCGCCGGGAAAAACCCGGTCGCTCGCCAATGCTGATTTATGGAAAGACCTCGACCGGGCCATCAGTGAGCATAAGGTGAACTGGCACTGGGTCCGCGGTCATGCCGGTCATCCTGAGAATGAACGAGCGGATAAATTGGCTAAAGATGCAATGAAAAACAGATAATCATCCGGTCCTTCTACTGTAAATCTTTGTCTTGTTTCCTACGGTATAATCACCTTCATGGATCCTAAAAAAACCCACATTCAAGTTCGGGAAGAACTGCTGCTGGCCAAACAATCCCGGCTGGAAGGCAATGAAGGTAGAGCGCGGGTTTGTGCACGCAGAGCTGCTGGCACAGCTGTGAAGCTATACCTGGAAAACAAGGGTTTAACTATTGGATCAGAGAGTGCCCTGCAATCCCTGGATAAACTACGAGGTGAAACAGAACTTCCGCCTCGTGTTCAAACAGCTGTTGGCTGGTTGATACAGCGTGTTGATCAGAATTACAGCCTTCCTGCTGAAATAGATTTGATCAAAGAAGCCTGGATCGTCCTGGAATATATTGACCAGGTGGATCCGGCCAATAGTGATGAATCCCGAATTTAATTTCCAATGATAAGAAAGTCAATTGTTTTCCTGTTATTTGTCATCTCCTTAACAGCATTATTAATGAGTGCCTGCAGTTCCAGTCTGCCTGTCCCCGAACCCACCTTAACCCTGGATCCAGTCGGCTCACTTCCCACAGAAACTCAGCCTAAATCAACCGCTGAAGGGACCCCTGTTCAAGAAAGTACATTAAAACCTACTTATACCCCATCCCCTGAATACACTGACAGAATTCAGTACCAGATCCTGGCTGAGCTGGATTATCCCAATCGGCAGGTATGGGTTGATGAGACGATCATTATCCCGCATCCTTCCAACCAGCCGCTGAACGAGCTGATCCTGGTTGTCCCACCCAATGCCTGGTGGGGTGTATTTCAACTCCTGGACATTTCCTGGGTTGGTGCGGAACAGATCGATAATTATTCCCTTGATGGTGTTCGATTAACTATTCCCCTGGCAGAACCCTGGCAGCCAGGGGAATCCCGGGAACTGAATATACTCTATCGTCTGGATCTCCCCGCCCAGAATGCCCGGGAGGGTTATGGCCCTTCCCCCTTTGGATTCACGGCAATCCAAACCAATCTGGTTGATTGGTATCCCATGGTTCCTGATTATCAAGACGAGGGGGGATGGATCGTTCATGACCCCTGGATATTTGGGGAATACCTGGTTTACCCGCAGGCAGATTTCGACGTGATCCTGGATGTAGAAAACCCGGCTTTGGTAGTTGCAGCGAGCTCACTTGTAGAACAAGATGGGGATCGTTTTCATTATTACCTTGAAGAAGCCAGGAATTTTGTTTTTTCTATTAGCCCCGATTACATTGTTTTGGAAGACATAGTAAACAGCACAATCGTTTACGGTTATATATTTCCCCCCTACCTGGTTCCGGGTCGAGCGGCATTTAATGCAACCATGGAATCTCTTGCATTGTACGAGGATCTTTTTGGTTCTTATCTTCAATCGAGCTTAACGATGGTCCAGGCAGATTTTAATCATGGGATGGAATATGAAGGGCTTTATTTCCAGAGCAGGGGTTTTTTTGACACCTATAATGGAACAGAGCAAAGTTACTTGATCACCATCGCTGTTCATGAAACGGCCCATCAATGGTGGTTTGGACAGGTTGCTAACGATCAGGCAATGGAACCCTGGCTCGATGAAGCTTTATGCACCTTTTCTGAGCTGATTTATTATGAGCGTCTCTATCCCCAATCTGTGGATTGGTGGTGGGCGACAAGAGTCAATTACTATGAACCCATGGGTGTGATCGATCGGTCGATTTATGATTTCGGTGAGTTTGTCGATCAGTACCTTGCTTACCGGAACGCAACCTATTTACAGGGGGCAAAATTCTTAAATGCGCTCAGGATAACACTGGGGGACGAGGCAATGATCAACTTCTTGGGCGAATATGCCAATGTAAATAAAAACCTGATTGTATCGGCGGAGGACTTTTTCTCACTGCTGGGAGAGTATGTAGATGTGGCCAGTTTGGAATGGCTGGGAGAGTATTTTGGGGATTAAGTAAACGATTTGTCATCCTGAGCGCAGCGAAGGATCCATATAGAGATCCCTTTGCAAGGTAACTTATCAAGAATGGATCAATATTCGTGCCCCAAGGCCTGGTGGATTCCTCACTTCGTTCGGAATGACAAAATGTAAAAATTATCCCCCCCCGCCACAGGCTTAGCCTGCCGGTCCTCGGTCAAATGCGATGCATCCCCTTATCCCCCCCAATCCGGACCCTGGGCATCCCCCTGTCCCCGGGCCTAGCCTGCGGACTCCTCCCGTCTCCCGTCGATTCTCATTTCCATCCAGCTAACGAATTTGAAAGCATGAATCTTTGACAATTAAGCTATTATGTAGTTAAGAAGCTAAGATACTTTCGTTTTTATTGGGGAAAACCCCATTTCTTCTCCTCCTTAGATACGCAATCACCTCACCGCGGGCAGCCGGTGAGGTGATTGCCATTAAAGAGAAGAGGCGACGATGGGAATCGAACCCATGCTAAAGGTTTTGCAGACCTCTGCCTTACCACTTGGCTACGTCGCCTTGATATAAATAAGCTGATGGTATCTGGCTGTTGTGTGTCAGCAAGATACCACCAGCCATTTTTTTTCAGAGCGGGCGACGAGATTCGAACTCGTGACCTTCTCCTTGGCAAGGAGACGTTCTACCACTGAACTACGCCCGCTTGAAAGTGCCGAGAGCCAGACTCGAACTGGCGACCCTTTGATTTTCAGTCAAATGCTCTACCTACTGAGCTATCTCGGCCTGATAATGTTCGTTGGTAACGCACCGCCAATTTTACTCGTTCGATATAGCCTTGTCAAGTTTCAAGACCGCGAGTGTTATCAAGACCGCGAGGTAAAGAACGGCATATAAAGCAGGAAACCAGCAGCTATGATTATTTCACCTGCGATAACACCAGAGGCCTGCGTGGGTCCAAAAAAAGGTAGTGCCGGCCAGGATTGAGTGCCAAAACCGAAAACATCAGCCATACCGGAAATCAGGGCTATCAGGTAACCGGTTGCGACCAGGCGGATTCCAATATCTTGCGCGAGGGACTGGCTGCTTCCCCGGATTTGGCAAACTTTAAAGCTGATAAATCCGCCCAGACAGATCAACGCCAATCCGATGGAAAAAGTTGCTGTCTGTACAAAACCAACATATGGACTGCGGTCCAGATTTATCAAGCCTGGATCTGCACCGAGAAGAAATATCAAAAACCCGAATATAGTTAAACCCAGACCAACATTGGCCAGGGACTTATTAATCCTTTGATTGACAGCAGTCTTTTTTCTTTCCATCGTGGGATAGTGATTATAACTGAAAACCGGTTCTGGCCGAAATAATTTTATAAGAGAAGTTTTCCACGAACTGAAGGAGATTTTCCAGCAGTCGCTGCCATTCCTTTGAAGCCATAGCCACATTCAAGGCCGCCTGGCTTTGTGTTTTTGCTGCAACCATGATCTGAGGCTGATCGCCATACATGGTGTACCAGGCATCAACTGGCCGGATTCCCAGCTGTTTTATCTCCGGGAGAAAATCACTGATGACAAATTCGAAATATTCCTGTTCCTGATTGGGCAGAATATCCCAGGTCATGAGTAGTTTAACTGTCATTCAAGTGCCTTTTATTCAGATTCCTGGGCATATTCAAGAACAACAACATTGGTCTCACTGCTGGAGCGGCTGCTGGTGATGCTCAGGTCTGGGCGGGGTTCAACTTTATCCAACCCCATTTCCTTGATAAATTTTTCCAGGGGATCGAGTTCTAATTTAGATTCATCCGTATGATAATACATGGGGATCGCATAACTGGGTTCGAGGATACGAATTGCTTCTACAGCTTTGGATGCGGTTAAGCTGCTTCCGCCGCCAACCGGTACCAGGGCAACATGTACATCACCTGCGATGGATTTTACATCTGATTGGCTGGGCACTTTGCTAATGTTTCCCAGATGGGCTACCAGGATGCCATTGTAATCAAAGATGTACATGATATTGCGGGGTTTATCTCCTTTACCCTGGTGGTTGGTATGAATTCCTGTGATAAATACTTCCCCGATCTCATATTCTCCGGGTCCGGTAAGTAAGCGCTGGTTGGTTTTTCTTTTCTTAACGGCTCTTGTGTAATTATGACCTGGATCATTATGGCTGACAGTGACAATATCTGCTGATAGATTAAGTTCTCCGTAACCGACCTTTTTGTGATTATAAGGATCGGTTACAACTGTTGCCATCCCTCTTTCGGTTAAACGAAAACATGAATGCCCGTGCCATGTAATTTTCATTAATACTCCTGCTGGCGTTGTGTATCTCTAAAAAAAATAGCTTCCCTGCAAGATGTGATTATACTTCAATCTAATCAATTCTCAAGGTTAGGGAAAAACCAGCAGAGGGATTAAAAACGCACCCCGGGGCACATATTTTTAGAGAACAGCCTGATGAATATCCCCCAAAGGGGGAGATTCATTGGATATACATAAGTAATTTGCCCTGGGGACACAGGGAAACCCCAGAGTTGGTATAATCTCTAAACTGGAAATCCTAATTCATCTTGATAAGAGAAAACACTGGCTAAAGAACCATGGAAAAGGTTATAAAAGTAGTTGGAGCCAGGGTCCATAACCTGAAAAATATAACTGTGGAAATTCCCCGTGATAAATTTGTAGTGATCACGGGATTATCCGGTTCGGGAAAATCATCCCTGGCATTTGATACTATATTTGCAGAAGGGCAGCGGCGTTATGTTGAGTCCCTTTCATCCTATGCGCGTCAGTTCCTGGGCCAGATGGATAAGCCGGAAGTAGACTATATTGAAGGTTTATCCCCGGCGGTTTCGATAGATCAGAGGGGCACATCAAATAATCCTCGTTCAACTGTGGGTACGGTAACTGAAATTTATGATTATTTGCGCCTCTTATATGCCAGAACTGGCACACCGCATTGCCCTGAATGCGGCAGGGAAGTATCTGCCCAATCAGCCCAGGAAATTGTTGACCAGATTGAGGTTTATCCTGCTAAGACCAGATTTAACATCCTTGCTCCTGTTATCAAAGGAAGAAAAGGAGAACACAAGGGAATCCTGGAAGAAATTGAGAAATCCGGTTTTGTTCGAGCTCGAATTGATGGTGAGATCCGCCGGTTGGAAGAAGACATTTCCCTGGAAAGGTATCAACAGCACACTATTGAGGCTGTGGTTGATCGACTGGTAATCCAGGACTATGAAAACGATGAGGAAAGAAATAATTTCCGCTCCCGTTTGACAGACTCAGTCGAAACGGCTCTTAAATATGGCGATGGATACCTGACTATCCATGATGTAACTGATCCTGAAAACCCCCAAAACATCAATTATTCTGAACACCTCGCCTGCCCGGTCTGCAATATCAGCTTTCCCGAAATTGAACCCAGAACATTCTCGTTCAATACACCCCATGGCGCCTGCCTGAGCTGCGAAGGAATAGGCACCATGCTTGAGGTTGATGAGAGTTTATTAATCCCTGATAAAACTCTTTCAGTAAACAAAGGCGCAATTGATGCCCAGGAATGGGGAGGACCCAAGGCCCAGAGTGGTTATTATTGGAAAGCTTTGGTAGGGGCAGCTGACAAGAACCGCATTGACCTTGATAAACCCTATAAAAAACTCTCTGATGACGACCGGAATATTCTCCTTTACGGAACCCGGGGAGAAGAAGTCTCAATTGATTATGTGGATAAAGAGGGCCGGGAATACGAATTTTTCAGAGCGTTTGAAGGTGTAATAAATAATCTGGAACGCCGCTTCAAAGAAACCCAATCTGAATATATGCGGACCAGGATTATGGGATTCATGAACGATCATCCCTGCCCTTCCTGCAACGGTGCCAGACTTCGACCAGAAGCCCTGGCTGTGACAATCGATGATTTTAATATCGTCGAGATCTCTGCCTGGCCTATACAAAAAGTACTTGCCTGGGTCAACCACTTGAAAAGTTCGAAGGCACCATTAAGTGAACGTCAACAACTTATTGCAGACCGTGTGTTGAGAGAGCTTACAGAAAGGCTGGGATTCCTGGTTGATGTGGGTCTTGATTATCTTACCCTGAGCCGCTCATCAGGGACGCTTTCGGGTGGGGAAGCCCAACGTATTCGCCTGGCCACCCAGATCGGATCTCATTTGATGGGAGTTTTATATGTACTGGATGAACCATCGATAGGATTGCACCCCCGCGATAATGGACGCCTTTTAAGGACTCTGGAAGGGCTGCGGGATTTGGGCAATACTGTGATGGTTGTCGAACATGATGCTGAAACCATTGAAACTGCAGACTGGGTGCTTGATTTAGGACCTGGCGCAGGAGAACTTGGTGGCGAGGTGGTTGTTGCCGGTACGGTAAAGGACATCTTAGCACACCCGGATTCATTAACTGGAGCCTACCTCTCCGGCCGACTTCAGGTCCCGGTTCCTGAAACGAGACGTGAAGGCAATGGCAAGGAACTCAAAATCATTGGAGCAAGAGAGCATAACCTCAAAAACATCGATGTTTCCATCCCCCTGGGAAGGTTAGTTTGCATAACGGGTGTATCAGGGTCCGGAAAATCAACATTGATGATTGAGATCCTCTATAAAGCCCTGGCAAGGGAACTAAATAGAGCCAAGACCAAACCGGGTGAGCATGATGCCATAAAGGGGCTCGAGTATATTGATAAAATTGTAAATATCGATCAATCCCCCATCGGCCGATCACCAAGGTCTAATCCCGGCACCTATACCAAATTATTTGATCATATCCGGGATCTATTTTCCGAGTTGCCCGAAAGCAAAATTCGTGGTTATGATAAGGGCCGCTTCTCGTTTAATGTTAAAGGCGGACGCTGTGAAGCTTGCCGAGGTCACGGCCAGCTGGAAATTGAAATGCAGTTCCTGCCGGATGTTTATGTGCCCTGTGATGTCTGCCAGGGAGCCAGGTATAATCGGGAGACTCTCCAGGTTCGGTTTAAGGGTGAATATAATATTGCCGATGTCCTGGACCTGACCATCGACAAAGCTATGGAGGTATTTGAGGCTTTTCCGGCCATGATGAGCCGATTAAAAACCCTTCAGGACGTTGGTTTGGGTTATATACGTATCGGACAGCCATCGCCTACTCTCTCAGGTGGTGAGGCTCAGCGAATAAAACTTTCCCGGGAGCTATCTAAACGTTCTACCGGTGCGACTCTGTATGTTCTGGATGAGCCCTCTGTCGGACTGCATGCTGCGGATGTTCATAAACTAATTGAAGTGCTGCAGAGATTGGTTGATGAGGGTAATACCGTATTGATCATCGAACATAACCTTGATATTATCAAAGTCGCTGATTACATTATTGACCTGGGGCCCGAAGGTGGAGATGCTGGAGGAGAAGTGATTGCTGCCGGCTTACCTGATGTGATTTGCGGGACCAAAGAATCTTATACCGGGCAATACCTGAAATCCTATATCAAGGAAAACCATTCCAAATAATCTTAATAATAGGACACGGATTCCTCGATGGTATGCACCCTGTAAAACGGACAAATAAATAAGAGCCTCTTTTGGGTAATATAATAAACTGCCGCTATTCATTAATGGGCGCCAGTTTATTGATCAATGAATTTATCCATGAGATAAAGAATGGACTTTCCCTTCCTACCAGACTATAGACCATCCCAGACAAGGATTGAAATCCTCAGAGTGGACATCCAGCACAAACAGCCGGATGTCCGAGCGTCAATCTTCATTGACGCTTAGGCTATTGTAGATCAATATGATCAGGAGAAAGTTTACGTCCCTAAAGAGGGAATGAATTCCTCCCTTTGGGCTGGCGCCGGGTGTCCCTCTTGAGGGACACTTGGCTTTGCCAGTTGGAGAGATTTCAATCCTGTAAATATAAATCAGTTCACCCTGAAAGCTCGAGCGCCCGTCTCCGGGCGCGATTGGTCTTACTCCCTCACCCGGGGACGGGTGAGGGAGCTCTGGCAGTTGGAAATCGGAATCTCCTTACCTGATTTACGAGAGGTGTTCTTAATTTTGTGTCCGGTTCTTGGGGTCAGTTGAAGGAGGAAACTGTGTCCTGAATTTGTTAATATCCCACACTCTGTTTAGATCTGGCTGCCGTGACCAGATGAATCCAGACGGATACGGACGTCGACGGCTGAGACACCCTTGCCGTCAGGAAAAACCTGCAGGGGATTGATTTCGATTTCACGAATCTGGGGATAGTCATTGACTAACTGGGCCAGACGGATCAGCACTTCCCTCACGGCATTGATATCACCCGGGGGGATATTTCTAAATCCACGCAGCTTCTGCCCTGCCCATGTTTTTGACAGCATATGATCAATTTCCAATTCTGTCAAAGGAGCCAGTCCAAACGACAGATCCTTTAATCCTTCCACCTCGGTGCCCCCCGATCCAAACATCAACACGGGTCCAAATTGGGGATCATGCACAGCGCCCACAATAACTTCCTGTCCGATGGGGACCATTTCCTGAACGTATACACCGGAAATATTTGCTTCCGGCATGGCTGTTCTGGCCCGATTAAGAATGGATTGATATCCAGACCGGACAGATTTTTCATCTGCGAGATTCAATAACACTCCGCCAATGTCTGTCTTGTGGCTGATATCAGGAGAGGCGATTTTCAATACAATCGGCAGGCCTATTTCAGAAGCCAGGGCTACAGCATCCTCTTCGGTTTCTGCCAGGCGCATGCTTGCGGCGGGGATTCCATATGCCTTCAAGAGCTGGCTGGTTTCTAGGGCTGTGAGGTGTGATGTGTCTTCTGAGCCAGACATGATTTTACTGGCTTTTTTCGTATCAATATCATCTCTGAAAACCGGTTCTGCTGCAGCGTATTCTAATAAATTGACCCGCTTGACCAGGGCAGCCAGGGCGGCAGCAGCCCTTTCCGGGAATCTGTATTCAGGAATCCGGGCGGCTCTGAGATGTTCCACTGCTTCCTGGATAAGGCGTTCCCCCATAACTGAGACTACAACGGGTTTTTCTGTCTGATGAATGGCCGGTATCATAGCTTTGGCAACTGCGCCCGCAGTGTGCATGGGCGGTGTGGGAAAGATCACCATAACGCTGTCAGTGCCGGGATCAGCCAACAATATTCTCAGACAGGCTGCAAATTCATCCGGTCCTGCTCCGGCCAGCATGTCTACCGGATTTTGGGTGCTGGCGGCTGCGGGAAGAATAGACTCTAATCCCCGGATGGTTTTTTCGCTGAATTCCGTCATGGCCAGGCCTCTGGCTTCCAGGGCATCCGCAGCTGTGACACCCGGTCCGCCCGCATTGGTCAGCACGGCTACCCGGTTGCCCTCCGGCAGGGGACACCAGGCCAAGGCCCGGGCCTGATCGAACATTTCTTCGCTGGTATCTGCCCTCAGCACTCCTGCCCTTCGAAATCCTGCATTATAGGCGCTTTCTGACCCTGTCAGGGCTCCTGTGTGTGATGCAGCCGCCCTTCTGCCGGATTCGAACTTGCCAACTTTCAGGGCAATGATCGGTTTTGATTGGACAACCTCCCTGGCTTCTTGGATAAACCGCCTTCCATTTTTGATTCCTTCCAGGTAAAGGACCAGTACATTGGTATGTTCATCTGCGGCAATTGGTTTCAGCAGGTCAGTTTCGGATACATCAGCCTGGTTGCCAAGACTGACCAATCTGGAAATACCATATCCCTGACCTCGAGCCCAATCAATCGCTGCCGCGCATATCGCGCCCGAATGGGATAGAAAAGCCACATCCCCCGGAGTTGGTCCAGGTGGCGGCAGGAAAGTTGTGTCAATTGGCAGGTGAGTATCTAATAGACCAATACAGTTTGGTCCGATCAGGCGAATTCCGTTTTCTTTTGCAACCTGAAGCATTTCACGCTCAAGCTCCAATCCTTCGGGACCAATTTCCCGGAATCCTCCCGCGCCAATTATGGCGGCCTGGATTCCCCTCTCACCGCATTCCCGCAGGATTTGGATCACATGTTGAGCTGGAATCAGCACAGTTGCCAGGTCAACCGGATCAGGAACGTCAAGCACACTTTTGTAAATCGGCTTGCCCAGCAGGGTTCCACCCTTCAGATTGACAAAGTGGACAGCGCCTTTGAAGCCGCTCCGGTGCAGGTTGTTAGCCAGTCCATAACCAAGTTTGGTGGGATCCTGAGAGGCACCGATCACAACCACACCTTTAGGATTAAAAAAGGGGATCAGAGAATTTGCATCAGTCATAACTCAAATTGTACCTGAAAGGGATTTGATTTATCAGGAAAGAAATAAATGTTAACCGATGGGATATTGGGGAAAAGTACTATTCTATGATGGTTTTGCAGAATATGTCCACGATGACTGGATCAAATTGAGTGCCGCTGAATCTGCGCAGTTCAGCAATAGCTTCTTCATGGGAGCGAGCTGCTCTGTAAACCCGCTCATCGCGGATGGCGACGTAGGCGTCGACGACGGCCAGGATTCTGGATCCGAATGGGATATCCTCTCCAGACAAACCGTAGGGATAGCCCGTGCCATCATATTTTTCATGGTGGGCCCGGATGATCGGGGATACTGCTGAGAGGTACTTCACCGGTTCAACGATCTGCGCACCGATGAGGGGGTGTTCTTTCATAATCATCCATTCTTCTTTGGTGAGCTTGCCTTTTTTATTCAGGATCCCATCCGGTACGCCAATTTTACCGATATCGTGCAGAATTCCAGCCCAATGCAGGGTTTCAATATCAGCGGTGGGGAGTCTCATTTCTTCTCCGACCAGGGATGCCATATCAGCCATTCTTTGGCTGTGGTCACCGGTGTAGCTGTCCCGGGCATCCATGGCGTTTGCCAGGGAGACCACGGTTTGCAGGAAGCTTTCTTCCAGGCGGTCATGGAGCATGGTTCGCTGAATGGAACTTGTAGCATAGTCTGCTATAGCATTAATAAGACGAAGTTGTGAGGGAGAAAAATGTTCACTTTCAATGCTGTTGAATTCACCGAGGATAAGTATACCAAGCTGGTCATCTGCACCTTTTAATGGGCAAAGGCATAAAGTTTTGGCAAAATTAATAAATATTGCTTGTTTTTCCTGATCCTCCCACTCTGGTTTGTTGATATCTAATACTACTGCATTTCCGTTTTGGAGAACCGTGTCGTAGATATGTTCAGCGACAATTGGCTCAATTTTACCCAATCGTAGGGGAGCGACAAGATTTTGAATTGGATAAATTGCCCGACAATAGTAATCACCATTATCTTCGCGGATTAAAATTCTGGAATAAGTAATCTGGACGCTTTCAACAGCGTGTTGAGTGACACTTCTTAAAACTGTATCCAAGTCATTTGTGGCAACAAGCTGATTAGATAGGTTGTATAGTGTATCTATTTCTTTGCGCCTACTTTGTTCTTCAGTAAATAGTCGTGCGTTTTCTATTGCGACAGCGGTTTGATTTGCTAATGTAAAGAGAGTTAATTGATCCTCATTACTAAATGTTTGTTCCGAGAGCTTGGATCCAAAGGCAAAGATTCCCATCAATTGTGATCCCACTTTAATGGGGATAAATAATTCAGCGCCTATTTCTTCCAGATCTAGCCTTTCACTTCTCCATAAGGATTGAAACTGGGGAATGACTTCCATGTCCTGCTTGCCAACTGCTTTTTTATGAGTGGATAACCACAGCACTAACGGGTGTCCCTTTCTGAATGTTATATTTCTAATTTCTTCCAGCCCGATTTGCGCGGTGATCTGGAAACCCCCGGTTTCTCCATCTCGCAGAAAAAAAGCAGCTTTCGGGATATGTAAAGTTGAAGTAACCTCTTTTAGAATCATGTTAGTAATCTGAAAAAGATCAAGGACAGAGGCAGCCCGGCTGCTTAAAGTTTGAAGCATGACCTGGGTGTCATATTTCTCACGAAAGAATATTCGATCGATAACCTTCTGTGCTCTTAATCGGAGAGGTTCAGCTACCATGGCAGAAATCACTGCAACCATAAGGGAGAGCAAGAAAATTTCTACGCCAGAATAGATGTTAAAAATATTTAATGACAGGGTGATGATCAAAAAGTAGATGGTGCCGATGATGATGGTTGGGATGGAATAAACTAATCCTTGCCGAATTACAACGCGGATTTCTAGGAGCTGGTAACGCAAGATTGCATAAACAATGATGATGGCGGTAATACCATTGGCGGCGATATCGATTGGGTATTTCCCCAAGGGGGTGAAATTTAAGGAAGAACCAATAATCATCACCCCGATTGCCAGGATTAAGTACAATAGGCGGTTCTGCTGAATGGGATCAATTGACTTTCGATACGAACGAATGAGAGTTGCCATGCTATAGAAAATTAATAAAAAACCGGGTATCGCGGAGATATATGTATATGGTGTCAAGTCATACTCTATAATCCCGTTTTCCAGATGAAAATTTGCGACCAATAGATTGGGAATTAAGCTTAGGCCAATTAATAGTATGCCAAAGATCAGAACCACAGTATCCCATTTATTCTTCGCTTTGATATTTGATCTCGCGAATGCAAAAATACTTACCATCATACCAGGCTGACTGGCCACCATCATTCGGAACCAAAAGTTACTTCTTGGTTCATCCACATATATCAAGAATGCGGTAAGAGACCACAGGATCATGGCCAGCAAGTACCACCGGAATACCCGACGTAAAGCAGTTGGGGGTTTTGAGAATGTTACGAGGAAATACAATCCACTATAAAGCAGGAATGCCACGCCCGTAATAAAGGAATTAATTACAAGGTTCATACTAACCCTTAATCTTTTTATCTCCTAAAAGTTTTTTCAATTGTGCTGCTGTGGGTTTCATGTGGGGAGGTTTGGTATGGGCCAGATCAGCCCCATGGCTTTGCTGGTAGTCCATATATAAACCAAACGCTCCCGGATTGAGCAGGGAAACATTAAGTGCCGTATATCCGAGCATCTCTTCTAAATTTATATAATCAGAATTTACTTCCTGCAAAGCCGTATTTAGTTGTGAAATCAAATCGTTTGTATCCACATGGGTCACAGTTTTTAATTCTATAAAGAGGTGCAAGTACGGTTTACCATCTATAAACTCTTTGCGAGCAACCCATTCGTGGTAATCAAGATCGGTTTTTTCAAGTGCCAACCAGATATCCTTCTCCGTGATCAGTGCAAACCCGGCAATATTAATAATATCGTTATCCCGGGAATAAAAGTTTACCTGAGGTAGGTCAATGTCCAGTTCATCGTCTCTGGTTGAAATGACTTCAAAAAGATCACCAGGCCGATAGCGGGTGAAGATTCCGCCATGGAAATTGGTAAATACCAGCTCATAGATTCCTGGTTTTAATTCACTATAAAGAACTGTTTTTGGATGATAGTCAGGATCCTCTTTACTCTTCTTGTGATCCTCATGAGGTATGAATTCGTAAAAGTTATTTTCAGGGAAAAATGTCATACCCTTGTAATTCCAGGTTTGCATACATAACGAACCACCTTCTGTACAAGCATATCCAGAAAGAGGTTTTTTACCCCAGTAATGTTCAATTTGTTTTGTGTAAACTGAAGCGTCCACGCCTCCCGTCATAATGCCCTTTAATTTCCAGACATCTTTGGGGAGCAGTTTCCCCCCTTTTATTTTTGCGGTGAGATAACTTTTTAGTAATCTCCAAAGCACGTCTGGCCGAAGCATCTCGACTGAGAATTTGACAGAATTGGATCCTTGTTCAAATTGTTCTCCAACCCTTACTAATATACTGGAAAGACCATAGAAAAAATCCATCCCCTCTATCATGGCCAATTTGAACCCTGCTTGTATTCGCTCCCGAAAATCCATCTGGTCTCCTTCAGGAAGGGGAGGGAGGAATCGAATATCCATATGATCGTCCACGGCTTGATTGAAAATGCCTGAGACATAGGGTGGCGGCGCTGATCCTACCAGGACACTGTCAAATGGTTCTATATTTACTTCACCTTTTTGTGTACAGGATGCTATGATCATCCCTCCGGCTGTAGTCTCACCCAGCCGCTCAACCATTTCCTTAGTGTATGGAGTCCATTTATATTGAAATTCTCCGCTTCTTCCTGAGGTGTGCGCCCAAATAATTGGTTCGCGAGGAAGCACATCGTTCCTTTTTTGATCCAGGTATTCCTGATAATCCTCATACGTGGTCAGGGGTACAACTTCACGAAATTCCTTCACTGTGGTGGGAATAATGTCACCCATCAACATCCGCCCCATCAAACACTTTCCTAATAAGTCGATTTGTTCCAGGAGCAGGCGTTCCTGTATTTTCATGAACTCGTCAATACTGAGGTCAAGATAACCGCAATATTTCGTCCAAATTTCTTTTTGTCTGCCTTGTTGAATTAATGTGGTCAGCGAAGTCATTATTCCTCCTGTTTGATCACGCATTGAATAGATAATGGCTCTGGCATCCAACTATATTTTGAAGACAATTTTATTATGTTAATGTCATCAAATCCTACGTCACGCAATTCTGCCTGCCAACCTTCGGGCGTTCTCAGGTTGGTGACTGCACCGGCTTCTGCC
>CAYUXO010000017.1:16590-34703 GCA_964448865.1 uncultured Anaerolineales bacterium
AGGCCTGTGATGCTAATGCCCGGGATTTTCTTTCTTAAGATTTTTCGGGGAATGACCAAAGTCCCGGTAGCGATATCCAGGATTCTTTGATTCTCTAAAATTTCTGTCCTGTCAACTAGTTGATCTACAAAACTCTGATAACTCCAGCCCCAGAATGTTTTTAACTCACCATCCACTGTTTCTTCATAATGGGAGGATAATTCTGTAAATGCTTCATGGACGACTTGTTTATCTTTCATAGCAGCTCGATTAAAAGACATGCTCATAATATACAAGTGGGTATTTTCACGAACCTGGATAAAATTATACTCCCGATCTAATTTACTAACTCAATCAATAACCTCAAATATACAATTTGTTCTTATCTACTTCTTCGCGTAATATTCGCAGCTCGTCGATGCTGGGGGGATCATTGACGGTAATCTCCTCAGTCACTAAAAGCTCAAAACCCGTGTTTTCCAACACCTGGTCTATGCTGACACCGGGCTGGGTGGATAATAAGATCATGCATTTGCTTTTATTGTCATAACCCAATATTCCCAGGGTAGTTACCACACGGTAAGGACCGGTTCCAGGCGGCAACCCGGCTTTTTCCCGTGCTCCGGGTCCAGTTAAAAAACCTGGCGTGGTAATGAAATCGACCTTCTCCACAAATCTGATCTGATCATGTTTCATGATGGCAATTGTGCGCCAGCAGTGGGATCCGACATCGTTACCGCCGCCGCTGCCAGGTAAACGGACTTTGGGGTGATCATGGTCTCCAATCACTGTCGAATTCAGATTGCCATAAGGGTCGATCTGGGCCCCTCCCAGAAAGCCGTAATCCACAAATCCTCGCTGGGCCATTTCAACTACATCCAGAATTCCAGAAGCAGCCAGGGCTTTATGGAAAGACCGCCGTTCTCCTACGGCCAACGGCAGTTCTTCCAGGATCGCACCGGTTCCTCCAAATTCAAAGATGCTGATCAAATTAGGAGCGTGCATTTTCTGTGCCAAAGCTCCCGCCAGCATGGGAAGTCCTGTGCCGATGAATACTGTGGAGTTATCCTCCATTAATCGGGAAGCGCTGCAGATCATTAATTCATTGGGGTTATAAGATGTATCATTCATCACTCTACCTCCGGAACCATGGCTTGCAGCTCTTGGAGCCGTTCTTTACCTATCAGATCCAGATATGCCTGATGATCCTTAAGATCATAAATATACTTCTGGAGGTAAGACTGGGTGGCATCAATATCTTTGGAGGCTTTCACCCAGGCTTTGATTTGAGGTTCATCTCGCTCATATTGGTAGCACATTTCCCCCGGGTGCGATCCAAATTGCGCATGAATCACCCCGTCCACGAGATACCAGGGAATTATTGTCCGATCTGGTTGGCGCCTGATTTCTTCTGTAGATACTATTTCTTCTGTGCTGATGAGCAGTCTTTTGGAAGCCCGGGCGAGTTCAAAAGCAAAACCTGATATTCCGTCGATTTGGGCATTGCCGTATTTATCAGCTCTGTGAACGTGGATTAATCCCACGTCAAGAATCAATGCCGGCAGCAGCGCAATTGGATCTCCTCCAAAAGGGTTCTCAACTACTTTGGCAGCGCTGTATTCCAGGGTGTCTGTGCCGAGCATTGATCGGGTGGGAATAAAGGGAATGCCCATGGCAGCTGCTTTAAAGCGCCAGGCGATGGCGGCATTGCTCCATTCAACACAATGCTCCAGCCGGCCACTTTCCACTTCTCTCCTGAGGCAATTGGAAATGCCGTAAACTTCCATCCCGATATAGGTATGGTCCAGCGCCTTGATGAGTCCTGCTCCCAACAATAGATCCAGCTCGTATACGCCTTGACCCGCCACCCGGAGGTCTTTTTTTCCCTGGCGGATGACTTCATTTACCAGGGATTGAGGACAGCGGACAGTGCCATAAAGTTCCGTGCCGATATAGTCACCGTCATGGATGAATTTATTGACAGCCTCTTTTTCTGTCATCCGTTTATCGATCAGCCCCCGGGGCTTGGTCCGATTATGTTCCCGGAAGGCATTCAGATCAGGCGGTTGGAGTAATTTTCCCCTTCCGGTTTTTATCACCTTCATTTTATACCTCCTGAGGCTGTGACCGAGTTATTATTGAAACCCCGGATGGTTATTTATGCAGATTTGCTGCCGCCAGGAAAGACAACCCGTTTTCAGTTAATGCCCGGGCGGTTCCGTTCAATGCCAGGAATTTATCCATGAAATTCCTGGTCATGGCATCCCAATCACCACTATCCAGTATTTCCTGTTTTTCCCGGAAGTAATCCAGGATATCGGAGGGACGATCCCTTTTGCCATCGATCTCCGGATCCCCGCCCTCGTGTTTGGCTGAGATATTGGCCACATGATCCGCGATTTCCACCAGTTCATCCCGCCGATTATATGGTTGAATGACGATGCTTTTAAATGTTTCGGTAATGTGATGCTCAAAACGGACGATATCTTCAAAACCAAGGTCTTTTCTGAATTGGGCAGTTAGTTCCATGGTTCTGTTATCAATCGAGTTGCTCCAGTTAAAACCGATCAGCGGCGTGGTGCCATCATCCCGGGTGAATAGTTTGGCGCCAATCAGAGTCCAAAGAGCGGCATAAGGATTGTCATTGCCCATAAATACTGAAATCTTAAATTCGTTATCCACGCCCAGCCTGTGCAGCATGTATCCCAGCAGAACTGTACCAGGATTGATATTCAGCACCTGGCGAACGCCATATTTTGTGTAGTAGTAAAGGAATTCATCCAGCCAATCCAGGGCGTGCTGGTTGGGCTGTCCAACACCTCCGAAGTAGCCGGTGATCGTGGCCGGTCCTCCGAGATGAATGTTGGAGCCGTCTGTTCCCTTGGTATCCAGGGTTTCCACATAACTCGCCCCGATGATCTGCATTGCTGCAGCAAACGCCGGCAGATCCCCGTCTTTTTCTTGTTCTTTCATTTGCCTGACCCGGATAAATCTGCCGGGCATTAATAACTTGTCCTGGATGGATTTTTCTGCGATCATCCGCACCCAGGGAAAATATTGGCAGGCGCTGATTTCCAGGGTGACCGCAAAATCATCATTAAATTCCCTGTCTACTGCCATGCCATCGAGAATGTTTGCCCGATACTCATCTACTGTTATAAATGCACCTTTATCAGCCTGTTCACGCAGCCATTCCAGATCTGCCAGGTACTCCGGTTTGGTTTCTTTTACCATGGCAAGCAGGTTGTCCAATTTTCGCGCCTGTTCAGCCTTGGCATTGATCTCCTCTGGAGTTCCGTATTTTTCGACCACGGCCAGGAATTCGTTAATGACCTCCAGGTCCGGATTAAGCAGGATGCTGTTGATATCGTCGAGTTTGGCAGGGGAAATTTTTAGTCGGTCTTGCAGGGTCATTTGTATCTCCAAAATTCGTATATGATAAGTAAGTAGTAAATAGAAACTTGTAAGTTGTAACCGTAAGGTGTAAAGCGTAAGGCGTAGATTTCAATTATGATCGTTGTATCAAGTGATCAATTATTTGGTCATTTACAAAATTGGTCTGCTTTTGACATCATTCCGCCTAGCAATTGGCATAATCGGGCACAGTCATTATTGAGTGTATTAGATGTTTCTTCATTCAAGTAACCACACCTAAATGCTATAGAAATCCAATGCTCTGTCTCGTATGTTTCTGCGTATGCGTCAGTTAACTTACTAACAAAATGTTTAACATAACGTCGTTTTCCCCAGGCTTCTGCGATTTGGGCTCCAATAGACCTGGAAGACCTTCTTATTTGATCAGTTAAGGAATAAGTTTCTTCCTTTGGAAAATCAGTTGATAGTTGAAATATTTTGTCTGACAACTCCATTGCGTTTTTATACTATGAAAGTTTTTTGTAACTACTCACGTATGGTAAGTTCCTGTTCATTTGTATCTGACCCCCTTCTAACTGTTAACCAATACGCCTTACGCTTTACACTATATACCTTACACGAACCCAGTCATTAACTCAATAATCTTATCTATTCTATATCTTTGCTTACAACAGCTTCAGCAAATCCTCATATTCTTCATCACTGATCCCGAACCAGTTTTCTTTTTTCGGGAAGGTCTTGTCCTTAACTTCCTTGTTATATTGGATCAGGCCATTTTGAAGGACCTCTCCTGCGTTGCCATATACCTTTGCCATTTTGGGAGTGAATTTGGGATATAAGCCGAACATGTCATGGAAGATCAGCAGCTGACCGTGGGCATCAGGTCCTGCCCCCAGGCTCATGATCAGGCAGTCTTCCGCCCGTTCGGTGATGATCTTGGTAACCCGGTCAGGGACCATTTCAAGCAAGATACAAAAAGCTCCTGCCTGCTCCAGGGCTTTGGCATCGTCGATGATTTCCTTGGCCTGAACAGCACCCCGGCCCTGAACCCGGAATCCACCCAGCGCAGCCACACTTTGAGGCGTTAATCCCAGGTGGCCAATTGCCGGGATCCCGGCATTAACTATCGCTTGTATCCGATCAGCCACCACATGGCCGCCTTCCAGCTTGATCGCATCACAGCTGGCTTCTGCCATAAAGCGACCGGCATTCAACACCGCAGATTCTATGCTTGCCTGATATGACATATAAGGCATATCTCCTACCAGGAAAGCAGTTGGTGCACCTCTGCGAACCGCCTGGGTATGGCGGATCATGTCCTGCATGGTGACCGGCAGGGTTCCATCATAACCAAGCATAGTCATTCCCAGGCTGTCACCCACAAGCATCATATCAATCTCGGCTTGTTCCTGGAAATAAGCAGTCGGGTAATCGTAACATGTAAGCCAGGAGATCAGCTCACTCTTAGCGGCCTTATCAAAAAGAGTTCGGATGGTAACTTTTTTTCGATCGGTCATGGATATTCCTCCGGGAGAATTTTTAGACTACCTCAAGCAGCGATAAGTGATCATTGAGATCGCAGGAGTAGTTATTAGAATGATGATCTGGTATTTGGATTAAAGGGAATAAGGGATACCCTGAATAGGCCTGGTTAGTGGTGTGGGAGTTATTACTCATGGGGCGTTTTGCCTTGTCCAGAGACATACAAATAGCCTGATCAAACAATATGGATTATAACATCCTTATTTTACGCCATATCCGACTCGATAACAATCAAATCAGGCTCACCTCAATGGCATGTGTAAAGTATATAAACCGCTCTTGTTAAGTGTACCCGGACATATTTTCAGTTTTGAAGAGCATATCATTGGGCATGATTTTCATGATGAATATAACTTGCTAAGGCTTCCCTTTTTAGTCATAATATTTTTTAGTATGCCGTATTGTGCCAGGTGAAGATTTCCATTGATATTAAATTTTCATTACGTTGAATTTCTCATTACCAAAGGGAGTATATTATGACTGCAAAAATCATAGATGGCCGAGCTGTAGCAAAGGAAGTTCGAGATGCCGTTGCGGCCGACGTCGCAGCCATGGTTGCTGAAGGAAAAAACCCTCCCGGATTGGCAACAGTCCTGGTTGGTGAAAATCCCGCCTCCCAGGTCTATGTACGCATGAAACATAAGGCCTGTGAAAAAGCCGGTATCAAATCAATCGGCCATGTTTTGCCCGCAACTGCGACCCAGGAAGAAGTTGAAAAGATGGTTAGGGATTTGAATGATGATCCTGAAGTGCATGGCATTTTGGTTCAGCTTCCCCTACCGGATGGTCTGGATGATGAAAGTGTTCTGCGCACCATCAGCATCGATAAGGATGTTGACGGCTTTCATCCCTTGAATATCGGCCGATTGGCTCAAAAGGGCCGGGAACCGAAATTCGTGCCAGCAACTCCCGATGGTGTTTTATACTTGTTAAAGAATGCCGGAGTTGAACTTGAAGGTGCCAACGCGGTTGTTCTGGGGCGCTCGTTTATCGTTGGCATGCCTGCGGCCTTGCTTCTGGTGAAGGAAAATGCCACTGTGACTATTTGTCACTCAAGGACCAAAAATCTAAAAGAGAAATGTGCTGAAGCTGATGTGTTGATCGCTGCTGTCGGACGGGCGGAAATGGTCAAAGGTGATTGGATCAAACCCGGAGCCGCCGTAATCGACGTAGGGACAAACCGGGTTGATGATGATAGCGTCGAGAGAGGCTACCGCCTGGTTGGCGATGTCGACTTTCAGGAAGCACTTGAAGTAGCTGGATATATCACTCCAGTACCAGGCGGCGTTGGCCCTATGACCATTGCCATGCTTCTGCGCAATACCGTCCGGGCAGCTAAACTTGCCAATGGACAATAAATAATATATTCAAAGGAGAGAAGTGATGACTTTTAAGAAAAAACCCGTAACCCCATCTCCGCTGGAACTGTTGGATCCCGTTCCGTCGGATATCGATATCGCCCATGCAGCGGTGATGAAGCCAATCAAGGAACTTGCAAATGAGATCGGGCTCTTGGAAGATGAGCTTGAATTATATGGCAAATATAAAGCCAAGGTTACTCTCGATGTCCTCGAGCGCCTTAAAGATGTGCCTGATGGAAAGTATATTGACGTAACCGCAATTACCCCTACACCTCTGGGAGAAGGTAAAACCACCACTACGGTTGGTTTAAGCCAGGCCCTGGGAGCACACCTGGGGAAAAGCCTGTTCACCTGCATTCGCCAACCCAGCCAGGGACCAACCTTCGGCATCAAGGGCGGCGCAGCTGGCGGCGGCTACAGCCAGGTTGTGCCCATGGAGGATTTTAACCTGCACCTGACGGGCGATATCCACGCCATCACAGCAGCCAATAACCTGGTGGCAGCAGCACTTGATTCCCGGATGTACCATGAAAGCCGCCAGTCGGATGAGGCGCTTTTCCGCCGCCTCTGCCCGACCGATAATAATGGCAAACGGGAGTTTGCCCCCATCATGCTCAGGCGGCTCAAAAAACTGGGAATTGATAAAACCAACCCGGATGACCTGACCGAAGAAGAATACGGGAAATTTGTCCGACTGGATGTGGATCCAGAGACCATCACCTGGCGCCGGATAGTGGATACCAATGATCGCCATCTGCGTGAAATCGAAATTGGTCTCGGGCCAAAAGAGGGAGGACATTCCCGGAGAACCGGGTTTGATATCGCAGTTGCAAGTGAGATCATGGCCATCCTGGCGCTGACCACTGATTTGGCAGATATGCGGGAACGTATTGGACGGTCCATCGTTGCAACCTCCAAAGCTGGAGATACTGTCACTATTGATGACCTGGGTGTTGCCGGCGCGGTTACTGTTCTCATGAAGGATGCCATTAAACCAACCCTGATGCAGACTATTGAAGGTACACCAACCCTGGTTCATGCTGGTCCCTTTGCCAATATCGCCCACGGCAACAGCTCCATTATTGCCGATAAAATTGCCCTGAAATTAGCGGACTATGTACTTACAGAATCCGGATTTGGCGCCGATATCGGAATGGAAAAATTCTTTGACATCAAATGCCGCTACTCTGGATTGATCCCGAATGTAGTTGTCCTGGTTGCCACAGTCCGCGCATTAAAGATGCATGGCGGTGGTCCTAAAGTTACCGCCGGCGCTCCGCTGGATGCGGCCTATACCACTGAAAACCTGGAGCTGCTGGAAAAAGGAATACCCAATCTCGAAGTGCATATTGAAAATGCACTTAAATTTGGTATTCCAATCGTGGTTGCAGTTAATAGTTTCAAAGATGACACGAAAGCTGAAGTTGAACTGGTCAGAAAAGCAGCCATGAAGGCTGGAGCTGCCAATGCTGTGGTCACCCGCCACTGGATGGAGGGAGGCAAAGGAGCAGTGGCCCTTGCCAAGGCTGTTGTGGAAGCCTGTGAACTTCCCAGCGATTTTAAGTTCCTCTATCCCCTAAAGGGAACCTCCATTAAAGAGAAGATTGAAATCATCTGCAAAGAAATCTATGGCGCAGATGGCGTTACCTATGAGCCGTTAGCCCAGAAGAAAGTGGACCTCTACACCAGGCTGGGCTTTGATGAACTTCCCATGTGTATGGCTAAAACGCACTTGAGCATGAGCCATGATCCGACGTTGAAGGGACGGCCGACAGGATTTACCGTACCAATCCGCGATATCCGCGCCTCCGTTGGGGCAGGGTTCCTGTATCCGCTCCTGGGAGATATGAGTACGATGCCTGGCTTGCCCACCCGGCCAGCTTATTATGAAATTGACATAGATCTGGAAACCGGAGAAGTTCTGGGTTTGTCATAGGCTGAAGTTCAGTTACAATTTAGGCAAGAAGTAATTATCTGGGGCGGCAGCTCAGAGTCATGGCCGCCCCGGGTTTACTATTCACCCAATTTATTGGTTGTTAATTGGTTTCTACGAGGATGCGATGAATAGTCGCGGAACAAATCACAATCATTGGTGGGATTTTCATCATGACTGGCAGGAGAATGAGGGGGAAGTCATTGAGGAAATTGCGCTTACGATTTATATCAACGGACAGGATTTTGTATCCATTATGGGAACCCCGCTTAACCAGGATTGGTTAGCGGTTGGTTTCTTAATGAATGAAAGAATTATCTCAAGCCTGGATGATATTGTTGATATCAGGGTTACTGAAGATGGCTGCTGTATTGATGTCTGGTTAACCCATACTATTGAAAAACCATCCAGAATGTTTTTAACTTCAGGCTGCGGTGGCGGGTTGATATTTGATGATCCCAGGATAGGTGTGGAACCATTTAAAACGGACATCAGCACCACCCCGGATGTCATTCTTCGAGCCTTTAATGTCCTTCAGACCAAAGAGAGTTTATATACCAGGGCCCGGGGAGTGCATGCAGCGGGTTTACTTGATCTTGGCAGTGGTGAGTTGGTCAAGGTTGCCGAGGATATTGGCCGACATAATACAATTGATAAACTCCGGGGTGCCTGCTTATTGGGTGGAATTCCCACAACTAACCGGGCTTTGCTCACAACCGGGAGAATTTCGTCTGAAATGCTCCGGAAAGGAGCCTTAATGGGTTGCCAGGTGATTGCTTCCCGCACATCCCCAACTTCTTTTGCCCTCGAGCTGGCAAAAGCCTGGAATATAACCCTGATTGGTTACGCCCGGCATGGAAAATTACGGGTTTACTGTTATCCAGAACGGCTGGGTTTCGAATACCGGCCTGGATAAGAGGGATTATTGGATTAAAATGAAATATTGTCCAGTTGGTGTGATCACCTTGTGCCAGGAGCAGGGAGAAATTTATGAGTGATTTGGATATCAATGTTGGCTTGCTGGAACCGATTCTCCAGAAATATAGTGATCAAGATGGTGCTGTAATTCCGATCCTGCAAGGAGCCCAGGATATATATGGATATCTGCCTGAACAGGCCATGATCGAGATTGCTAAGAAAAGCGGAATCTCGATCAGCCAGCTGTATGGAGTGGTTACTTTTTATGCTCAATTTAACCTTGAACCCCGGGGCCGCCATATTATAAGTGTTTGTGATGGGACTGCTTGCCATGTGCGCGGTGCGCCCAAATTGGTCACTGCGGTGGAAGAGAAGCTTAATCTTGTGGCTGGAGGAAGTGATCCGGATTATCAATATACCCTGGAAATTGTCTATTGCCTGGGATCCTGTGGGCTGGCACCTATCGCTTTGGTAAATGACCAGGTATATGGAAATACAACCCCGGATTCCTTGGTTGAAAAGATCATAGAATTGGATTGAAGGTCAAGATAGGAGAATCCTTATGCCGGCGTTAACAAGTATCGATGAACTGGAAAAAATACAAAAAAAAGCTCGGGCAGAAATAACCGACCGGGAAGAAAATAGAACTACAATTATTATTGGCATGGGGACATGTGGAATTGCAGCAGGCGCAAACGATGTTGCCGCAGAAATCCATTTGGAATTAAAAAAACACAAAATTGAAGCAGAGGTGGTCAGCGTTGGCTGTATCGGCATGTGCCATAACGAACCGCTGATTGACATCCAGCAACCCGGTATCCCACGGATTACTTATTCAAAAGTAAAACCTAAAATGGTGGGAAAAATCATTGAAAAACACCTGGTCCAGGGAGAATATAATAAACGCTGGATCTACGGTCAACTCCCCTCTGGGAATGGGAAATCTATTGAAGGGATACCTGTTTATGATGAACTTCCCTTTTATAGTAAGCAGGTCCGTATCGCCCTCAGGAATTGCGGGATTATCGACCCGGAGAGTATAGAGGAATACCTGGCATACGGAGGATATGGTGGTCTTTCCAAGGTGCTCTTTGAGATGAAACAGGAAGATGTGATTGAAGAACTCAAAGACTCCGGTCTGCGCGGCCGCGGCGGCGCGGGTTTCCTGACCGGTCTGAAATGGGAATTCTGCATGAAAGCTAAAGGATACCCCAAATATATTATTTGCAATGCAGATGAAGGTGACCCCGGGGCGTTTATGGACCGCTCCGTTCTGGAAGGCGATCCGCATGCCCTGTTAGAAGGTATGATTATCGCCGGGTATGCCATCGGTGCCCCGGAAGGCTTTATTTACTGCCGGGCAGAATACCCCCTGGCAATTGAACGCCTGAAAATTGCAATTGAACAGGCCTGCGAACTGGGTTTGCTGGGGGATAATCTCCTCGGCTCAGGTTATTCTTTTAATATCAAGATCAAAGAAGGCGCTGGCGCATTTGTGTGTGGGGAAGAGACCGCTCTGATCGCCTCCATTGAGGGAAAACGGGGAGAACCCCGACCCCGGCCTCCCTACCCAGCTGTGGCGGGGTTGTGGGGAAAACCAACCAATGTCAACAACGTGAAGTCGTTTGCCTTAACAAGCCAGATTATGGTGAATGGTGCAGATTGGTTTAACAGCATTGGTACAAAAAAATCCACCGGCACAGCTGTTTTTGCATTGACTGGCAAGATAGAACATACCGGGTTGGTCGAAGTGCCCATGGGTATTACCCTGCGGGAGATCATCTATGATATTGGCGGCGGTATCCCCGATAAGAAAAAATTTAAGGCGGTGCAAACCGGCGGTCCCCTGGGAGGCTGCCTGCCTGAAGAAGCGCTGGACACCCCCGTGGATTTTGATTCGCTGACGAAGGCTGGAGCGACAATGGGATCTGGCGGCATGATCGTCGTTGACCAGGAAACCTGTATGGTTGAGTTTGCACGCTATTTCTTGACTTTTGCATCCGCTGAATCTTGTGGGAAATGTGTTCCCTGCCGGATTGGCGGTCAACGACTATTGGAAGTATTGACCCGCATAACAAACGGGGAAGGCAAACTGGAAGATCTGGCTGAGATTGACCGGATCTCTGAAGGCATGAGGGAAGGGTCCCTGTGTGCTCTGGGACAGCTCACGCCTGGACCAGTGATGGCATCTCTGCGGTTTTTCCGGGAAGAATATGATGCCCATGTGAATGAAAAATTTTGCGAGGCGGGTGTTTGCGCGGGCATGTTCACTTATGTAATTGATCCTGATCCCTGTACAGGATGTGGATTGTGCCTGAAAGCTTGTCCAACCGGGGCGATCACAGGTGAGAAGAAAGAAGCTCATGTTATCGATCAAAAGATGTGTATTCAATGTGATGCTTGTTATGATGTCTGCAATTTTGGTGCAGTTCTTGTAAAAAGAAAACATGAAATGACCGTAGTTGAAACGGCCTAAAGAGAAGGAGCAATCCAAATCATGGGAAATGTTAACTTTACCATCGACGCCAAACAAATAAAGGGCAAACAGGGGCAAACGATCCTGCAGGCTGCAAGACAGGAAGGAATCTATATTCCAATCCTGTGCGATCACCCTGCTTTACCCCCGGTGGGAGCTTGCCGGATCTGCTTGGTGGAAATTGAAGGTCAACGGGCTTTACAACCTGCCTGCACCTACCCGATCTCTGAGGGCATAGAAGTCTCCACCAACACTCCTAGAATTCGATCAGCGCGGAAATTCAACCTGGAATTATTGATATCTGATCATCCGCTGGACTGCATGACCTGTGAAGCAGCCGGGGATTGTTTGCTTCAGGATCTGGCCTATGAATATGGTGTCAAGGAAGACCGTTACGAAGGGACCAAACATCATTATTCAGTTAATGATCCCAACCCGTTTATCCAGGTGGATCGAAATAAATGTATCCTCTGCAGCCGCTGCGTCAGAGCCTGCAGTGAGATCAATGGGGTGGAAGCCATCAGCGTTTTTTATCGTGGCTTCAGTGCCTATATCGGTTTTGGGGCGGACAGCTCAATGGATAACAGCCCCTGTGAGTTTTGCGGAAGCTGTGTGGCAGTTTGCCCAACAGGTGCGCTGTGGCCTAAACTTTCCCTGGGGGAAGGCCGTCCCTGGCAGGTGGAACGGATACAGACCACCTGCACCTACTGCGGGGTTGGCTGCCAGTTGATCCTGGAGGTTAAAGACAACAAGATCATCAGGGTGGATTCAGCCTGGGACGGTCCTTCCAATCATGGATGGACCTGCGTTAAAGGCCGTTTTGGATACGATTTTGTCCATCATCCGGACCGTCTTGATAAACCCCGGGTCAGAAAGTATTTACTCGATGGTAAAAAGAAACCCGGGGCGAAAAAACGCCAGCCAGAGATAGAGGGAGATCCCTGGCAGTGGGTTGAAGTGGATTGGGAAACCGCTCTGGGGATCACAGCCGATAAAATGCGCCTGATTCGGGATGATCACGGACCGGATAGTATTGGCTTTATGACTTCGGCGAAATGTCTGAATGAAGAAAACTATTTAATGAACAAACTTGCCCGGCAGGTGATCGGGACCAACAACATAGATCACTGTGCCCGGCTTTGACACTCCACAACCGTGGCCGGTCTGGCCATTGCTTTTGGTTCTGGCGCGATGAGCAATTCTATTGAGGATATCGCAGAAAACGCTCAGGCATATCTGGTCATCGGATCCAACACAACTGAACAGCATCCAGTGATAGGTATGCGTATCCGGCAGGCTGTCCGCCAACGAGGAGCCAAGCTTATTGTCGCTGACCCTCGAAAGATCGACTTAATGGACTTTGCGGTGCTTCACCTGCGGCACAAACCTGGCACGGATATCGCCCTGGTGAACGGGTTGATGAATATCATCTTGGAAAATGGCTGGGAAGATCAAGAATTCATCAAATCCAGGACAGAAGGTTTTGATGATTTTAAAGCAGTTGTTCTGAATTACAGTCCTGAGAAGGTCTCTCAGATCACTGGTGTGCCCGAAGAACAACTGCTCCAAGCTGCTGAGATTTTGGCTCAGAGCAAACCCATGGCAGTTTTATGGGCTATGGGTATTACCCAACACACAACGGGAACCGCTAATGTGCTGAGCCTGGCTAATTTGCAGATGTTGCTGGGCAATATGGGCGTTCCCGGTGGCGGCACAAATCCCCTCCGTGGGCAGAACAACGTTCAGGGAGCCTGTGATCTGGGCGGATTGCCCGATGTATATCCTGGTTATCAAAAAGTTACAGATTCGGCATTTAGGGATAAGTTTGCGAAAGCCTGGGGAACAGAAGCGGATGATTTGTCGCCTGAAGTTGGACTAACTGTAACAGAAATGATGCCCCTGGCACATGATGGGAAGCTTAAGGTGCTGTATGTTCTTGGCGAAGACCCTATCATGAGTGACCCGGATACCAACCATATCCGCAAAGCTCTGGAGACCTGTGAACTGGTTGTCCTGCAGGAAATATTCTCCTCGGAAACCGCCCCTTATGCGGATGTTATGCTGCCTGGAGCGAGTTTCGCTGAAAAAGACGGCACCTTTACGAATACTGAACGGCGCATACAGCTGGTCCGGAAAGCGATAGAATCACCAGGAATTGCCCGTACGGATTGGTGGATTGTATCTGAGCTGGCGAAAAAAATTCTCAAAGAGGGAAATCGTCAGGTCGGTGAAGCAGCCTACAGCGGCTGGGACTATCAGAATACAGCTGAGATCTTGGATGAAATTGCAGCACTGACACCTATATATGCCGGAGTAAACCTTCAGCGTTTGCAGGAAGGGGAAACCCTGCAGTGGCCAGTGAAGGATTCTGATCATCCAGGAACACCGATCTTGCACATCGGACAGTTCTCGCGCGGCAAGGGTCAATTTACCCCTGTTGAACATGTCCCGCCGGCTGAGTTGCCGGACAAAGAATATCCCATGATCCTCAGCACAGGACGGGTTCTTTATCATTGGCACGGCGGTCAGATGACCCGGAGATCGCAGGGGCTGTTGGAAATATATCCGCAAGCGTTAATTGAGGTAAATGATCTGGATGCTGATAAGCTTGGTTTAAATGGAAACAAACGGGTCAGGGTGTCATCCCGGCGCGGCACGATCGAAGCTAAGGCCCTGGTAACTGACAGGGTTCCTCCCGGTATGGTTTATGCCAATTTCCATTTCCCGGAAGCCTCTGCAAATGAACTGACTATCGCAGCGCTGGACCCGATTGCCAAGATCCCGGAATATAAAGTCTGTGCAGTTAAAGTTGAGGCGGTTTAAAGAAAGTTGAACGCTTTTACAACAAAGGAAGGGGCTGTCTGAAAAGTCAGCCCCTTTATCGTTTATTGAAATCGTCCTTAAGCTGTAAAGATCACCAGCGATAAAGCGAGTTTTTTCTATACCTGCTCGGATCAGTTCCGATCCCTCGGTTGATATTGCAGTGCTTCCCCTAAATGTGAGGTGTTTATAGTTTCTTCCCCTGCCAGATCCGCAATGGTGCGGGAGAGTTTTAGTACCTTGTGGTAGGCTCGGGCTGACAAACCCAGCTGCTGGGCAGCGCCCCGCAGCAGGGAATGACATTTATTATCAAGGGAACAAAACTCCCTGATTTCTCGAGGGATCATTTCCCCGTTGCTGGACCGGGGTGATTCTGCCAGGCGTTCCAGCTGGCGGCTCCTGGCTTTTTCGACTCGCTCCCTGACCTGACAGGATGGTTCTCCCTGGCGGTCAGAGCTGAGTTCTTCAAATTCCACCCGGGGTACATCAACCTGGATATCAATTCGATCCAGCAATGGCCCGGAAAGGCGTTTCTGATAGCGGGTAATGGTTGTGGCAGAGCAGCTGCAGGCCTTAAGGGGATCACCATAATATCCACAGGGGCAGGGGTTCATGGCTGCTACCAGCATGAAGTTAGAAGGGAAGGTCAGAGAGCCCTGGGCGCGGCTGATGGTGATGACTTTGTCTTCCAGGGGTTGGCGCAGCACCTCCAGCACCCGGCGGCCGAATTCGGGGAATTCATCCAGAAAGAGCACACCCCGGTGGGCGAGGGATATTTCTCCTGGCCGGGGCCAGGTGCCGCCGCCCACCAGACCAGCATGGGAGATGGTATGGTGGGGTGCCCTGAAAGGGCGGTGCTGGAGGAGCGGTGTGTTTTTGGGCAGCTTATCCATGATCGAGTAGATCCGGGTTACATCAATGGCTTCGTCAAGCGACATTCTGGGCATGATGCCTGGCAGAGAGCGGGCCAATAAAGTCTTGCCCGCACCGGGGGGACCGTTCATGAGTATGTTGTGGTTACCGGCCGCTGCCACTTCCAGGGACCTTTTAACGTGTTCCTGTCCTTTGATTTCCTGAAAATCGGTTTGGGTTTCCAGGGGGGGGAGCTGCTGGACAGGGGACTTTTTATAAGGCTTGATGGTTTCAGCTCCAATCAAGTGCTCGGTCAGTTCCGCCAGGGAACGAACTGGAAGGATCTGGAGACCTGGCACAAGCGAGGCTTCCGGGGCATCTTCCACCGGAACACAGATACTTTTATATCCCTCATCCCTGGCCAAAACGGCCATAGGTAATAAACCCGGTGTGTGGCGAACTGTTCCATCCAGAGATAATTCCCCCACGATAATCAAATCATCCACGGCGCCCTGGGGTATGATTCCAGAGGCGGTTAATATTCCAACCGCCATAGGTAGATCATAGGCAGGACCTTCTTTGCGCACATTTGCCGGCGCCAGATTGATCACAATGGATCTTCGGGGGAATTTGACGGGAATATTCTTGATGGCGGCCCGGACCCGTTCGCGGCTTTCTTTAACTGCTGTGTCCGGGAGCCCCACTACAAAGATCAAGCCAAACCCGCTGGTGAAGTCTACTTCTACTTCAACTAAAACCCCCTCCAGCCCCAGCACGGCGCAGGAATAAACGCGTGCTGGCATGGTTTCAGTGTATAAAAGAAAAAGGTTAAAGTCAACTTTATCCCAAAACTATCGATAATTAGCCAGCCAAATTTATCAGCCCAATTCCGTGCTACAATATCGTTACCATGGCAGAGAAGAAGAAAACTTCCCGGGGATCGGAGTTCTGGCAGATCATCTTTCCAGGGCTGGTTGGATTGATCTTGGTCGGGTTGTTATGTGCCTGGATCGTAGTAGCAGTCAGCCCGGGAAAGATCTCCCGCTTTGCTGAAGTATCAACTGTGCTGCTGGTGATCCCGGTATTATTCTTTTCATTATTCAGCCTGCTTCTGTTGGGCCTGCTGATATACCTGGTTCAACGGATAATCCGGGTCATTCCTCCCTTCACTACTCGGGTTGTCGAATTCCTGGAAAAAATTCAGGATGCTGTCAGGAAAATTTCCGAAGTTATCGTTAAGCCTGCTATTCAGTCGACCTCAGTAGTAACCGGAATCCGGAATTTATTTACAAAAAAAGGCACCCGTTATCGCATTGAGTGATCAACCGGAAAGGTGGTAATCCTTTATGAATTCTGAAAATCAAGATCAGGGAAACAGCTTTGGCCTCTATATACTTCTGGGGGCAATCCTCGGGGCTATTACAGGCGCTGGTGCCGGATATTTGTTATCCCAGCGCAATGAAGAAGGTGAGGGCCTTCAACTTACGGCTGGCGACGGCATTAAACTGGGCGGGTCGATCATTACCTTGCTGCGCCAGGTATCTTCCCTGGGTAAGTAAATAGGATTATCAGTAACTTTTACCCTGATGATCCAAAACGATCCCACACCCCGTGACCTTTTCGTGGGGGAATTAAATCGCGAATTTTCTTTATCCCTTGACGACAAATGGAGTCTGGACGCCCCGGGCGGAAACGCCCTTTATGCGTCTTGCGGTTATTTAATCTGGGAAAAAGAACACGTTCCCGGGATTTGTACCCGGGTTGGCGAAAATTTCCATCACGACTGGTTGGAGGATTTTGGGAAACGGGGAATTAATACTGAGGGTGTTGTAGTTCTTCCCCGGGCTCTTGATCACAGAGTATGTTACGTTCAGGAGGGAGACCAGACTCAGCAAGTTGATGATCCGGTATCCTATTTCTCAAAGGCTGGCTTGACCTTGCCGCCAGCTTTGATCGGGTATGCCCGACAAAACCTGATAACTCAAAGCCGGAGGACATCCAGAGAAAACTCAATTCGCGAGAGTGACATTCCCCAATCTTATTTAACCGCAACCGGTGCTCACCTTTGCCCCCTCGATTACTTATCCCATAATCTACTTCCAGCAATATTTAGGCAGCAGGGTTTTTCAACCATTACCCTGGACCCCGGCTCTTCTTATATGGATCCCAATTTCCTAAGTGATATTCCGGGGCTGATGCCAGGATTAACAGCTTTCATGCCATCTGAGGGTGATCTCAAGAACCTTTTTAAGGGAGTGAGCACTGATATTTGGGAGATGGCAGCGGAACTGGGTCGATTTGGCTGTGAGCTGATAGTCATTAAAAGGGGAGCTGCCGGTCAATATCTCTATGAACCTGCCAGTGGAAGAAAATGGGCTATTTCATCCTACCCGGCCAGGGTCAAGAATCCCATTGGCGCAGGGGATGCTTTTTGCGGCGGTTTTTTGGCAGGATTTCGCAGGTCTTATGATCCCCTTCAGGCTGTATTGTACGGCAGTGTGGCGTCATCCCTTGCAGTAGAAGGCAGCGGACCTTTTTACCCGTTGGAAGCTCTGCCAGGATTGGCGACAGCCAGGCTGGAATATTTACAGGGAGCTGTTCGGGAAATTTGAAAAACCTTAACTCTCAGAGCGGAGGCTATCAGCCGAAGTCGAAGAGGGAAAAGTAGTGAAATCACCATTTCGACTTCTCTCAGCTTCGCCTCGTTCCGCTCAATGAGTTGGAGTGTTTACAGAGAACAAAGTATTTCAACTCTCAGAGACCTTCGTCTTCACTCAGGACAGGCTTCAGCTCCCATCAACGGGCTCTAGCAGGAGCGCCAGCTCTCTCTTGAGCGATTAAACCAATCTGTCATTGC
>CAYUXO010000017.1:34803-38062 GCA_964448865.1 uncultured Anaerolineales bacterium
ATTGCCGCGTCGGCCTCCGGCTTCCTCGCAATGACAGTTAAAATACCTATCACTTTCTGGGTCTAAGATCCAGATATCCATCCCGCATAAAGAAATTTGACAGGGCCTCTGCTTGCAAACCCAACACTTTGCTGTTGGCAAAAAACGGAAAATCAAAGCTGGTTGGTTCACCGGCTTTCTTGCCGGGTATAGGCATTAACCGGGCTGTAAGAGGTTTGTCCAGCCGGAGAGATAATGCCCCCAGGTCAAAAAGAACCGCACTGATTTGTTCGGGGGTGGCATCTCCTGGCAGGGGAATTGTGTCTAAACCGGTTCCGCAAACCGAAGAGAACAACAGCATGTCCTTTATATCCAATTTTCCACCAGCAGCGCGATCGGCCAGGATTGAATCTTCCAGAACTGGGAGCATTAGTCCACTGAATCCTGACCTTGGGAAATCAGCCCGATCAAGAGTATCTGCCAGAAAAGCAGCAGCAGCCAGGGAACCATGATTCCCTATTGTATTCACCCCGGTTTCTTCAAGGGCTTTACCGATCGAAAGAGTATCGTTAGGATATGGGGCCAGGGAATAATCTATTCCGCTAAACTGAGCCCGGGTGATTCTAGCCAGATCATGAGAGACAGCTCCGATGTTAATGCCATGTTTCTCAATAAGGGTAATTAGCTGGTCGCGAGCATCTACAAACGATTTGGAGTTTGCAAATACCTCTACTGCCAGATCAGCCGCTTCCACGGCAATGGAAAATTTGGCCCCGCTGCCATCATGGTATGCTGCGGGAAAAAAAGGACCCCCTGCGGGTACATTACCCAGGGCAGCAAAATAGAGATTCCTAAACCCATTTTCATCCAGGGGTGCCAACTGGCAGATGATCTCACCGCAAGCCCGCACAGCTGATAGGGATAATCCTTTTTTAGTGTGGGTCATTAAGCCAGAGCAAAAAGTAATTTCTGTATTTCGGATCAATTCTGGCACTACTGAGAAGCTTTCTGGTTTCTCGGGAAGAGCGGGTCCCAGGGAAATATAATCAAATCCATTATCGATTAATACCTTTTCAAGATCGATCGCGAATTCAATGATCTGGTCGTCAGTCTGGCTGGCCAAGAATGTTGGGAAGGGTGGCGACGCAAAACGGACAGTTTGCAGTTCCAGACCAGCTGCTTTGAAGTGCCTGCGCGTTTCCCTGGCAAAGTTTCCAGCCCGGGACAAGAAGTCATCCTTGACCGGATTTCCGGGATCATCAAAATAGGTAACTGAGCGAATTTTCATTTTAACACCGAGCTTAGTGGGTTCTAGGTACTGGTTTCTTCTGTGATGTTATCTGGTTGAACCTGTTCTTTCCGATACAATTCCCTGATATCATCGATAGATTGGTATTTATTCCGGCCATTCTTTACAAACCAGTAAAGCCAGCCATTGGCAGGTTTTCCTCCCAGGATATGTTTCGTAGTCTGGTGGATTGAGCCTTCAAAATCAGCCAAAACCAAAATCCCGTTAGGCTTTACGGCAGCCATATTTTCAGGGTCCTGATTGAAATAAAGTTTTTGCCCGGGTTTAATATACCCTGACTCTACCAGTCGGGAGAACGGGACCCTGGGAGCAAGCCTTTTATCATCTTTGATGTCAAAGATTTCACTCTGATACTCTTCCGCTTTAATACTCTCAATTCTTTCCCGGGCGATGGGAATATAAACCGGATCCTTCTCTATCCCGATCCAATTCCGATGAAGAATTTTTGCTGCTGCCCCGGTTGTGCCAGTGCCGAAGAATGGATCGAGGATAACATCATGTGGGTTTGTGGAGGACATGATGACCCGATACAGCAAAGCCAGAGGTTTTTGGGTTGAGTGAACCCGTTCGCCGTTTAACCGGATGCGTTCTCCGCCCTTGCAGATTGGCAGCTTCCAGGTGCTGCGCATTTGTTTGCCATCGTTAAAAATCTTCATGGCATGATAGTTGATGGTGTACTTGCTGCCGGATGTTTTTTTAGCCCAAATGAGTGTTTCGTGGGCGTTGGTAAAACGAACTCCCCTGAAGTTGGGCATGGGGTTGGTTTTTTCCCAGATAATTTCATTGATAACCCAGAATCCGATGTCCTGAAGCAGTTTTCCCACCCGATATATATTGTGGTAAGTGCCGATTACCCAGATGGCGCCAGCTGGTTTAAGAAGTCTGTGAGCAGCTTTTAACCAGGCATCGGTGAAATCATCATACGACTTGTAATCTTCAAATTTGTCCCAATCATCATCGACTCCATCCACTTTGCTGAAATCGGGCCTCCAGAGGTTTCCCTTGATCTGCATATTGTAGGGAGGATCAGCAAAAATCAAATCGATCGATTTTTCAGGTAGCCCTTCCATAACCTGAACGGCATCTCCGGAAAGTATCTGATTGAGGGGAAGATCGGATTTTGACATAGGGATAATTCTATATAATAACGAAGTTTATTTACTGGCCAATGTCCGCTGCCGGTGAATTTCATACAGGAATACCGCACCGGCTGCGGCCGCATTGATGGATTCGGATTTAGCACTCATGGGAATATGGAGGACCTTACTCGCAAACTCGCGGGCGATTATTCCCGGACCATGAGCTTCTCCACCAATAATGATTGCAACAGGTTCTGTCAGATCAGGCTGCCAGAGATTAAGGCCTTGATCCATATCGGCGAGATAAACTGTCAGATCCCGGGTTATTTCTTTGATTTCAGACCAGGATGCGGATTTTACAGGCAGGTGGAATTGAGCTCCCATGGCAGCCCGGACCACTTTTGGGGAAAAAGGATCCACTGTTCCCGGCGGCAAGAGTACACCATCTGCTCCTGCTGCAAGTGCTGTTCTCATTAATGTGCCCAGGTTTCCAGGGTCGCGGATCTCGTCTGTTATCAATAAAAAATCTGCTTCATCTGGTATGGGTAGGGAAAGCAGCGGGTAAACTGCCAGAATACCCTGGGGTGTTTCTGTATCGCTGGCCGAACTGAATACATTCGGAGCTGTGAGTTCACAGTTCACACCCCCGGATTCAAATTCTTTAACAAGGGAAAGACCCCGTTGATCCAGGTCAGCTGTATAAAGCAGCAGTTCAGGTGTAAAAGGTGAATTAAAAGCTTCTTCCAGAAGCCGGATACCTTCAAGGACAAAGGCTCCCTGTTTTTTGCGTGCTTTTGTTTGGGTGAGCAGCTGCCGCACCAGTTTAATTTTAGAATTTTGGGTCGATGTGATCATGAAACCTTTGTTTATTGCTGAATAAAACCACTGTTGT
>CAYUXO010000018.1:0-4446 GCA_964448865.1 uncultured Anaerolineales bacterium
CCCAGACCGAATAAAGCACCTGTGGTGGTAAAGAGATTCTTGAAATTATAGGGATTTCCTTCTGGGAGCCAGTCAGTTGGCAGTGGAGGGGGATTGAGCGGATTTACTATCAAGAATGCCGGAATGATCAGCAAACTGGTGGCCAGTACCAGAGCCAGGATCTGCATACCTATTGAATTGCCCTTGAACCAGGCTGTGACCCGATCCTCTAATTTAATGAATGTGAACAACAAGATCAATCCAACCAGCCACCCCATGAGGACGTCATGGGTGAAGTGCACGCCAAGAACGATTCTGGAAAAACCGATCAGGATTATCAGTGTTATGGCAATTCCTTTTAACCAGGTTTTCCTGGTTGAGGTCGCAAAAAGCCCCCAGATGCTGGCAGCATTCTGGGAATGACCCGAGGGAAAACCAAATCCAGTGGCTTCAACGATACCTTTAACCTTGGAAGAGACCCAAAAAGGACGCGGAGAAGCAAAACTAAATTTAAGGAGGTTATTTAAACCACCGCTTACCAGCAGTATGATTCCGATCCTGATACCTAGGGTTGTGTCAATACACCAGTAGAGCAGAGGCATGATCAGTAAATAAAATTCCGTATCTCCCATAAAAGAGATAACTTTCATGATCGAAACCAACCAGTCCGGGGAATTTTGAAACCAGATCGAGACTGGAATAGAAAGTTGGGTCAGGTATTCCATGGCAATTTCCTCCTTAAAAGGGTGAACAATAGAATGGGTATTATCAGGACCAAAGTTGTGCTGAAGATGAGATTGGGATTCCTGGTGTAAAGTGCTCCTGCCAGAAGGGGAGCAGCCATCATTGACAGTCCACCTACCATTTCTGTTATGCCATAAGCCAGTCCGAGATTAGCTGGCTGAACCAGCTTTTCTGTCTGTGCAGTTAATAACGACCTTGTCGCCCGATAACCTCCTAGCAGGAAATATGCGGTTACAAGTAATGGCATGCCCGTGGTTTGCCAGACTAAAAGAGCGAATAATCCTACAAAAACCTGTCCCAGCATTAAACCTATTCGGGTAGGAAGAATACCGAAAAGTATATTAAGTATGGCATTTCCAAAATTGGTTACAGCTCCAAGAATTCCGATATATTGTAATGAAATACTGCGCTGATTTCTCAAGAAATTGGGCGCCAATGGTTGGGCGAAAAAGAGCGCCATGACTACCAGGAAGACCAACGGCAGGAATGACATGAATTTGCGATTACCTAATAACGCGCGTCCAGGATTCTCAACTTTCTTTTCAACTATTTGTGGATTAACAAATAATATGATGATTCCTGAAATGATAAAAACTCCAACTGAGAAGAAATAAATTGATCTCATGCCAAAATTTTCAGCCAGAAAACCGCCTATTATTGGGCCGAGAATACCGCCCAGGAAAAATCCTGCAGAAGAAGTCGTTATAGCCTTTTCAACGGATAATTTATTCCGAGCCGCAGTTAAGTAACTATTTATCGGCGCGACAACAAAAAGAGTCGCTGAATAAAGAATGATTCCAACTGAAAAAACAGCCAATGAACGGGCTGCTGCCATAATGATGGTAGATATGATGCCCAATGACCAGGCCGCCCACATTATCTTCCTGCGTCCGATCCGATCGGCCAGATAGCCGGCCGGAATGTGGACAATTGTCATTATAAGACCAACCCCACCCAGGATTCCACCAATGGCAAGTGGAGAAGCACCCAGCTCTTCCAGGTATAAGGGCTGGAAGTACATAAAAGCACCTTCACCCAGCCCCCAGGTGATCAGGCTGATAATAACAAGGATAAAATCCCTGCTCACAGCTGGGAATCCAGGACCTGCTGAATAAATTCATGGATGGATTTAAATACCAGTTCCTTTTCTATGTCCAGGGTGACCACATGGCCGCTGTTCTCGAGCCAGATTCTTTTCTTATTCTCCCGGGGCGTTCCCAGATTCCTATAAATGAGATCCATGTTCTCCGGGATCACATCAGTGTCTTTGATGGCATGTATTAACAGGGCAGGTATAGTCACTTTCGGAAGGGATTTGCGCATAGCTTCCAGTAGGTTATTGAGCTGGAGGATTGCCTTTGTGGGGTAGCGAGCGTATGAAAAATGGGATTCAACCGCTTCAGGATCCTGCCAATCCGATTTACCTTTATCAGTATAGGTTATGAACTTGGAAAAAAGAGGTAACATGGTCAGCCGCAAACTGGGCTCGATCTGGAAAGGTGCAGACAGGCTGACCACTCCTGCTGCCGGTAAGAATGAGGCATGATAAAGAGCTAAAACCCCACCCATCGAGAGGCCGATAATAATAATCCTTTTTGTGAGGGGTTGAAGCAGGTGCCAGCCATCAAGAACTGAATTGGACCAATCAACCCAGATCACTCTATTCATATCCTCGATTTGAGTGCCGTGACCGGCCAATCTTGGTCCCAAAACAGAATAACCCTGGTCGGCTAGATATTCACCCAGGGGCCGCATCTCAGTCGGGGCGCCTGTAAAACCGTGGATCAATAAACACCCGGTAGAATTTCCGGGATAATAAAACGGTTCAGCGTTTTTAACAATCATATATTCACTCCAGGCCAATACTGCCATGATAGTAAATAACAGATGAGTTTAATCTTCAATCAACAATTGGGATAGATCACGGGGCATGGCAGTTAATGAGCGGCTGCCATCCTCTGTCACCACCAAATCGTCTTCGATCCTCACTCCGCCACGTCCAGGCAAATAAATTCCCGGTTCGATGGTAAAGGTCATACCCGGTTCAAGAATTGTCTGATCATATTTACTGATATAAGGTTCTTCATGGCCTTCCCGCCCCAGTCCATGACCAGTGCGATGGATGAAGAACTCACCATACCCGGCTTTGTCTATCACTTGGCGGACAGCCCGGTCTACCTCGCTGGCTGGTATGCCAGGCTTGACTGCCCCCCGGCCTGCTGCATTGGCCTCCAGGACAAATTGAGCAATTTGCTCCAGCTCGGGATTGGCGTCCCCCATTACAAAAGTCCGGGTGATATCAGAATAGTAACCCTGGTGGCTGGCACCCCAGTCAATTAAAACCAGGTCTCCCTCGCTGAGAACCCGGTCAGTGGGTGTTGCATGGGGATTAGCGGAATTCTCTCCAAAAGAAACAATCGGGAAGAACGGCAGCTCAGGATCTGATCCCTCATAGAACAATCTGCTGACAAGTTTGGAGGCAACCTCCTTCTCGGTCATTCCAGTTTTTATACGTCGGATGATGCTTGATAAGGCGCATTCAGCAATCCGGACTGCTTCCTTCATGAGGGTTATTTCATCATTCCCTTTTATCATTCTCATCTGTTGGAGAATTTCCTGCCCGGAAGTGATTTCCAGCTCTGGGCAGGCGCTTTCAAGGTAGGATAGTTCCAGCAGTCGCAGATGGCGAGGAATGGCACCTAATCTTGCTTTTTCCAGACCGGCTTCTGCCAGGGCAGTGCGGAATACTGATGTCCATGTAGATTGATCTTCATTATAAAAATAAGTGGTTAATTCATAATCCAGTTGAGCTACTTTAGCCCCTTCCAACTCCGGCAGTATTAACACAGGGGTTCCCTCACCAGGAAATATTCCCACCACAGGTCGCTCCATGAGATGGAAATCCAGTCCGGTTACATAACTCAGATCAGGTCCTGGATTTAGAACCACAGCTCCCATTTTGTGTTCTCTGATTAACATTTGAAGCTTGTGCTGACGTTGCATGATACTCGGGTTCTTCATCGGGGCTCCTGGATGTCACAATTTCTGTTACAGGTATCATAACTTATTTTAGAAACCTTCCCAAGCGATTATTAGAATAAAAACAATCCCCGCTTGGGGGATTGTCATCAATTGGAATTAGTTTCCTGCAGCGGATAAAGAGAACAGAACAAAACGATGAAACGTTACTCTACAATACTTACTTTTTCAAAGATCAGGATTTCTCCAGAAGTAGTTATGATTTCCAGTCTATCGCCCTGGAGTGTGAAGCTGTTTGAATTGGACAGCATGCTCATGATAACCTGCTCCTGTTGCATGATGCCTTCCGGATCCATGCAGGCCATTTCTGTCCATCCCAGTCCTTCAATACTGATCTGGCTGCCCTTGATCTTGTATGCCCCAAAATAATGATTGCAGCTGGCTGAACCGCTGACTTCCGCCCCGTCAAAGTTTGCAGTCATGGTTTTACCTTCAATAGGAAGTTTTCCCCCATAACTGACCAGCTTCCAGCTAGTGCCTCTTAGATCTGATCCTTCACTCCCGGGCAGAATGCCGCAGCTGGTGAGGGTGAGACTGGTGATTACAGCTATAATCAGGATAACCTTTTTCATTTAAATCTCCTCTTAGTACTCATATTATAGACGGAAATGGATGGTTGAAAGTTCCCTGATCATAGCGGTATACTCAATTAAATGTCACGTATGCGGTATGAATTATTATCAA
>CAYUXO010000018.1:4546-13031 GCA_964448865.1 uncultured Anaerolineales bacterium
TTATCAAGTTGAAGTTTCTATAGTTATTATGACCTGAGAATAATTTACCTGAGCAGGATTTGGATGATATGAGACGTAAAAGTTTTTGTAAATGGTTTTTCGGGACTTCCCTGGTTCTGGCCTTAATCCTGACCAGCTTATATCTGGTCTTAAGGACTGAGAAGAGAGATCTGGATCAAGCTGCGAGGGAGGGGGCCAGCGGAGATTTTATCGAATTGCCAGCGGGTATAGTTCATTATCACCTTGCCGGACATGAAGATAAACCCCTGGTAGTGCTGGTTCATGGATTTTCAGTCCCGGATTATGTCTGGGAACCAACATTTAAGGGTTTAGTTGAGGCTGGATACAGGGTGTTGAGTTATGACCTGTTCGGAAGGGGATATTCAGATAGACCGGACCTGGTATATGATCTGGTCCTGTTTAATAACCAATTGGAAGACCTGTTGATTGGCCTGGAGATTGATGAACCGGTTCACCTGGTGGGTCTTTCAATGGGCGGTCCAATTGCAGCCCGATACGCCTATCAACACACAGAGAAAGTAAAAAGCTTGATCCTGATTTCTCCTGTTGTGGTGCAACCCGCAAACTCGGATATATTTCCCTTGAATTTGCCTGGTGTAGGAGAATACCTGATGGCAACGATCATGGAACCGATCATTTTGCCAAAGCTGCAGGTAGAAGATTTTTATCAGCCGGATAACTTCCAGGATTGGGAAGACTTGTACCGGGTTCAACTGCAGTATCGTGGGACAGGAAAGGCCTTATTATCCACTATCCGGCAGTTGGTAATTCATGATCCTGGGGATGAGTATCGCGAGCTAGAGGGGACTGATCTGCCGGTATTGCTGGTCTGGGGTGTAAACGATCAAACTATTGGCTTGGATCAAATCGAGATTCTGAAGGCCATTCTGCCGGAAATGGAAATCCTTCAAGTCGAGCGTGCCGGCCATCTAGTCCACTACGAGCGCCCGGAAAAGGTCAACTCTGAAATTATGGAATTTTTGGATCGGATCGGATACTGACCGGACCTAAACATTTCCTTAATACTTAGTAAATACTCCCTTAATCAGTCCCGGATATCATTGGGTCATTAGTGGTTAAAGGAGAATTTACAATGAAGATCAAATCGATTTTAATATTAGTGTTAGTAGCCGGTGTGCTGCTGAGCCCATGTAATACAGCTGATCAGGATCAAGTCGAAGAACCCGTTATTTAGGAAATCTTTGTTCAAGCAAGTGTTGAGGAAAATGTAGGCCAGGGTTCATATGGAAACTCCGATCCTGGACCAAGTGAAGAAAGCCATACTGAAACTCTCACAGCTCTGACGGATAGAGAAGTCTCGTCTGCCGAAATTGAAGGTTCACTCTTCATGCGGGAAGAGGAAAAGCTGGCCCGGGATGTTTATCTGCAGGTGGCTGATCTGTGGGGCATGAATATTTTTAGCAATATTGCCCGCAGTGAACAGACTCATATGGACTCAGTATTGAGCTTGATCGACCTTTTTGGAGCCGTGGACCCGGTGGGGGATCGAGCACTGGGTGAATTTGCCAACCAGGACTTGCAGGCTCTTTATAACGACCTGGTGAGCCAGGGAGGCTTGAGCGTGGAGCGATTGAAGAGATTGATATTCTGGATCTTCAGGAATACCTGGCCGGGACAACCGACGGAGCCATAACTGAGGTTTACCAGAATTTGCTCAGGGGCTCTATCAATCATCCGGCTTCTTTTGTACGGACTTATGAACGTCAGACAGGTGAGACATACCAACCCCAATTCATGAGCCTGGAAGAATACCAGAATCTGATTTCCCAGAGCTCTTATAATGGAAACGGCGGTGGTGGAAGAGGTATGAATGCCTCGTCGCAAAGCAAGGGACAGTCCAGACAATAAACTTTCAAGTAAAAATTAAATAAAGAGTGATCTCCACTGGGATCACCCTGTTTTATATGTTCCTGTGAATGCTCGTTTGCTTGACTTTCAATCTTCCCTGCACTACAATGTTGGGGCAAAAATTGAGGGCCTGTAGCGCAGTTGGGAGCGCGCATCAATCGCACTGATGAGGTCGCGGGTTCGAATCCCGCCAGGTCCACTCCGGTTGACGGGGAAGGTATAAAAGAGTAAAATAATGCCCTATCATCTGGGCCCATGGCGCAGTTGGGAGCGCGCCTCAATGGCATTGAGGAGGTCGTGGGTTCGAATCCCACTGGGTCCACAAAAAACGGCACTTCCGTACCAGGAAGTGCCCAAATATTTCTAAACCGGGAGTAGTAAATTATCTGGCAGAGAGGTGAAATCAACGGCTGAAAATTTCACCAACGGTGCCCCCAGAGCACAGGAAAATTGAACTCGCCCGGCGCGTGAATAACGCGATCCTGTTCCGGAAATCAAGTATGGGACAGCGGGCCTGCCCGATACAGCAGCCCCAAGAGGTGATGCCTGACATCACAATCAGGGTGGTACCACGGAGAATTCCTTCCTTCGTCCCTGACGCTGGAGGGATTTCTATTTAAGGATAATAGTCCAGAATATCAGGGAGAGGTTAATATGACCAGAGATTATAAACCCCGTGAGATCGAGCCCAAATGGCAGAGTAAGTGGGAAGCTGATGGACTCTATCAGGCTGACATTGATCACAAAAAGGAAAAGTTTTATGCCCTGACCATGCTTCCATATCCGTCAGGGGACCTGCACATCGGGCACTGGTACGCCATGGCTCCCTCGGATGCCAGGGCACGTTTTAAGCGTATGCAGGGTTATAACGTGATGTTCCCGATCGGTTTTGACGCCTTTGGCCTGCCAGCGGAAAATGCCGCTATCGCAAGAGGTATGCACCCCAGGCAGTGGACCTATCAAAATATTGAGCACATGCGATCCCAAATAAAGAGTATGGGCCCAATGGTTGATTGGCGCCGGGAAATGATATCTTCAGATCCGGAATATTACCGTTGGACCCAGTGGTTTTTCATCCAGCTTTACAAACACGATCTGGCCTACCGCAAATACAGCCCGGTGGATTGGTGTCCGCAGTGCAATACCACCCTGGCCCGGGAACAGGTCCACGGGGATGATCGCCATTGTGAACGCTGTGAAACCCAGGTAACAAAAAAAGATCTCGAGCAGTGGTTTTTCAAAACCACTGATTATGCTGATGAGTTGCTTGAATTTTCCCAGATAGATTGGCCCGCACAAGCCCGCACCTTGCAGACCAACTGGGTGGGGCGCTCGGAAGGCGCAGATGTTTACTTTAAAACTGAAGCTGGGGATGAACTGACAGTATTCACAACCCGGCCGGACACGCTTTGGGGTGCAACTTTCATGGTTCTGGCCCCGGAACATCCCCTGGTAGTCAAGGTCACCACAAAAGATCAAGAAGAAGCTGTGGAAAGTTATCGGCACGAAGCCGAGAATAAAACTGAGATTCAGAGGGCGGCAGCTGAAAAAGAAAAGTCTGGTGTTTTCACTGGCGGCTATGCGGTCAATCCGGTCAATGGTGCCAAGATCCAGATCTGGATTGCCGATTATGTGATGATGGGTTATGGATATGGCGCCATAATGGCTGTGCCAGCCCATGATGAGCGCGACTTCGCATTTGCCCGCCAATTCGGCTTGGATATAATTCCTGTCATCCAGTCTGAAGGGGAAAAATTTGATGGGGGGTCCATGCCCGAGGCCTATATCGGCCCGGGTAAAATGATCAACAGCGCCCAATTTGATGGGACAGTGGTCACGGATGATAAAGGCAGGAAAAATCCTGGCCTGGGAGCAGTGATCGATTGGCTCGAAGAAGAAAAGCTGGGGAAAGAAGCTGTCAGTTATAAACTGCGCGACTGGCTGATCTCCCGCCAGCGCTACTGGGGCGCACCCATTCCCATGGTCTATTGTGAAGAATGCGGCTGGAATACTGTCCCGGAAGACCAGCTGCCTGTCTTGCTGCCTGATGAAGTGGAATGGCTTCCCACCGGTGAAAGTCCGCTGAAATTGCATCCCACCTGGAAGGACACAATTTGCCCAGATTGCGGAAAGGCTGCCACCCGGGAAACCGACACCATGGATACCTTCATGTGCTCTTCCTGGTACCACCTGCGCTACTTGAGTCCCCATTACGATCAGGGACCATTTGACCCCAAAGAATATGACTACTGGATGCCGGTGGATCTTTACACCGGAGGCAGTGAGCACATTAACATGCATTTGATCTACACACGCTTTTTCCACAAGGCTTTGCGGGATATGAATATCACCGAGGGACATGAACCTATGATCCAGCTGCGCAACCAGGGAATGGTTTTAGGTGAGGACGGTGAAAAAATGTCCAAGAGCCGTGGCAATGTGGTATCGCCGGATGACCTGGTTGAAAAATATGGAGCGGATACTGTTAGAGGCTACCTGATGTTCTTTGCCCGGTGGGATTATGGCGGACCCTGGAACAGCCAGGGCATAGCCGGCACTGAACGCTGGCTGAATCGCACCTGGCACTTGTTCACGGAACCTGCTGAGAAGGGCAAACCATCTGAAGATATGATGCGGGACCTCAAGCGTGATTTGCACACCGCCCTGGATCGGATCACCCAGGATTACGAAAAGGTTGAATTTAACACCATTATCTCCACCTTGATGGAGCTGCTGAACACATTGGTGGATGCTAAAAAAACAGGTGCTGCTGGATCGGAGGAATGGAATGAGATCCTGGAAACCTACCTACTGATGATGGCTCCAGCTGTGCCCCATATCACCGAAGAGATCTGGACTGAAGTGCTTGGTAAAAAGTACTCGATCCACAATCAGACCTGGCCCAAAGCCGATCCTGCGTTGATGGCCGTAGAGGAGATCATCCTGATTGTTCAGGTCAACGGCAAATTGCGGGATCGGATTGTGGTCCCGGTGGATATCAGCCAGGAGGATGCCGAAAAGACAGCCCTTGCCAGCCCAGGAGCAGCGCCTTACCTGGAGGGTAAGGAAGTCAAAAAAGTGATTGTTGTACCGGGCAGGTTGGTGAATATTGTTGTTTGATAACTCTTACGTGCTAAAGGGAGAGCGTTAGCTCTCCCAAACTATCAATAGCGGGAGCTGGCGCTCCCGCTGGAGCAATATTTAATTGTTGTTAAAGAGGAAGGCTGCTAGAACCAATAATTCGCAGCTTTCTTTGCGCATAGGCACTAAGGTATGTAGGACAAGCGTGCGGTGCCAGTCATATAATGAATGCCCTAATGCGGTATACTAGGGGCGGAACACACAGTAATTCTGGACATAACATTCAACTCAAAAGGAGCAATTTACTGGCATGAAAAAGGAAATTATTATCTCAGAAAAAGCCCCTCAAGCTTTAGGTCCTTATTCAGTAGCCGTCAAAGCTGGACATTTTGTGTATTCTGCTGGACAGCTTGGTCTCGATCCTGAAACCGGCGATTTCGCTCCGGGAGGGATTGAAGGGGAAACCCGCCAGGCTCTGGAAAATCTCAAGAATGTGCTGGAAGCAGCCGGGTCCTCCCTGGATAAGGTTGTTAAGACAACCGTTTTCCTGCGGGATATGAACGACTTTGGTGCCATGAACGCTGTTTATGGGGAGTTCTTTACGGAGGCTTTTCCGGCCCGTTCGGCAGTTCAAGTTGCCCGGTTACCTAAAGACGGGGCAGTAGAAATTGAGGCTGTTGCTTTACTTGATTAGTCTGTCTTTAGACAGCTTTTCAAAATTTTATGACCGGTAATCTGATACTCCTGGTTGATGATGAACCCAATATTATAGAACTTGCCCAGCTTTACCTCGAGCGGGAAGGATTTCGGACTGTTTCCGCCGCTGACGGTCAGGCTGCCCTGGTTGCGGTGGATAAACACCGCCCGGATCTGATTGTGCTTGATTTAATGCTGCCAGAAATTGACGGACTGGAAGTCTGTAGGAAATTAAGAGAAAAAAAAGATCCAATAGCGATCCTGATGCTCACTGCCCGGGATGAGGATATTGACAAGATCCTTGGTTTGGAGCTGGGCGCCGATGATTACCTTACCAAACCTTTTAATCCCCGTGAGCTCGTTTCCCGAGTTAAAGCAATCTTGCGCCGGGGTGGTCAGACTGATCCTGCTGAATTAGAAACTATCCTGAAGGTGGCAGACTTGACTGTTGATCCGCTGCGCCGAGAAGTTAAGGTTGGCGAAGATCAGATTGAGATGCGCACCCAGGAATTCGATTTACTCCATACACTGGCTCAACATGCTGGCATTGTGCTCAGTCGTGACCAGTTGTTAAATCTGGCCTGGGGCTATGATTATTTTGGCAATACCCGTACGGTTGACGTTCATATAGGCCATCTGCGTAAAAAACTGGAAAATTCTGCAGTACAAATTGAAACAATCACCGGCATTGGCTACAAATTGGTCAGTGAATAACTAACAGATCTATCTATGTTCACATCACTTCGCGCCCGCCTCTGGCTAACCTACGCTATCCTTATTATCCTGATATTAAGTATCCTGGGTGTGGGTATTTTCCTGTATGTTATCCGCAATCCCATCATTGACCGCCAGGCGATAGGCCGCCTGGATGCTGCCCTTGCCATTATCAAGCGCCAGCTCAACGAACGCGGTGTCTCCCCCAGGGAAAACCAGGTATATTTTGAGCGCGTTAGCGAATCCGTCTCTGTCCGTCTACTGCTCTTCAGCCCAGAGCGGGAGATTTTGTTTGACTCAGAACCCGACAGTGCCGGTATCAACTGGCCTGGGGCTGAACAAGAGATTTCCGCCAGAGGCCGAATTGATGACCAGGATGGCAAAACCTGGTTATATACTTCCTCGACTATACCAAAAGGAGATATCCTGGTGCTGGCTTTACCTCGACAGGGAGGTTTTCAGCTTTTACGCAGCCCCTTATTACGGGAAACCTTAAGGGAGGAATTATTGCCTGCTTTCTTGCGGGCTGGATTGGTGGCTTTTGTTGTGGCAGTGATCTTTGCTGCCTGGATGGGCAGCTGGATAGTTAATCCCCTGGAAGAGATCCAACAGGCTTCCCGATCGGTCTCAACAGGAGCATACCAGCAAATTCCCCTTAAAGGCCCGGATGAAGTCCAGGCTCTGGCGGGAGCTTTTAACGACATGGTTGATCAGGTCCAGTCTTCCCATCAATCCCAAAAGGATTTTGTTGCCAATGTGTCCCACGAATTGAAAACGCCCTTAACCTCTATCCAGGGATTTTCCCAGGCCATGTTGGACGGGACTGTGGATTCGGGAGCTGCTCTCAAGAAAGCTGCCGGGATCATCAATACCGAGGCTGAGCGCATGTTCAGGCTAGTGGTGGACTTGCTGGACCTGGCCCGTTTTGATGCCGGAACAGTCAGTTTAGAACGCCAGCCTCTGGATTTAGCCAAACTGCTCAACCATGTTGGAAATCAGCTGATACCCCAGGCAGTTCAGGCTCGGGTGAAATTAACTCTGGATGTGGGACCTCTACCGACCTGTGTGGGGGATGAAGACCGTCTAGCCCAGGTTTTCACAAACCTGGTCGATAATGCCATCAAACATACTCCTGAGAATGGATTTGTGCACCTTACTGCCCGCAGTGAAAGCGGCCTGGCGCGAATTGAGATCATTGACAGCGGAGCCGGCATTCCACCAGAACACCTGGAGAGGATCTTTGAGCGGTTTTATAAAATTGATGGATTCCGCAAAGGCGAGGGAAAACCGGGTACTGGTTTGGGCCTGGCCATCGCCCAACAAATCATCCAGGCTCATGATGGTGGCATACACGTTCGCAGCATAATAGGAGAGGGAGCCGCTTTCGAGGTCACTTTGCCGGTGGTGAAGTCAGATGATCTGACCGTGGTGGAGAAGCTGAGGGATAAATCATGAAAGTATCTTTAATTATCCCCTGCTATAACGAGGAAAATACTATCCAGGATTTACTGGCCGCCATTTGTGAGCAGAATTTCCCACTGGCGGATATTGATGTGGTTATTTCAGACGGGATGTCAACAGATACTACCCGGGAAAAGATCCAGGAATTTGCTGATGAAGTGCCGGAACTGAAGGTTCGGGTGATTGACAATCCTAAACGAACCATCCCATCTGCGCTGAATCAAGCCCTCATGGCAGCTGAGGGTGAATATATCGTGCGCATGGATGCCCATTCCCATCCCCATCCAAACTACATTAAATTCTGCCTTCGGGATTTGGAGGCTGGCTTGGGGGACAATGTGGGCGGGGTGATCCATATAAAAGCAGCCAATCAGGATTGGGTTGCTCAATCCATCGCCCTTGCAGCCGGGCATCCTCTGGGAGTGGGAGATGCCAGATATCGCACCGGTTCTGAAGCCCGGGAAGTGGATACAGTAGCATTTGGGGCTTACCATTCCTCCTTAATTGACCGGATAGGCGGTTTTGACGAGAGCCTGTTGAGCAATGAGGATTATGAATTTAATACCCGGATCAGGAAATCCGGAGGTAAAGTCTGGCTGGACCCGGAGATCAAAGCCACCTATATTGCCCGGCCAACCCTGAA
>CAYUXO010000018.1:13131-36594 GCA_964448865.1 uncultured Anaerolineales bacterium
TTATATATTTGATAAAATAGTCAGGAAATCCGCTCAAGATTGAGCTGAGGTACCTTTATGAATATCAATTATGATGCACAAAAAGAAAGTCGCTGGCGTCTCCGTTTTGTTGAACGGCAAGTAATTTTATTAAGTGGAGATATCCTGGCTGAAGTGTTGGCTTTGTTAACTGCGTTTATTATCTGGGGCAGCCAGGCGAACCCCCTGGGATTTTCTATCAAATTTATTATTAATCGGGTTCCAGGTTGGTTTTATATCCTTCCCTTGATCTGGCTATTCCTATTAATTGAACTTTATGATGTGCGAAAAGCCAGCAGTTGGAACCGTACTCTCCAGGGAGTTGCTACGGCTGGTTTGATCGGTTCGATCCTGTATCTGGGTTTATATTTCACTTTCCCGCCCGAATCGCTGCCCCGTATTGGTGTGGCTGTCTTTATTGCGACCTCGGTTGTCTATACCCTGATCTGGCGCTATTTCTATACCAGAATTTTAACATCGGAATTGTTTTTGCCGCGGGTGCTGCTTGTGGGCGGGGGATTCTCGGGCTGTATTTTACTGAAGGCTTTCAATGATATCGAACCAAAACCTTATCATATTATAGGAATCATTGACGACGATCCTGCCAAACTAAACCAGGAGATCGAGGGGTATAAAGTGCTGGGATCTGGTCCTGATATGTTAGATGTGATCCAGAAGGAAAAGATCTCTGACATCATTGTGGCTATCACCGGTGTAATAGCCGGTGGGACATTTCAGTCCCTTTTAGATGCCCAGGAAATGGGAATTGACATCACCCGCATGCCGGTAGCCTATGAGGACCTCAATCAGACAGTGCCCATCCGCATTCTTGAGGCGGATTGGATCCTACGCTCCTTTGTGGATGATACAGGAGTCAGCGGAACCTACCATATACTTAAACGCATCGTGGATTTGCTGGGAGGAATAGTTGGTGTGGTACTTTTCCTGTTAATGCTGCCTCCGATCGCTATTCTGATCCTGATTGATGATGGCTTTCCGATTTTATACCACCAGGAAAGGCTGGGGCAGAGTGCCAAACCGTACAAGATTATCAAATTCCGGACCATGATCAAGGATGCCGAAGTAGATGGAGAAGCTAAATGGGCCAGCGAAGGTGATCAGCGGGTAACCAAAATTGGCCGATTCCTGCGCAAAACCCACCTGGATGAATTTCCCCAGTTCCTCAATGTGCTTAAAGGCGAGATGAGCCTGGTAGGCCCCAGATCAGAGCGGCCCAGCCTGGTCGAAAAATTGCAGAAAGATGTTCCCTTTTACAGAGCCCGGCTGCTGGTTAAACCCGGAGTGACTGGATGGGCTCAGATCAATTATGGTTATCCGGAAACTGTGGAAGAAACCATTGATAAATTGGAATACGATCTGTATTACATTAAGAATCGTACAATCCTGCTGGATCTACGAATCATCCTGGGAACACCTGTCACTGTCTTTGGACGAAAAGGAAAATAGGAATGCGAATTTCTCTGGTCACCGGGGGTGCTGGCTTTATAGGTTCACACCTGGTAGAAGCTCTGCTGGCGCGGGGTGATAAGGTACGGGTGCTGGATAATTTTTCAACCGGTAAAGAGGAAAATCTGGCTGATTTCCTGGACCAGGTGGAATTGATCCGGGGAGACCTGCTGGATGAAGCTGATTTGAAAAGAGCTGTTAAAGGGGTGGATCATATTTTCCACCAGGCTGCATTTATATCTGTACCGCAGTCCCTGGAAGAACCAGACCGTTGTTTTGAGATCAATGTCACCGGCACCAACCGACTCTTATCTATTGCCCGGGAAGAGGGAGTTAAGAGAGTTGTCCTGGCTTCCAGTGCGGCGGTATATGGAGAAAACCCCACCGTTCCCCTATCAGAAAATATCAATCCTGAACCGCTCTCGCCCTATGCTGCTTCCAAGAGGATCGGGGAAATCTATGCCCATTTATTTACCTCTCAGTTGGGCCTGGATGTAACTGCCTTGCGTTATTTTAATGTTTATGGCCCCAGGCAAAATCCGGCATCTGATTATGCAGCTGTGATTCCGATCTTTATCAGGAAACTTCTCGATGAAGAGCAGCCGGTCATTTATGGAGATGGTTTGCAAAGCAGGGATTTTATATACGTCGGGGATGTAGTCCAGGCCAATTTATTGGCAGCGGAATCCAACCAGGCTCAGGGCCAAGTGATCAATATTTGCTCCGGCCAAGAAACAGGCCTTCTAAATTTAATCGATTATCTGGCAGAGGTATTTAACCGGGAAATAAAGCCTACTTATCAAGATGTCAGACCCGGTGATATTTACCGTTCCCTGGGAGATCCTTCCCTGGCCCGGGAGCTGTTCGATTTTCAACCCGGGACAGGACTGGCTGAAGGATTAAAGGAAACCGCTGCCTGGATGAGGGCAATTTAGATCCCATTTTAAATAATTGAAAGAACCGAATAATTCAGGAATATATATGCCAAGCTGCACCCTCCAGGACTGGAAAGAATTTCTAATAAAAGCCCCTGGCGCTCATGTACTGCAAAGCCCTGCCTGGGGTGAACTTAAGTCCGCTTATGGATGGGAACCCTTCTGGATTATCAGCGGGGGGATTGGCGCCCAGATCTTATTCCAGAAGCTTCCATTAGGTTTCCAGGTTGCTTACATTCCCCGTGGACCAGTGTCTCTTTCAGGTAATTTTTCAGAAGATCCTGATTGGGAAGAGTTCCAGGGAGAACTGGACCAGATCTGTCAGGATCGTAAAGTTGTTTTCCTCAAAATAGAACCAGATGGTTGGGAAGAAGGGCAAGCTCCCATCCCTGAGGGGTACCGGATCAGCTCTCACAGCATCCAACCACCCCGCACGTTTTTGGTCAGCCTGGAAGGATCTGAAGATGAGATTCTAGCCAGGATGAAATCTAAAACTCGCTACAATATCCGTCTCGCCGCAAAAAAGGGAATCACGGTAAGGCAGCTGGAAGATGTGGAGGCTTTTTATTCCCTGCTGGAAAATACCTCTGACCGGGCAGATTTCGGCATCCATACCCTGGAGTACTACCGGGACGTCTTAAGGTTATTCAAGGAGAGCGGCGAATGCCGATTATTCCTGGCCGATTTTGAAGGGATCCCGCTCGCCAGCATCATGGTCTTCATCCGTGGAAATCGCAGCTGGTATTTTTACGGAGCATCCTCCAATCAACACCGCGAAAAAATGCCCACCTACCTGGTGCAGTGGGAAGCCATGCGCTGGGTAAAAAAACAAGGCTGCCAGACTTACGATCTTTGGGGGGTTCCCGACCAGGAACTAGACACTCTGGAAGAGAATTTCACCAAGCGATCTAACGGCTTGTGGGGAGTTTACCGATTTAAACGTGGATTTGGTGGAGACCTGCTGCGGACAGCAGGTCCCTGGGATAAAGTTTATCAACCCTTATTATATTTTTTGTATCTGATCAGATCCGGTTTAACAACCGGTTGAGTAATAGTTTATTCTAATCATTATGGAAACTAAAAACTGGAATGCAATCCTCAATTTCTCGCCTGGCGCTCATGTGCTGCAAACTTCCCAGTGGGCGGAAGTAAAAACACGTTATGGATGGAAACCGTATTATTTGATCTGGCACATAATGGATGATCGGCTGGAGCTTGAATATTTGGAGAAGGAGAGTTCAGATACATTCTCAATCCGGGCTGCTGCTCTGGTATTGGAGCGTAAGGTCTTGCCGGGACTTTCGGTTATGTACCTGCCCAAAGGTCCCCATCTGATTGATTGGAAGGACACCCTGCTGGCAGAAAGGGTGCTGACAGATCTGGAGGATCTTGCGAGGCAGTCTGGTGTGATCCAGCTTAAAATCGATCCTGATGTCCTGTTGGGGTGGGGTGTTCCCGGAGAAGAAACTGAAAAGATCGATCCAGCCGGGGGGCGTTTCCAGGAAATGCTTCAAGAACACGGTTGGCATTTTTCAACTGACCAGATCCAGTTTCGCAACACTGTGCTGGTTGATCTTAACCAGGATGAGGAAGATATCCTGGCCAGGATGAAATCCAAAACTCGCTACAATATTCGCCTGGCTGGAAGAAAAGGGATCAGCGTGCGCCTGGGGAACCGAGCAGATCTAATAACCCTTTACAGGATGTACGCTGATACAGCGGTTCGGGGAAAATTCACAATACGTGGAGAAGATTATTATCTATCTCTATGGAAGAACTTCATGGGGGATTCTCTTGACCCAGAAAGTGATCCTATCGCCCAGCCGTTGGTTGCTGAATACGAAGGAAAACCTGTTGCTGGGGCGGTGATATTTAAATTTGGCGACAGGGCCTGGTACCTGCATGGCATGTCTCTGCCGGAACATAACAAAAAGATGGCTCCCCATCTGCTTCAATGGGAGGCTATGCGTTGGGCCAAAAAAGCAGGCTGCCATGTTTATGATATGTGGGGCGCGCCTGATGAGTTCAATGAATCGGATTCTTTGTGGGGAGTTTACCGCTTCAAACGCGGCTATGGGGGGCAGGTTGCCCGATCGATCGGGGCCTGGGATTACCCGGCCAGGCCGCTGTTGTATTTTTTATATACCAATCTACTGCCCCGTCTTTTAGGGGTCATGCGCTGGTTTGGAAATCGCCGGACCAGAATATCTGTAAGTGAAGAAATATGACCTTATTGGGAGGAATAAGTATGTTACCTCGAGAAGAATTCGCTCATCTTCCAACCCGGATCGAAGCCCTTCCCCGCCTGACGAAGCTGCTTGGGGGACCTGAGATCTTGATCAAACGGGACGATCAAACCGGTTTGGCTTTTGGCGGGAATAAAACCCGTAAACTGGAATATCTGTTGGCTGATGCTCTGGCTCAAGGATCGAAGATGGTCCTGACCACCGGTGCCGCCCAATCCAACCACTGCCGCCAGACCGCGGCAGCAGCAGCGCGGTGCGGACTGGATTGTATCCTGGTGCTGGTAAGTCCACAGCCAGAAAGGGCAAGCTCAAATCTATTCCTGGATCATTTACTGGGCGCCCGGATTGTCTGGACTGAAAAAGAAGTTCGCGATATTACCCTGCAAAAGGTATTCCAGAAGGCTCAAGAAGAAGGGAAAAATCCCTATCTGATCCCTTATGGGGGATCCAATGCTCTGGGCGCATATGCCTACCTAAAAGCCTTTGAAGAACTCGCCGAACAACTGAAGAACGAAATACCAAACTGGATCGTATTTGCTTCGTCTTCTGGCGCGACTCAGGCTGGATTATGGGTTGGATCCTTGTTAAAAGGATTGTCAACCAATATTCTTGGAATCAGCGTTGGTGAACCGGAGTTCCAGTTGAAGGAAAATGTCCACAGAATTGCCGTGGAGTTAAATGAGTATCAGAATCTCGATTTAAAGTTGGATGCAGATCAAATCTTTGTGAACGACAGCTATACAGGTGAGGGCTACGGTATTATGAATGATCAGGACCGGGGTGCCATCCAACTTTTTGCCAGGCAGGAAGGTATTCTGCTGGATCCTGTATATACCGGTAGAGCAGGAGCGGGGCTGATCGATCTGATAAGGACAGGCTTTTTTAAGAGTGATCAGCGAGTTCTGTTCTGGCATACAGGCGGTACTCCAGCCCTGTTCGCTGATAAATACATGGAATATTTATAGCCCATTAATTTCAACTGATCATAAAAAAATCCCTGATTAAATGAACTGAACCCCAAAAACAGGACCCAATAAATAAGATACTTCTTGTACAATAAAAATGCGGGAGGTGTTTTTGTTTGACCAGGATTGAAATTCCTCCTGCTGGCAGAGCCGGGCGTCCCTCTAGGGACGTAAAGGTTTCCCCTGAACACATGATTTTAAAAGATCGTCTCGTCGATGTAGGTCGACGATTGGCGCCTGCCCATCTGAGGAATTCATTCCCTGAGACGAAGAAGGTGATAATGAGCTTCTTTAACTCAAGAGGCCAATATCTTAGATAGTTTACTTGACCATATTAAATGCAATCAGTTTGATAAGAAAAACTACTTGCGCCAGTCATTTTGGATAATTAAATCCTGTCAGTTCTATGGTAAAATTTGCAGGTGTGTAAGCTTTCACATAATCACCAGATAAGCTGCTTGTGAGCGAGGAGAACACATGCTTTCATATTGGGTCTATATTGGTATTTTCCTGGTTGTCGCCCTGGTTGTTCCGCTGGTTGCTGTACTGATGCCAGCTATGATCTCTCCCAAAAAACCCAGCCGCCGCAAAGAAGAAGTTTATGAATGCGGCATAGAAACCACAGGAAATATCCGGGTTCAATTTAAATCCCAGTATTATATTTATGCGCTGATCTTCCTGATCTTTGATATAGAAACAATTTTCCTGTTTCCCTGGGCTGTATCTCTGGATAAACTTCCCTTATTTGCCGTTATTGAAGGTGTCGTTTTTATCACTATCTTATTTGCAGGCCTGATTTATGCCAACCGCAAAGGGGTTTTGGTCTGGTCTTAAGTCCCCATCGGGCGTGGGCAGGAGATATTCATGGCTGATTTGATTAATCTTATTGAGAACTGGTTGAAGGATCTTCTTTTAGGTTGGGGGGCAGCTGAAAGTCTGGCAGTATTTATCCTGCAGGCCCTGGGCAGCGTGCTGGTAGTGATCATATGTTTTGTGATCGTGATCGCCCTGATCTGGGTGGAGCGCAAACTGGCCGGCCGCATCCAAGACCGCTTCGGTCCCAACCGGGCTGGACCTTATGGGATATTCCAATCATTTGCTGACATCATCAAAATCTTCACCAAGGAATACATCACGCCGGAGGGAGCGGAGAAGGGGCTTTTTAATATCGCACCTGTTTTGGCCATGGGATCTGTCCTGGCCATCTGGGCAGTATTCCCCATTGCAATAAATGTCATCGGAGCCGACGTGAATGTCGGCGTTTTGTATATAGTGGCAGTAGGGGCGTTTGGTATCCTGGCTATCCTGATGGCAGGCTGGTCGTCAAATAATCGTTATGCCCTGTTGGGTGCTTCCCGGTCAGTGGCCATGCTGATTTCCTATGAGATCCCCATGGTCGTATCGTTATTGGTACCGGTACTCTTGGCCCATTCCATGAAATTATCAACAATTATTGAAGCTCAGCAGCCCTGGTGGTTCCTTTTCGTGGCTCCGACAGCTGCCCTGATCTTCCTGATCTCGTCCATGGCGGAAATTGGAAAAGCTCCCTTTGACCTGCTGGAAGCAGAATCAGAGCTGGTTGCCGGGTATCACACTGAGTATTCCGGTATGAAATTCGGCATGTTCTACGTAGCTGAATTTTTGCACCAGTATACTGTGGGGGCCATGATCACGATCTTTTTCCTGGGCGGCTGGACTGGACCTATGGCAGTCCAATGGCCCATTCTGGGAGTGGTTTATTTTTACGGGAAATCATTTTTTGTTTACCTGATGATATCCTGGATCCGGCTATCGCTGCCCCGCATCCGTATTGATGATATGCTCAATCTAAACTGGAAATTTCTCGTTCCAGTTTCATTTATTAACCTGGTTGCCATTGCCATCGCCGATCGGGTCATGCTTGATCTGGGACTGGCTCAATGGATCTATGTACTGGCTATGTTCTTGCTAAATATCTTTATCCTGTTAGCTGCCCTGTTAATATCGGGAGCGAATAGTGAGGCTGTTGAGCGGGAGACTTTCCCGCCCCGGCCTGTTGCTGTTCCTCCTGCCTCTGAGAGCAAATAGCCGGTTGAAAAGGAAAGTTCTATGGTTCCCGTACTTATTTTTGGATTTGTGAGTCTGGTCACCCTGGGGGCGGCAGTTGCTGTCGTGACCAATAAAAATATCCTTCATAGTGCTTTTTACCTGGTGCTGGCTTTTGTGGGTGTGGCAGGTATTTATGTGCTGCTGGAAGCCCCCTTCATTGCCGTTGTCCAGGTTCTGGTTTATATCGGCGCTATTGCCATCCTGATCGTCTTTGCGATCATGCTCACCAGACGGATCATGAGCAAGGACCTGGAACAGAGGAACGCTCAGTGGGTCTTGGCAGCCCTGGGAGGGTTCGCTTTATTCGGGGTTATGGGATGGATAGTATACAGCGTCAACTGGCCTGTTGCAGAAGCTGCTGTTCCAGAAGACACCATCACCATTCTTGGCCAGGAATTATTGAGCACATATTTGGTCCCCTTTGAGATCGTTTCTGTGCTGCTGTTGGCAGCTCTTGTGGGAGCCATCCTGATCGGACGCGAGCGGGATCAAGATGAAAGGAGTGTATCATGAACATTCCCTTAAATTGGTTCCTGGTGGTTGCTGCGGCTTTATTTTGCATCGGATTGTATGGTGTGTTATCCCGGCGCAATGCCATTGGAATTTTAATGGGCCTCGAGCTGATGCTTAACGCCGTCAATATCAATCTGGTTGCTTTTTGGCGCTATCTTGACCCGGTCCGCATGACCGGCCAGGTTTTTGCTCTTTTCGTTTTTGCAGTGGCCGCCGCTGAAGTTGCTGTTGGATTAGCCCTGGTGATTTCGATCTACCGCAACCGCGACACTGTTGTGGTGGAAGAAATCGATTTATTGAAAGAATAAGTGAGAGGAAAGTTATGGGTGAATTCTTTTTCAGCTTGACATGGTTGATACCGGTTTTTCCTTTCCTGGCATTTTTGGTCATCATATTATTTACCCAGGATAACAATAAACTCAGCCACAGCCTGAGCATTGGATCGATGGCGCTCTCCTGGTTAGTAGGTTGGGGAGTGGTATTCAGCGCCATCTCTACACCTCATTTGGGAGAACACCCGGTCAAGGTGGCAGTGCCCTGGTTTGAAACCGGGAATTTGACCTTTAATATCGGCTATTGGATTGACCCGCTGATGGCGGTCACCCTGTTCATGGTACCCTTTGTTTGCTTGATGATCTTCATTTACGCAGTTGGGTATATGGGTTACGGCACCAAGGAAGTTGACCCTCAATATTCGCGTTTCTTTGCTTATATCGCCCTCTTTGCCACAGGCATGCTGGGTTTGGTGATCTCTGAAAACCTGCTGACCTTGTTTATGTCCTGGGAAATCATGGGTTTATGTTCTTATCTGTTGATAGGTTTCTGGTTTGAGAAAAATTATTCTGATCCCAACAAGATCACACCCCGCCAGGCCGGCTTAAAAGCCTTCCTGGTCACCAAGGTTGGAGATTTATTCCTGCTGCTGGGTATTATGTATCTTTACTCCCAGGCAGGAAGTTTGAGCTACGCAGATACTTTGTTTAATCATGAATTCCTGACCAGGCTGGCTGAAACACCGGCCCTGCCGATCTTTGGCGGCTGGTCAGCAGCTTCAGCAATTGCCCTGTTGATCTTTGGTGGAGCGGTTGGTAAATCAGCCCAGTTCCCCCTGCACATCTGGCTGCCTGATGCCATGGAAGGTCCTACCCCGGTCAGCGCCCTCATTCACGCTGCCACAATGGTTTCTGCCGGTGTTTTCCTGGTTGCCAGAGTGTTCCCGCTGCTGAACATTGTAGTGGAAGTTGAACAACACAACCCTACCATGGGTATTATCGCTTTTATCGGCGCTTTTACGGCCATTTTCGCATCTATCATCGCCCTCGCCCAAAACGATATCAAGGGTGTGTTGGCGTTCTCAACCATCAGCCAGCTGGGGTACATGATTGCAGCTCTGGGAATTGGCGCTTACGTGGCTGCCACTTTCCACCTGATCACCCATGCCTTCTTCAAAGCGCTGCTCTTTATGGGCTCAGGATCGGTTATTATCGGCTGCCACCACGAACAGGATATGATGGAGATGGGTGGACTGAAGGATAAGATGCCCAAAACCTTCTGGACTTTCGTGGCCGGTGGATTTGCTTTGTCCGGCTTCCCTATCATTACGGCTGGTTTCTGGAGCAAGGATGAAATCCTGGCTCATGCCTTTGAAGAATTTCTTCATGAGGGTGTAGCTTCCTGGCCTTTCTTTGTCTGGCTGCTGCTGACCATCGCCGCCTTCCTGACCGCTTTTTATACTGCACGGCAGATTTCACTGACTTTCCTGGGCAAACCCCGTGGAGATCATGCTGAACACGCCCATGAAACTCCCAATACCATGACCATACCCTTGATCATCCTGGCATTTTTTGCCATTACGCTGGGTTTTGTGGGTATCCCCGAAGAAATAGTGGGACAGGGCAATAACTGGTTCCATAACTTTATCGGCCATGAATACCCGGCTACTCCGCTGAGCATTCCTGTGATGGCGCTCTCATCTTCGCTGGCAGTGGGTGGTTTAGGTTTGGGTTGGCTGGTTTACGGACGCAAACCGCTGGCCAAAGGACAAATGGATCCGCTTGAAAGCGGTCTAAGGAAAATTCGTTTAGGCTGGCTTTATGAAGCCATGCGCAATCGCTTTTATTTCGATGAACTTTACCGGGCTACATTTATTAACGGCTCGGTCAAGCTGGCGGATATTTTCTATGACTTTGATTACAAATGGGTTGTGGACCCGATTGTTAACCTGGTAGCCCGGATTGTCCGGGGTATTTCCAACTTATCCAATCAATTTGATGAGAAAGTTGTGGATGCCCTGGTGGATCTCACCGGACTGTCAGGTATGAAATTGGCTGATCTGAGTGGCATCACCGACATTAAGGTAGTGGATGGTTTGGTGAATGGCATTGCCGACCTCACTGGTTGGATTGGTGAAAAGGTCTTCCGACCTATCCAGACAGGAAAAATCCAAAATTACTTGTTATTCCTGCTGATTTCTTTGCTGGCAATAATTGGCATTTACCTGGTCTCTTAGGCCAAATTGATTTACGAGGAGAATATGATGAATTTTCCAGTTTTAAGTGCAATAACTTTTACCCCTCTGCTGATTGCAGTGATCGTTTTGATGATTCCGAAATCCAAAGAGAACTTGATCCGCTGGGTAGCAACATTGTTGAGTTTAATACCCCTGGCGATCTCAATTTACATCTATATTGTGGTGCAGGCTGACCCTGGAACAATGCAGTTAACGGAAAATTATTTCTGGATTCCATCCATTGATGTCTATTACCGCATGGGTGTGGATGGACTCAGCACAGTAATGCTGGTACTGACCACGCTGCTGTCAACCCTGTGTTATTACTACTCGATTTATGTCATTAAGGATCGGGTCAAAGAATATTATTTCCTGTTCCTGCTGCTGCAAGTGGGTATGTCTGGTGTATTTGTCTCCCTGGATTTTATTTTATTTTATGTTTTCTGGGAGATCGGGCTGGTTCCCATGTACCTGCTGATCGGTGTCTGGGGCGGAAAACGGCGCATATACGCTTCCATCAAATTTTTCCTCTACACCCTGGCAGGATCCTTGGCTATGCTGCTGGCCATCATAGCTATTTACCTGAATACAGGTACCTTTGATATCCTTGAGGCTGCTGCGGCTCAACCCTTTGCGGGCAATTTTGCCATGGCGTCAGCTGCATTTTGGGCTTTATTCATTGGTTTTGCCATCAAAGTGCCTATTTTCCCATTCCACACCTGGCTGCCTGACGCTCACACAGAAGCTCCCACCACAGGCAGTGTCATCCTGGCCGGTGTGCTGCTTAAACTGGGTGCCTACGGTTTGATCAGGATCGTGCTGCCAATGTTCCCGGGACCTTTCGGATATTTTTCCTACAACGTGCCCATTGTTCCTATCCTGGCAGTGATCAGTATTGTTTATGGTGCTCTGGTTTGTATGGCTCAATGGGATCTCAAGCGGTTGATTGCCTATTCCTCTGTTAGTCATATGGGTTACGTTACTCTGGGTATTTCAGCTGCGGCTGCCAGCCTGGCAATTGGCGGCGGTGAAGAAGCCACCACCAGCGCCATTATCGGCCTGAACGGGGCTGCCCTGCAGCTATTTACCCACGGTATCATTACCGGCGGTTTGTTTTTCCTGGTCGGAATGCTATACGATCGGGCCCACACTCGCCAGATCAAGGATTTTGGAGGTCTGGGATCGAAACTTCCTTATTATTACGGGATCGTGCTGGTAACAGGATTTGCATCCCTGGGTTTGCCCGGTTTGGCTGGATTCTGGAGTGAGTTCTTTGTTTTCCGGGGAGCCTTCGCGATCATCCCCATCTACGCCATCATTGGCGTCCTGGGAATCGTGTTCACAGCTGCTTACATCCTCTGGAAAATTGTCCAGCATGTCTTCCTGGGTGAATTTGACCAGGCCAAGTGGGATAAGGCTACCCATCATGCAGAACTGAAAGATCTGGAGACCTTTGAGAAAATCACCATGTGGCCTCTGGTAATACTGATGGTTCTGATTGGTTTATATCCCTCCCTGATCGTTCGTTTATTGAACGCTGTATCAACAACCTTGCTCAGTAACTTCTAAAGGCGAAATAAAGAGAGGCTATAACCGTGCAAATTTTCATATTTCTTCTCCCCCAGCTGGTCCTCTTCCTGAGCGTAGTACTGGTTTTTGGATTAGATCTGGTGGGATCCAAAGAGAAAAAATGGCTGCCGTATTTGGCTTTGAGTGGTGCTGTGATATCTCTGGGAGTATCCATCTACCTGTTCGGGTGGGGGGACATTCCTGAAAGCACTGTGCTGGGCGGCATGATTTCTATTGACCCTTTTTCTCTGTTCTTCCAGATCTTCGCAGCTTTGGTTGCAGGCCTCATCATCCTGCTCTCCATTGCTTATATGGAATTAAAATCCCCCTATCAAGGCGAATTCTACAGTTTCATTCTCCTGGCCAGTTTTTCTATTTCGCTCCTGGCAGTCTCAGCCGATCTGGTGATGATATTCATTGCCTTTGAATTATTGAGCATTTCATCCTACATCCTGACCGGATTCCTGCGCCATGACCCCCGTGGAAGTGAAGCATCTATCAAGTACTTCCTGTATGGATCCCTGGCATCAGCTATGATGCTCTATGGCATGTCTCTGCTTTACGGGGCAACAGCATCAACCAATCTGGTGGCAATTGCCCGGGGATTATCAGGTATCGATCCCAGTTTGCGCTTTGTGGTGTATCCTGCCATCGTGCTGCTTGTGGTTGGTTTCGGGTTTAAGATTGCCGCGGCACCTTTCCATCAGTGGTCCCCGGATGCTTATGAAGGCGCACCTACTCCTGTGACAGCCCTCCTGGCTGTTGGTTCCATCGGGGCTGGATTTGCGATCTTGGTGCGAGTGATGGTGACCGCACTGCCGGATTTTCAGCTCAATTGGTCGGCTTTGATTGCCGGGCTATCGATCATGAGCATGACCCTGGGAAACCTGGCTGCCATCAGTCAGAAAAATATCAAACGCATGCTGGCCTACTCGGGCATCGCCCAGGCAGGCTATATCCTGATCGGATTGGTATCCTGGCGGAGCGGGCTTGTAGGATCATTCTTTGATGGTCTCAGCGGCGTTCTGGTCTATCTGCTGGTATATTTGGTAGCCAATCTGGGTGCTTTTGGGGTGGTGATCGCCTTTGAATATAAGGGCGGATCCAATCAAATCAAGGATTTTTCAGGATTAATTAAACGCTCACCTCTTATGGCAGGAACGATGGCTTTCTTTTTGCTTTCGCTGATCGGCATTCCCGGCACTGGAGGATTTATTGGGAAGTTGATGGTCTTTGGCGCAGCCCTGCGGGTAGAGCTATATTTTCTGGCAGTGATCGCCATCATCAACAGCGTGGTGGCTGGTTTCTATTACCTGAATGTGATCCGCTATATGTTCTTCCAATCGCTGGATGAACCGGCTGGTGAAAAAATCCAGCTTCCTGTCACACTCTCAACTGTGATAATTATGGCCTGCATTTTTACTCTATTGACGGGTATTTTTGCCCAGCCATTTATAGCCTTTGTGCAGGCCTCTCTGGGGCTAATCACTTCCTGACCTGAGATAAAATTACCCCATCGGGCTGGATGGAATCGAAAGGCGAAAGAGTATAACAATTTAGGATTGACCAGCAGCCCCTGACTAGTTGACAGTCTAGAAGCTGTTGAGTAAAATACAGTTTGCGTCGGATGTCCTGAAGGAGCTTTAATTGGATAGCAATAACGAAAATACTGGCCAGGAAAAACACTGGCAAGAAAGAATTTGGATTGTGGCTGTGGCAGGACAGGCCGGTATTTATATTGCCTTTCCCGTTTTGCTGGGGCTGGCAATCGGTCTCTTTCTTGACCGGCAATTTGGTACCGTTATTTTATTTTCAATCTTATTATCGATGTCAGGTTTTGGGGCAGGGATTTTCCTGGTTTATCACTGGGTGAAAACAACTGTTAAACAACGCCTGGATGAGATGAAAAAGGAAGAATAAATAAGTATGGAACAGGTACAGGAAAAGAAAAAAGGTAGCGGCTGTCTTGTCAAACTTATTATTGGCTTAGGCGCGTTAGCCCTGGTTGGCTATGGTCTGGTTATGCCCGGCAAGAAATTGCCGGTTATCAGCCTGACTGCGGAATTGATCCCAATCCATTTACCGATCCCAGGATTTGAACACGGGATTCCCAATACTTTGCCAACAGCTATCTTTACATCACTGCTTCTGATTTTGATAGCTGTTTTATATCATAGAGCAATTAAGAAAGCTGAAAGAATGGGTGAAGAAAGCCGCTTTCTGATAACGATAGACATGATTTATGAAGGTGTGTTCTCATTTGTTGAAAACACTGTCGGTAGAGAAAAAGCGACCATCTTTTTCCCTCTGGTTGGGTCATTCTTTTTCTTTATACTATTTTCAAACTGGTCTGGGCTGCTGCCTGGAATGGGTTCAATCGGAATCTGGGAAGAGGTCCATGGGCACCTGGAATTGATTCCGCTTTTCAGGTCACCAACTGCAGACTTGAGCACTACCATTGGATTGGCAATAATAACTCAGGTTGTTGCCCAATATTACGGGTTTAAATTCCAGGGAAAAAAGTACCTCAAGAAATTTTTCAATTTTAGCGCTGATCCAGACAGCGGTTGGCTTGCACCGGTGCTGTCATTTGCAAACGGATTTGCCGGTATCCTGGAGTTTATGGGTGAGTTCATTAAAGTCCTCTCTTTTGGCTTCCGGTTGTTTGGAAACGTATTTGCCGGGGAAGTGCTGCTGATGGTGATCAGTTTCTTAACTGCCTTCCTGGTTGTGGATGTGTTTATTGCATTGGAATTATTTGTTGGCGCGATCCAGGCGCTGATCTTTTCAATCCTGTCTCTGATCTTTTATCAGATGGCATCCCAGCATCATTAATTATTGAAGTTAGATTTTTAAAGGAGAAATATGCATGTCGTATGAAGCCGCAACTCAAATAGCTGCTGCCCTGGCAATCGGATTAGGTGCAATTGGTCCTGGCATTGGTATAGGTTTGCTCGCTGCCAAAGCCATGGAAGCCGTGGGTAGAAATCCTGAAGCTTCAGGTGATGTACTGACAAATATGATCCTGGCAATCGCATTTGCCGAGGCAATAGCAATTTATGCCTTGGTGGTTGCCCTCATGATAAAATTCGTGCCGGTTACACCATTAGGTTAAGGAGGTTCCCGTGGGCGATGCATTATCAGCAATGGGAATCAATGGTCCTTTTTTGATTTCCCAGATTGTAAATTTCCTGGTCATGTTCGGTCTTTTGACTGTGCTGCTTTGGAAACCTGCCAGAAAACGACTTGATGAACGGCGAGCAACCCTGGAAAAACAGATCGAAGATACCGAGGCGGCTGCTTCACAGCTAGAAAAAGTTGGTGAAGAGCGAGAAAAAATCCTTACTGAAGCCAGGAAAGAGGCCGAAGGTATTGTTTCCCAGGCCTATGAGCGGGTAGAAGCCATTAAGAAAGATACTTCAGAAGAAGCTAAAGGCATTCTAAAAAAAGCCCAGGTTGATGCCAAGGGTGAAGAAATGCGCTTGTTAAAAGGTGTCAGGGATCAGGTAGCTGTGCTGGCTATGGCTGCCACTCAAAAACTGATCGGTGAATCTCTGGATGAAAAACGCCAGAAAGCCTTGATCGATGAATTCTTCTCCAGTGTGAAAGGTGGTAAGGTCGTGATTCTGGAAGGTGAAGATATTTCGGGTAAAGTTGCCATTGTGACCAGCGCACTTCCTTTAAATTCCAAGGAAAAAAAGGTTATTGAAGGTGATATTCTCAAGAAAGTCGGTGCGAAGCAAGTGAATTTTGAAGTGGACACCAGTATTTTGGGCGGATTGACCATTCAAATCGACGACAAGCTATTTGATCACTCTGTCTCATCTCAGCTGGCTGATCTAAAATCTCGCCTCATCTGAGCTGTAGACAATAATTGGTGTAAAATAAAAACGCCCAGGATTTTTTTGTCCGGGCGTTTTTCTCATCCGATTGAACCTTTGGGAGGCAAGGAACGCCAGTGTCAGCAAATCGGCATTTGAGGGATTTATTCAGGGAAGTAAAAATCATTAATACTTTTCCACCCTCTGATCTTTCCCTGACCGGGATCAAGATTGATTCCCGTCAGGTCTCGGAGGGGGATTTGTTCCTGGCAATCCCGGGAAAACATTTTGATGGGCATTCCTATATTAAGGAAGCGGTATCCAGGGGGGCACCAGCGATTGTGGGTTCAGATCCTGCCAGCAAATACAAGGACCTGGGGATTCCTTATTTACAGGTAGAAGATACGAGGCAAGCGCTGGCAGAATTGGCCGCTGCCTGGTTTGATTATCCCGCCAGGAAAATGATCATTATCGGCGTGACCGGCACCGATGGAAAAACCACTACTGCGAATTTGATCTATCAGATATTACTTGCAGCTGGTATATCTACCGGCTTGATTTCAACTGTTAATGCTGTTATCGGCAAAATAATCCTGGATACCGGATTCCATGTCACAACACCGGAAACCATGGATCTGCAATATTATCTTTCAAAAATGGTGGAAGCTGGGATCAGCCATGTGGTACTTGAAGCCACTTCCCATGGGCTGGCTCAAAATCGGGTGGATGCCTGTGAGTTCGATATCGGCGTAGTCACCAATATCACTCATGAACATCTTGATTATCATGGAGATTACCAGGGTTACCTGAACGCTAAAGCAGAATTATTCAGATTGGTTTCGTCTTCTCCCGATAAACAGGGCATTTATCATAAAATAGCTGTCTTAAATAAGGATGATCAGTCTTACCAGGAATTAAATGAAATTGTTAGTCAGGCAGAAATCCCGAAAGTAAGTTATGGAATAAACCCACCAGCAAGCTACCTGGCGCGTAAAATCAATTCCAACTCTAACGGCATTAGCTTTGATCTGGTTGGGGCAGGGGATGATTTCCAAATTATGACTTCCCTGATAGGTGATTACAACGTATCCAACTGCTTGGCAGCCGCAGCAGTCTGCCTGGCCGGCCTGGATCTCGATCGGGAAATTGTCCAGAAAGGAATTAAAAACCTTTCCGGGATACCTGGTCGCATGGAATCATTTTCAATGGGACAGGATTTTCTGGCTATCGTGGATTTTGCCCACACGCCCAATGCCCTCGGTAGAGCTATCAATGCTGCTCGTGAATTTACGGATCAGCGGATAATAACCGTATTTGGATCTGCCGGACTAAGGGACCGGGAAAAGCGCCGATTGATGGCAGAGGTGTCTGGAGAACTTGCGGATCTGACTGTGCTGACGGCAGAGGATCCCCGGACTGAATCACTGGATGGTATCCTGGATGAAATGGCGAACGGAATTATATCGCAGGGGGGAGTAGAAGGAAAAACTTTCTGGAGGGTGAGAGATCGGGGAGAAGCTATCCGTTTTGCTCTGGGTCAAGCGGAATCTGGAGATGTAGTTCTGGTATGTGGTAAGGGTCATGAAAAATCCATGTGTTTCGGGGAGATTGAATATCCCTGGGACGACAGGATTGCCCTCCAGGCCGCCTTATCAGAATATCTAAAGATTGAAGGACCGGAAATACAATATCTGCCGACTCAGGATTGAGGAGGAAATACCCTTTGATCTTGAACTGATCAGAGCCAGGGCCCAGGGCATCCCAGTGACAAAACTGATGCCGGGTTGTCAAGCTTCCCAGGCAATCGAAAAGGACTGGGAAAAATTATTTAACGATTCAATGTTGCAAAAGTGAGTCCCCAACAAGTTAATTCAGGGCTAAAGAAAATAGGAAAATGAAAAACTAGTCAAAGGGACTTGATATGCGCATAGTCATTTCCGCAGAAAATAACCAGGGTTTTGATAGTATCGACACCCACCATTTTGGCAGATGCCCCTTCTTTGCCCTTTCTAAGGTGGATGGGGATGATATCCCATCTATATCAATGATTGATAACCCTTTTTACGCCGGCCACCAACCAGGCCAGGTTCCTGGTTTTATCAAAGAACAAAACGCCGACGTGATGTTAAGCGGCGAGATGGGAGGAAGGGCTATCCAATTCTTTAATCAATTTGGAATTGAGACAGCAACTGGAGCGAGCGGTACGGTCAAGGAAGCTGCCTGGCAGGTAATTTACAGGGAGCTTTTTCCTGCGCGGAAAGTGAAGCCCACGGACATGGTGACGGCCAGCATCGCTAGGCGCATTCTGAAATAACAGGTGACCATCCCTTTTCTTCCTGAGACTGAGAGGTTTGAAAAATACAGGGAGAAAACGGATTATTTCCAAAGACACGTTTTTGCGTCAGGACCAGGGGGATTTGAAATAGCCTGGATAATAATAGTTGGTCGACCTGGCAGATCAAGGGATTTGTTCGAGCGAGATCCCGGTAGGGGCAATGCCTGAGCTCTATCCTGGGTCCTTCGGGATGGGCTCCCCAGCTGGCATGATAGTTCAAGCTGTTGAGATATTCTACTGCCAGGTTATAGAGGGTGATACGATTGACTTTCTCAGGCAAATTTTTATTTGCCAACCTGGAAGCGATCATTTCAAGAATCGAGTCAGGATCGGGATGTTTTTCGATAGATTCGAACACAGCCTCCAGCAGCCCTGCCAGGCTGTCACCTAGAGATTGAGAGCTGAGATTGTAAAGATAAATTGGCCGTCCGGCTCCACCTGCCGGACGCTGCCCTGATATCTGGACATTTCCCTCATCCAATAATATATCCAGGTGGTAGCGTATATTGGCAGTGGTCATTTCCAGGAAGCGGCCTAATTCACCAGCTGATTTACCGGGGTTGAGGTGGAGATACTGAAGGATCTTGCTCCTGGTTCTCTGCATGATCCAATTCTACTATAAATAAACAAAAATAATTTATCTTAAATATTTATTGACAGGGCAGGGCAAAGGGCAATATAATAGGGAAGTTCACCGTTCTTTCAAAACCTGTCCACCTCTAGGAGCATTTTAATGCCTGAAGAATTTAACAAACCAGAATTCAACATTCCCCCCGAGTTGGAAGGGACTGTTGCGATCACTACTCTGGATCGCATTTATAACTGGGGCCGTCGCTACTCGGTTTGGCCGATGTTTTTTGGATTGGCTTGCTGCGCGATCGAAATGATTGCCACTGCAGGAGCCCGCTTTGACATGGCCCGTTTTGGGATGGAGATCATGCGGCCCAGTCCCCGCCAGTGTGACCTGATGATAGTTTCCGGAACCGTGACAAAAAAGATGATTCCTATGGTTGTTCGGTTGTATAACCAGATGCCGGAACCCAAATATGTGTTATCCATGGGTGCCTGTGCCTCTGGAGGAGGACCTTTCAAACGGGGCTACAACGTTATCGCTGGAGTTGATAAATATATTCCGGTAGATGTTTATGTTCCGGGTTGTCCCCCCACACCGCAAGCGCTTTTATACGGTTTAATGAAAATTCAAGAGATGATCGATCACCAATCCATTAAAAATGTCAGCTGGTATCAAAAAGAAGCTGATGAGGGGATCCCGGTGCCGGTCCTGGGACCGGATTTGATTGACCTGCGAGATTTTCCAGCATTGATGAAAAAAGAAGCTGAGAAAGGGGGCCTGTCATGAGTGAACAGACCAACCTTTTACAATCTTATGAAAAAATCGTGATCGATCGTTTCCCGGAATTGGTAGAGGCAGATGAACGGGAAGGTTATGAAGGTTTGCTGGTGGACCCAGGTAACTTGCTGCAATTGATGGGATCTCTCCGGGATGATTTGGGATATGATCACCTGACCTCGGTGACTGGCGTAGATTACTATCCGGAAGATTACATGGAAGTGGTATACCATGTGTTCAAATCTACTGGCGGAGCAATCCTGGAGATCAAGGCCCAGGTTCCAAGATCGAATCCAGTTGTGCCTTCCATGTATGATCTATATCCCGGTGCTGACTTCCAAGAACGCGAAGCCTGGGATCTGCTGGGAATTAAATTTGCAGGTCACCCCAATCTCAAACGGATCTTGATGTGGGAAGGTTTTGCCGGCCATCCCCTGCGCAAAGACTGGCGAGAAGCGTTTTACGAGGGTGAATTTAAACCTTATGAGGATCGCTGGCCAGCAGGCAAAGTATCCAAAATTGAAATGGATAATCCCTATCAAGAAAATATTGCCTATCCTGATGGCTTCAATCCAGAGACCTGGATACCTGAAGGCGAGGAATTGCTTTTCCAGGGAACTCAGGAAATTGAAAGTGATCCAGGCATTGAAACGGAACAGCTGGTCGTAAATCTTGGACCGCAGCATCCTTCCACCCACGGTGTTTTCAGGATGGTTGCCACTCTGGATGGTGAAACGGTTGTGGATCTGGAACCGGTCATGGGTTATTTGCACCGCAACCACGAAAAAATTGCTGAACGTAATACTTTCTCCATGAACATGCCTTATACCGACCGCCTGGACTATTTCTGTTCGATGAGCAATAACTTTGCTTATGCCGTAACTGTAGAGAAACTGCTGGGCGAAAAATACCAACCCCCTGAACGTGCTCAATATATTCGGGTTATCATGGCCGAGCTGACCCGGGTACTCAATCACTTCATGGCAATCGGATTTTTCCTGAACGATCTGGGTGCTTATTTCACACCAGCTTTGTACACTATCAAAGAACGGGAATTGATCCTCGATATCTTTGAAGCAGTGGCAGGATCCCGGATGATGTGCAATTACTTCCGTTTTGGCGGTGTGGTTCGTGATCTGCCAGAAGGCATGGAAGAACATATCCGGAAACTGGTTTATGAGCGCCTGCCGCGTCAAGTGGATGAATTGGATCGCTACCTGGTGGAAAATGAGATCGTGGTCAGCCGCAGCCAGGGTGTGGGTGTGTTAACACCCGAACAGGCTATTGGCTTATCAGCGGTTGGTCCTGTGCTGCGGGCTTCCGGCGTACCCTATGACATCCGCCGGGCTGATCCGTACAGTATATATGACCGCTTCGATTTTGATGTGGCTGTTCGCTACCATGGTGATGTGTACGATCGTTTCTTAATTCGCTTCGATGAGATCCGCCAGAGCATTCGCATACTGCAGCAGGCTATTGATGACCTGCCCAATGGTGAGACGCTGGCCAATAAACCGGCTTATAAATTCCGCATGCCCAAAGGCGAAGCATACGGCAGGGTAGAAGGACCCAAAGGTGAGCTGGGATTTTATGTTGTTTCCGATGGAACAGACAATCCCTTCCGCTACCATGTCCGGGCTCCATCATTTATTAACCTGACTGGTTTAAGGCAGATGTCACTGGGAGAAAAGATAGCCGACCTGGTTGCTATCCTGGGATCGATTGACATTGTGCTGGGAGAAGTAGACCGCTAACGACCTGAAACAGGACCCTGGAGATATTTATGAAAGGACAAGGAATACTTAAAGGCCTCGGAGTGACATTAAGACATATATATGATACCTATGCCGAGGATATCAGAGCTGGTCGGGATCGATATTATACAGAAGAAGGTGTGCGCCAGCGGATGACGACTGATACCAAGGGTATCTTTACGGTAAATTATCCGGAAGAAAGACTTCCTACGGCAGAAAACTTCCGTTACGTGCCTTTTCTGGTTTATGAGGAAGTGGGTGATGAAAAAGTTCCCCGCTGTACAGCATGCGGGATTTGCGCCAAAGTCTGTCCATCCCAGTGCATCTGGATCACTCGTGCTGAAGACCCGGAAACTGGAAAACCGCTAAAAACACCGGCGGAATTTGCCATTGATATTGATTTATGCATGAATTGCGGCTACTGTGCTGAATATTGCCCTTTTGATGCCATCAAGATGGACCATGATTATGAACTGGCAACTTTTGAACGTATGGATGTCAACATTCATCACATGGAACGGCTGCTGAAACCAGCTTCCTATTATGCCGGAATTCGACCTACATATTACGCGCAGGAAGAAAAGGTCAAAGAGGAAAAAGCAGCTGCCAAAGCTGCTCGCAGAAAACCTCGTGAAGGATCTTGATCTTAGCTGCAGGGGAAGTGTTAATGGTAGATGAGGTTCAGCAGATCAAGATATTAGAAGGTAAGATCCTGGAATTGCGCCAATCCTTGCCGGCCCATTCCATTCCGGCGTCCATGTTAATAGAGCTGGAAGATCTGGAAGAGCAGTTGGGGAATTTACTAGTGGATTTGGAAAAGGAATCTGATGCCCCAGCCTAAGGTCGTCCTGGATTATCAGCGCTGTGATCCCTACTGCAGCGAGGATGGAATCTGTCCGGCATCGCTGGTTTGTGAGCGAAAAGTGCTCACACAGGAGGGGCCGGGAGAGCTGCCCGACCTGCATCCTGCCCCGCTGCCTGGGCTGTGTGGATTGACTGCCGCTTTGTCCTACGGGCGCTCTGCAGTTGATGAAATGAAACCAAAGGATTCGGAAATATATAGGATGCGGGATCCTGAAAGATAACCAATAACTACCGTTTATAAATGAGAATGCGGAATTCACTATCACCCAGAGGATCCCGCATCCTTGTTTCTATCAGGGGTTTTCTAGCTCGCCCGTTATTGGAACCGCAGGAGCTGGCGCTCCTGCTAGAGCGAATGAAATTAGCCCTCTTCAGGCAGCCCTAATAGTTCCCGGGCACCTTCCAGTTGGTCTTCCCGGACCAGAAGTTCTGAGAGCTGGTTATCGCCTACATAAAATGAAGGGGCTTTGTAATAGGGCACCACAACCGCCCGGATGCCGTTTTTTTCCAGGATTGCTTGATCCCGGATCGCTTCAAATGTGGGACCAATATTGAGGATACGTGTTTTTATCATAATCATCCCTGCTGATAAAGAGAATTAAAGATATTCTACACTAGTGCTGGAAATGAAGAAAGGCTGGTTTATCAATCATTGATAAGATTAACAATCACATGGTTGGATGTAAATGGTCGAAGCTGGCCAAATTGGATTTTTCCCCCAATTAACAATATTCTCAACTCGGATAGTTATTAAACTGGTTATAATGATCTGTGACAGGAGTAATTAATCCTTCTTTTGTTAAGATTTTACCTTTTTGCCGGAATACCTAACAATTCTGTAAATCGGGTATTCTGGTTTGACGCTGTTGGTATCTGTCGATATAATGAAAGTATTGAGTCGGGAAGTGACTATGAAAAGAGATAAAAACAGATCCTCGTGGAAGAATAGGGGCCAGAGTTTTGTGGAATTGGCGATCGTTCTGCCGGTGCTGCTATTTTTACTGATTGGTTTTGTGGAGGTAGGGGCG